>JBJXFS010000338.1:0-10370 GCA_046155625.1 Verrucomicrobiales bacterium | reverse complement strand
GCTGGGGCCGCCATGGAACCGAAAACGTTTTGACATTGCGAGCGACCGGTCTGAGTCGAATGCTCGAGTCAGTATGGCGGTCTTAGCCCGCCACTCCCAGTCGTCCCCCGGTTTTTTCATGCTTTTTGCGCCCGTGCAAAAATCAGCCGTGTTCCCGCCCGCGCGGCCGTAGATCCGGTTTGACGCCGTGCGACGACTTGGGGCACAATGACATTTTCCACACTCTGGCCCCCATTGGATAGATGAATTTCCCCCGCTGCCTGTATTCCGCGAACCGCACCATCGCCGCTCTCGCCTTCCTGATCCTTCCAGCCGAGCTCACGGCTCAGTCCGTCGTGATCAATGAAATCCACTACGACCCGCCGAACAACGCTCGCCCATCTGAATTCATCGAACTCCTGAACACGAGTCAAACGCCGGTGGCGATTGGCGGCTGGCGGTTCACCGACGCGATCGACTATACGTTTCCCGCCGGGAGCGAATTGCCGCCGGCCGGGTTCCTTGTCGTGACGCGCGACTTGGCGGCGTTTCAAGCCGATTTCCAGAAACCGGCGCTCGGTCCGTGGACTGGCTCACTGCGCAATGGCGGCGAGCGCATCCGCCTGCGTGATGCCGCGGGAACAGTGGTTGACGAGGTCGAGTACGGAGCCGGATTTCCGTGGCCCACACACGCGGCCGGAGGCGGGTCGTCCATGGAGTTGATCCACGCCGGCCTGGACAACGATCTGGGCGGATCGTGGCGCAGTTCGCCCGGCCCCGGCTCGCCGAGCAATACGATGCTGCTGATCGCGCCGGCGGAATCCGGCTGGCGGTTTCGCCGCGGAACCAGTGAGGCGTCCGAGCCGATGGATGCGTGGCGGCGCGGCGATTTCGTCGAGGATCGATCCTGGTACGACGTCCGCACGCCAGTCGGCTACAACGACCCGAACCTCAACACCGACCTCGGAGCGTCCCCCTGGAACGATCCGCTCATGCAGTTGAACCATATTTCCGTGTACCTGCGGAAATCGTTCATCCTGCCCGGATCCTCGATGCCCTCAAAGGTGCGGGTGCGCGTGAGCGTGGACGACGGCTGCGTGGTCTGGATCAATGGTCAGCTGGCCGGCCGCCCGAATATCACGGGCACGGATGAAAAGCCATTCAACGCCGGCGTCACCGACCCGCCCGGTATCACTCCCGGCGCCACCAACCACGAGGCCGTGACCGGCGCGGGCGTGCCGGTCTGGCAGGACCTCGTCGTCGATGCCGCCAGCGTGAACCTCCAGCCAGGCGTCAACACCCTGGCCATTCACGCCTTTAACGAATCCCTCGGCAGCAGTGATTTCAGCGTCGATGCCCAGGTGGTGGCCGAGTTTTCCCCTCTCCCAACTCCGGGCGCCCCCAATGCCACCACCACCCCGAACCCGCCACCCCAAGTTCGCCAAGTCAGCCACACGCCGCGCCAGCCCCTGTCCGCCACGCCCGTCGTCATCACCGCGCGCATCACCGACGCCGATAAGGTGACCGGCGTCGAACTGCGCTATCAAATTGTTGAACCCGGCGCCTACATCCGCAAAAAAGATCCGGCGTACCTGACCAACTGGACCGCCCTGCCCATGACCGATGACGGATCAGGCGGCGACGCCCTCGCCGGTGACGGCACTTTCTCAGTCACCTTGCCGGCCACGCTACAGGTCCATCGCCGCCTCGTGCGCTACCGCATCGCCGCCACCGATTCGCTCGGCGCTTCCGTCCTCACGCCGTACGCCGACGACGGCAGCCCAAATTTCGCCTACTTCTGCTATGACGGCATCCCAGGCTGGGCCGGCGCCTTTCGGCCCGGTGCCACGGGCGGTCCGGGTGTGGTACGCCAGTTTCCCGAGCCGCTGATGCGCGAGCGGCCCGCCTACCACCTGCTCGCAAACCAGGCCGACGTGACCACGAGCCAGTACACCTCGGGGCAGGACGCCACCCGCATGCAGGGGACGTTCGTGTTCGAGGATCAGGTGCTCGACCACATGACGTTCCACAACCGCGGCGAGTTCTCGACCTACGTGGCCGGCAAGAACAAGTGGCGCTTCCACTTCAACCGTACCCGCGAACTCCTTCCCAAAGACGACCACGGCCGGCCCTATCAACAGTCGTGGGGAGACCTCAACCTCAACGGCGGATCGTCGCCGTGGATCGCCGCCAATCGCGGCATGGCCGGCGTCGAGGAGCGCCTCTCATTCCGCATGTACGAATTGGTCGGCGTCCCGTCGCCCAAAACCCATTACATCAGCCTGCGCGTTATCGACAATCCCATCGAGGCCGCCGACCCGGCCACTCACAATAACACCGATCCGTCCCTTGGATCGGGACGCGCCTACTACGGCCAATACTCCGGCGACTTCTGGGGGCAGTACATCGCCATCGAGAGTCCTGACGGATCGTTCCTCGACGAACGCGGCTTGCCGGACGGCAATGTCTACAAAATCGAGGGCGGCGGCACCGGGACCGGCGACAAAAAACACCAGGCCTACGGCCAGCCCACCACCACGGCCGACTGGTCAACGTTTGCCTCGGGATCAGCCCGCACCCAGCCAGAATCGTGGTGGCGCGAAAACCTCGATCTCCACGCTTATTACGGATTTCGCGCCGTCAGCCGCATCGTCGGAAATGTCGACATGCGCGACGGGTGGAACCACTTTTTTTACCATGCTTCGGTCGGCGGGTGGAAGCCGATCCCCTGGGACCTCGACATGATGTTCGTCGGGCGTCGGCACCAGAGCGCCAGCGGGGCCATCACCCAGGACCGCTGCGTCACGCTGCCCGTCCTCGCCATCGAAAAACGAAACCGCTGCCGCGAACTGCTCGACCTCCTCGTCGCCGATCGCTCGCCGTCCGGCGGCCAGGTCGGCCAGTTGGTCGATGAACTCGCCCAACGCGTCAACCCGACCAGCCAACCGCTCACCTGGGCCGACATCGACGCCGCCATGTGGAATTTCCACCCGCGCTCCGCCGGATCCCCGGCCACTCCGCCCTCCACCGCGAGCGACAGTGCCCACCGCGGGAACTTTTACTACACACGGTTCACCTTCAATGCGGCTGGCGGCGCCTACACCCGGTGGCTGCGCACGCCTGATTTCCGCGGAACGGCCGAGCACGAGGACTTCATGAAGTACCTCCTGGACTACATGACCGATACCTACCCCGGCCCGACCGCCTGGGCCGTCAACAACGGGAATCAACTCGGGTATGGCTACGAATTCCTGGAAGAGGAGGCCAAGGACGCCGCCATTCCCCAGCGACCCACCATTACCTACGTGGGTGATCCCGGCTATCCCGCCAACGCCCTGCGCTTCGAATCGAGCGCCTTCGCTGACCCGCAAGGCAACGAGTCCTTTGCCGCCGTGCAATGGCGGCTCGGGGAAATCGCCGCCCCCGGAGTCGCCGGATACGAGGCCGGAACCCCACGCATCTACGAAGTCGAGGAGGCTTGGACCTCACCGGAGATCACGACGTTTGCTTCATCCATCACCCTGCCCACTACCGCCGCCCGCCCCGGTCATACCTATCGCGCCCGCGTCCGTCACAAGGACACCACCGGCCGCTGGAGCCGGTGGTCGGAACCTGTCCAATTCGCCGCCTCCGCTCCGGATATCTCGCACTTCGTCAACAGCCTCGTCATCTCGGAAATCATGTACCACCCGGCCCCGCCCAGCGCCGAGGAGGCCACCCTCGGGTTCACCGAAGACGACTTCGAGTACATCGAATTGATGAATGTTTCCGCCGCCACCGTCGACCTCACGGGAGTTCGCTTCACCAAGGGCGTCGATGTCGACTTTGCTCCCGGCACTCAGATCGCCCCCAGTGGGTACTTGCTCGTCGTCCGCAACCCAGGCGCTTTCGAAAAACGTTACGGCTCCGGCCGCCCGATCGGCGGCAGCTTCCCGGCCGACCAACTCCGCAACTCGGGCGAAGAAGTGAAACTCTCCTATGGCGCCGGTCTGGAAATCCGCAGCGTGGCGTATCTTGACGTCTCCCCGTGGCCCGTGGGCGCCGATGGCGATGGCCCTGGCCTCCAACTCGTCGCCCCGGAATCGCGGCCGGATCACACACGGCCGGAAAATTGGCGCGCCAGCCTCGCGCCTTCCGGCTCGCCCGGCGCCGCGGATGCCGCCGGCCTCACGTTCGAGGCCTGGGCCGCCGCCCTCGGATTACCCGCCGACCCGCAAGTCGACTCCGATCTCGATGGCGCCAACAACAAATTGGAATACGGCCTGGCCAGCGACCCGAAGGCCCCTCACTCCGTACCCCAACCCACCGCCGCCATCGAAACCTTCCAAGTCGACGGCGTCCCGCAATTATTCCCCACGGTCTCCTTCCTCCGCCCTTTCAATGCCGTGGATATCCGATGGTCGGTTGAATTCTCCCCACCCCAAGGCCCCTGGACGACCGGAGGCACCCTCGTCCGCTCGGATCCCGCCGGCCCCACCACCATCCGCGAAACGTGGCGCGCCCCTCAACCAATCTCCGTCCAACCATCCGGTTTCGCCCGCGTCCGCGTCCAGTGACTGGATCTTCACCACAGACAGAACAAAGCTGAATACCGAATACGCCTCCAGCGCTTCCACGTTCAGCCATCCGCTCACGGACACCCGACTGCCGACCTCCGTCCTTCCTCCGCCGCCTCTGACCACCGACCTCCGTCCTCCTCTGCCCCCAAATCGCTTTTGACCCGCGGCGGTGGCCGCGTAACACGTGGCATGTCTGCGAGCCCGATTCCGAATGTCCTGGCCGAACGGTATGCGACCGCGCCCATGCGGGCGGTTTGGTCGGCCGAAGGAAAGATCCGCCTGGAACGCGAATTATGGATCGCGGTGATGAAGGCCCAACAGTCGCTGGGCCTGGAGATTCCCGCAGACGCGATAGCGGCGTACGAGCGGGTGATTGACCAGATCGATGCGGACTCAATCATGCGGCGCGAACGCATCACCCGCCATGACGTGAAGGCGCGAATCGATGAATTCTGCGCTTTGGCCGGGCACGAGCACTTGCACAAGGGCATGACCTCGCGCGACCTGACGGAGAATGTCGAGCAGTTCCAGGTATTCCGCGCGCTCGGAGTCATCCGGACTAAAGCCGCGGCCGCCCTCCTGGGGGTGGCGGGGCGAGTCGAGGGCGATGCGGCAGTCCCACTGACCGCGCGCACCCACAATGTGGCCGCGCAGCTCACGACCGTCGGCAAACGCTGGGCGATGTTTGGCGAGGAACTGCTGGGTGCCTTTCAGCAACTCGAACACCTCATCGCCTCTTACCCGGTGCGCGGCCTCAAAGGGGCGGTCGGCACTCAACTCGATCAACTCAGCCTGTTCGACGGCGACGCGTCAAAAGTGGCGGCGCTGGAGACCGAAGTCGTCCGACACCTGGGCGTGCCCCATGTCCTCCAGTCGGTCGGCCAAGTCTACCCGCGCAGCCTCGACTTCCGCGTGGTCGCCTGCCTGTGCGAACTGGCCAGTGGTCCGGCCGACTTCGCGAAAACGCTGCGATTGATGGCCGGTCATGAACTGGCGGGCGAGGGATTTGCCAAGGGGCAGACCGGCTCGTCGGCCATGCCCCACAAGATGAACAGCCGGTCGTGCGAGCGCATCAACGGCTTCCACACCCTGCTCAAAGGTTATGTCACGATGGCCGGCGGCCTCGCCGGTGACCAGTGGAACGAGGGTGACGTCTCATGCTCGGTCGTCCGTCGCGTGGTGTTGCCCGATGCTTTCTTCGCACTGGACGGTCTGTTCGAAACCTTCCTGACCGTGCTCACCCAGATGGAGGTCTTCGAGTCATCGGTCCAGCGCGAAAATGACCGATACCTCCCGTTCCTCCTGACCACAACCATCATGATGGAAGCTGTCCGCCACGGACTGGGACGCGAGTCCGCCCACGAAATCATCAAGGAACACGCCACCGCCACCATGCGCGACTTGCGCGCTGGCACCGTCAGCCATAACAACCTGCTCGACCGCCTCGCCGCCGACTCCCGCCTTGGGTTGACGCGCGCTCAATTGGACGCCGTGATCCGCCGCGGCCAATCCGCCACCGGGGCCGCCTTGGCTCAAACCGCCGTCACCACCGCCGCCCTGCGCGCCGCCGCCGCTCGCTACCCCGAAGCCGCTGACTACCGTCCCGGCGACATCCTTTAATTTCCCGGCGCTGGGCGATCGAGTTTTCGCAGGACGCATTCCACAATCCCCTCGACCGGCCAGAGCCTGCCCACGCCCTCGTAGCCGCAAGACAGCAAACCTTCGTCGGGCCCTATGATCTCTGCCCCTCGACGCCGTAAAGTTTCCGCGTGTTCCTGGGTGGCCGGATGCAGCCACATCTTGCCGTTCATCGCCGGGGCGATGAGCAGAGGCGCCCGCGTCGCCAGCGCAATCGCAGTCAGGGCATCCGGCGCCAACCCAAGGGCCAGTTGCGCCATCGTATGCGCGGTGGCCGGCGCGACCAGCATCAGATCGGCGCCATCTGCGAGCGCGATGTGTCCGGGCCGCCACGTCTCCTTTTCATCGTACAGGCCCGTCACCACGGGGTTTTTTGACAAAACCTGCAGGGTCAGCGGGGTAATGAATTGTTGGGCATCCGCCGTCATCACGCAACTCACCCGCAGCCCTTGCTTGACCATTTGGCTGGCGAGATCGGCGGCCTTGTACGCCGCAATCGAGCCACTGACGCCAAGAATAACGTGGGGTTCGGACATGAGATCAGCGATCTATCAACAACATCCTCCCGCCTCGGTCCAGCACCATCTCAGCCGCCCCCACCTCGCCCCCGCCCGGCACGAATCAACTCGATCACCCGGTTCACCCGCCCGACCCGCTCGAAAACCACATCCCCCATTTCTGCGTCCTCCGCTGAAAAAATAAGCGTCCCCACGCCCAGCCACCCAAATGGCCCAGCCTTGTGGAGCCGAATCGACGCCAGCTCGCCCAACGGAATCTCGCGGCTCGTCCTCGTCACCAGCCCGATCGTCGAAACCACCCGCTCCGTCGTCACCACGTATTCCCGCGCCGCCCGATGCAGCAGCAACCGCACAATCAATACCAACGCGATTCCCAGTGCACCGACCACCCACGGCACCCCAAACCGCCCCAACCAGTAACCAGCCGCCAGCACTCCGCCCGCCACTGCCATCGTCCATCCATACCCCAGCAGACTCGGCGATCCCGCGTAAACTATGGCCTCCCCTTCGTCCTCGGAATCGTCCTCGTCCTCATCCTCGGAATCCCCACCCTCTCCAGCTTCCTCCCCCTCCTCGCCCTGCTCCCCCGCCTCCTCCTCGATCTCGAAAACTTCCCTCAACATCTGTGCCTGCGGTTGGTCCTCCAATCGGCACCAATCGGTTGGGGACAAGTCGCCCGCCGCCAGTCCGTCCATCACCTGCTCCTCGGTGTATGGTCCGTCCTCACCTCCCCGGGGTCGCAAAATGAACACGCGCGCACTCATGCCCCTTACACTTTCTTTCCGTCGGCCGCCGCGGGGGGCAGCAAGTCCTCCCGCCGCAAAAACAGTCGCAGATTCAGCCGGCTCAACTCCTCCGTCTCCATCCGCAGCAGGAGCGTGAGAAACGGGGTCAACCGGTCAATCTCCGCCACCGCCGCATGCACCATGGAAGCCAGAATTTCCGCCTCACCTCCGCCGGGGCCAAACAAATTGGTGATCCGGAAAAAGACGCGCCCGGCATCGTAATCCATCTCGAAATTCCCGAGCGTCAGTTGCTGGTTCAGCCGCATCAGCGCCTCCGCAATCAGCCCGGCCCGCGCCGCCGGCACCGTCGCCGTGGCGTATCCCACCACCGAGACCGCCCGGATGTCGGCATACACCTGCGCATGCACCCGCACGCGAGTATGGTGCGCCTCAAACATCGATTCCACCACCTCACGACCCGCCACCACGTCGCAGTGCCATCCCCGGTGCGCAAAGGCACGCTGCAAGGTGTCGAAAAGTGAGTTGGCCATGGAATTCAGAATCGATACGTCTTCGGCGCCACCGTGGGCTTGGGGTGAATAAAATGCATCTCCGATCGCACCGGAAAATCGGCCGGATCCAGCGACCAAACCCACCACACCAAGCCCGCCGCCACCAGCGGAAATCCCAACCCGCACGTGGCAAAGGAAATGAGACCGAAATACAGAGGCGACAAAAAAAACAAAACCAATATCGGCCGGCTCGGCGGCACTTCCCAAGGCCGCATCCCGGCACGGAGACGCGATCGCGCCAATTGCAGCCCGCAGAAACAATAGTACGTCAGTGCCAGGCCAACGCCCAACACTCCCCACAAGGCCGCCAGTGACGCCACCCCCGGGCGAAACAATTCGTCAGCTGTTGAAACGTCCCCCACCATGGCCGCCAGCCCGACCATGGGTATGCCGACATAGAGGGCGCCAGTCAGCGCAATCACTGTCCGCATCCAGTAGTCAGCGTAGCCGGAGGCCCCGAGGAGCAGCGCATTCATCGCGCCAGCCAACCCGAGCGCGCACGCAAGAGTCAGCGCATTCGGCAGAAATTCGACCCCGCCAAAAAAATATCGAACGATCGCGTAGGGCAGCAACGAGATCACCGTGAGGCCGGCCAATGCCATTTGGGTCAACCACTTGCCCATTACGATCCGCCAGCGTGAAATGCCCGCGATCAACACGAGCCGCGGTCCATCGCCAGCCATTTCTCCGCTCAATCCAGCCAGCGAACGCAACGGCAGCACACCGCCCAACGTCAAAAAAACAAGCCCCCAAAAGACTTGGTGCCCAATTTCCTCCGAGGCCAGCGCAGCGCCTCCAGGCCGGGCCGCCCGGTACTCAATCCAGATCAGCCCGAGACAAGCCATCTGAATCCCAATGAACGGCCCCAGGAACCAACTCGCCCGCAGCCCCTGCCTCAGCTCCTTCACCACCATCGGGTCGAGCCAGTCAGGGAATTCATTCACCCCATCGAACGGTGCGGCATCGGGAAAGTGGGCGGGTTCGGCTCCCATCGGTTCCTCAAATCCTCCAGCAAAAGCCTAACCCTCGCCCCGGCCTCCACCGGCTGGCAAGGGGGAATGCTTTATGACGAATCCCTTGCCTCCCGCCCCTTCCCCGCTAACAAACCTCCCCGCCCCCGTTCCGACAACCGGAACTCCCCGGTGTCCCCCATCACCTTCGTTATACTCTCATGGCCCTGGAAACCACCCTCATCCTCTGCAAACCCGATTGCGTCACCAAAAACCTCGTCGGCGAGGTGCTCGGCCGCTTTGCCCGCCAAGGGTTTCGGCTCCGCGGCGTCAAAATGATGACGCTCACCAACGACCTGCTTAAAGAACACTACTCCCATATCGCCGATCGGCCGTTCTTTCCTGAAATCGTCACGTTCATGCAGAGCAGCCCCGTCATCGCGGTCGCATTGGAAGGAGACAATGCCATCACCCGCGTCCGCGAATTGCTCGGCCCCACCGACTCCCGCAAAGCCGATCCCGGCACCATCCGCGGCGACCTCGGCGTCGACCAAATGGTCAACGTCTGCCACGCCAGCGACAGTCCCGAGGCCGCCGCCATCGAATTGCGCCGCTTCTTCCGCGACAACGAATTGTTCTCGTGATCCGCACCGCCTCAGGCCCATCGTGCGGCGCAAGGTCCGGGACGTTGAACCCCATCCCATCCGATGACTCAAATCTTGATGGAACAAACTCTCCAAGAGGGGGGGGGTACAGCAGGCATTGAGGTGGGACGCGACCCTCCGGGCGCGTAGGCGGCGGACACGTTCCACATGGCGATGGGCTCCGCTTCTCGAGTGATGATCGCGTGATCCACGACCCGAGGATTTTGCCCTTTACCGCGGCTTTCTGTTTCGCTTCTTGTCGCTTTGGAGACCGCTTGACATGGCGAGAAGGAGTTTCTTTCTCCACGCTCCCACCTCCTACGAGCCCGGAAGCTCCAACCCCAATCGTCCGCCCAGTTTCGACTGAACACAGATCACTTCTGCATAACAAATTGTATGTTATACATCATCAATGAGTTCCAGTACACGATTGTGCGGGTCGTCATCCCGGCCTTGGGTGCAATAAAGAACTGTCAGCGAGAGTTGATTCCAGGAAGACTGGGTTTTTCGAGTCCTTGGTGCTCAAGGATCGCCCACGTGGAGTCGAGGACGAGGACGAGGACGAGTGGCGCAAAGGAGGGATGGACGAAGTTGACGAGCAATCGCGTGGGCGGAAAAAACCTATCCAGGATGCTTGGAATCGTCCTCGTCCTCGTCCTCGTCCTCGTCCTCGAAGTGGCCGCTCCGCTCGCTGCCCTGCCACCCATAACTGTGACTCGCCCCGTCCATCGCGCCACGCCCGTTTCCCGCTGATTACTGATTACCGATCACCGCCTTCTACCAAC
>JBJXFS010000314.1:0-6356 GCA_046155625.1 Verrucomicrobiales bacterium | reverse complement strand
TCCCCTCTCGGCACACGGCGCGCTGCCTCCGCTCTGATCGCCTCTCGCCTCACCCGCGAATCGTTCAACCAAGGTTAGCATCCCGGCTCCGCTGCGCTCCGCGGGATGCTAACCAGTCTTGTTAGGCCGCACGGTCGGAACGGCCATCATCTCTATCTGTGTGTCTTCCATTCGTCGTAACTGCGGTCAATGACCTGCCGCATCTTCTGGTAGCTGTCCTCAGTGTAAACAATGTGAAACTCCGACGGCAAGCTGCCCTGCAACGTGGCGATGTAGTCGTGGATGTAGCGGCCACGCTCGAAATCAAAGTAGTGCATCGCAAAGGCGTTGCCCTCCTCCGAAAGCATGTCGTCAACGAGGCAGCAATCCCACCAGTCGTAAACCTGGTGAATCGAAACCTCGCCAGCTCGAAACTGCCGGAGAATCCCCTCGGCCTCCTGCTCGAAAAACTCGCTCATCATCCGACGCTCGATAAGCCATCGAAGAAACATGACGGTGTGATTGGCGGCGTGCTCCTCCGAGAGGCCATGCTGCTCAGTGGTCTCGTAGTGATACTTGGCCTTGTCGTAAACGTGGGGCGAACTCATTGATGTGCGTAGTGCGGCCTAACGTCGAAGTCCTCTCACGCCTGCCCGGGGGAGCGGCTTCGACTGTGGGTTAAAGGTTTAATGATCATGAAGATTTGAACTCGCGGCAGGGCAGGTGTTGAGAGCGACGCCTTGTTCTGCCCTATTTTGGTTTGATCAGATTACGCACGGTCTTTGCATACTCCTTCGTGACCGTGATCTTGTCAGGGTATACCCATACGATGAACTCATCGTCGTCGTCCTGGAAGTAGATGATCCAGTCCATCTTGGCAGTCGACAGAATATTCTGAATTCCGAGAACTAGCCGCGGAAACGCCTCGACCGCCTCCTCGCTCAGTAAGACAACTGTCCGTGATCTTGCGCCTCCCCATTGATGCGGGATGGTATAATCCTCATCCTCTTGGAAATCTACTGAGAGGAGATCGTCGATCTGGTCGTCCAACCATCCCAGTTCGGATGACAGAAGCCCGTCGTTAGCGTCCGCCTTGGTCACGTTGTATGGCTTCTCTGTGCCGTAAATAGCAAACGTCTTTTCGTCGACGATCTCCAGTTCGAGGGATGGAATGTATCTGGGCTTAGGGGCGCGAAACTCAACATCCCACGAATCGAGGGTTCCTCTGAAATGACCTAGACCAGGCAATTCCTCTCCTTTGCACTTCACAGTGATTTCGCGGAGTGCGGGAAGAGCCTCCAATGGGCTCAAATCCACCTTCGCCGCATCAGTGTTCAGCCAAAGGTCGCGAAGAGAAAGCACGGTTGAAAGCGGCTCCAGCGAGCGAACCCTCGATCCGAGAATGTTCGCGTGGGTCAGTGCCTTCAAATTGGCGAGAGGTTCGAGTCAATCGAAACTCCCTGACAGATTGGTTAGCTGCTGGAGCTTTGGGTAGCGCTCGAGGCCTTTCAGGTTACTGACGTCTGCACCTCGGACCTCGCGAAGCTGCGGCATCTCAGGAAAACGTTCGAAAGACGTAAAAGAATCGATATCTCCGATTCCAATATCGAGGCGCTCTAGCGCCGGCAGTTCATCTAACTTCTCCAGCGTAGCGACTTGATCGATGGAAATCTCTAGCTCTCGGAGTTTCGGAAGACTCTGAAGAACTGAAAGATCTTCGGCAGGCACTCCTCGTATGTCCAACTCTTCAATCTTCAAGCAAGTGGACAAAGGCGAAAGGCACTTGATGGGGTTGTTGGCCAGATGGAGTCTCTTCAAGTTGACGAGTGCCCCGAGAGGGGAAATGTCGACAACCTCGTTATCTATGAGAACCAATCCCGTCAGTTTGGTGAGATACCGGACTGCGCCCACGTCGCGAAGGGGGCGACGATGCCCCCGAAGCCGCTGTAAACTGAGCCACTCCAGCTTCTCGAGTTCAGCCCATGCGGGCTCAACTTGGTCTTGCGAGAATGAAGGAGTGTATCCCTTCTCTTCCCATGCATCAGACCGCTCCTCCCAGTTGTCCCAATAGTCGGGATCGAACTCTCTCCGAGCGTCTTCGATTAACAGCTCTACGGTAAAGGTCTGATCCGAATTCAGCTCTTTTGACTTGGCGTATTGGGCAAAACTCTCTGGAGGCATATCGTTCCCTGGGGTGAGATTGGTGAGGGCGAGAAAAGCTAAGGTCGCAGCGGACGCACAACGAAAAATCGGCTCCTTTGGAGAACAGAGCTGTGAGGGGAGGAAGGCCATTTCTGTCGCTACGGCGAGGTGTTTAAGGCGGATGACGCGGCGGAGGTCGGTGTCGAGCCGGGCTAGCGTTTCGGCTTCGCCGGGGGCGGGGATGTGGTCATGGGGGCCGGGGGGACGGATTTTGAGGGTGGGGTTGTTGGGGTCGGGATTTGGGTTCGCGGCGGTGACGGAATGGGCTTAGCGCAATAGGGTGCGGTGGGAGGGCGGCAAATCGCGGGCCTGATCGGCGAGTGAGTCCCAGGGAAAACCTGCGGCCCAGGGGAGAGCGAGGCACTCGACGGCCAGGATCCGGACCGCCTGCAAGGCTTGGCGGAATTGCCAGTCGGCGATGCCAGTCGAGCGGCCAAGGGCGTCGAAGAAGGCGGTGGTGCGATCCGCAGAATCGTGACCGTCGGCTTTCGTCCAGAGCTCGGCCCAGCGTTGGAAATAAGGCCGGGCTTTGGACGGAATGCGTAGCGCGTCGAGGCGCTGAAAGAAGGAGGCAGGGAGAGGGGAGTTCACGAGAGCATGTGTACAGAATTACACATAAACCGGATGCTGGAACGTACAACCCCAAACGCTGCTGCAGGCGGAAACCTTGCAGGGGTTTTCCCTTTCATTTTCCCCGATCGCAGTCGGTACTCGGCGGTCTGCGGGCTGCCACTGCCCATTGACATGGAAGGTTCGCGCCGTTACTATCCTCTCGTGAAGCCTTTCCTTTTTCTTGTCACTTTACTCGTGGCCGGCGTCGCCCAGGCCAATCCGAAGCCCGTCCGAGTTGTCTGGGACCCGCCGACTCCGGAGGACGCGCCCCATGTCGAAGGTTACAAAGTCTGCGAGGTCACGATCACCCCGCCGCTGAAGCCAGTCGATTACGAAGTGAACCTCGTCTCGCCCCTCCCGCCGGCCTACTCGCTCACGGCCACGAAGCTGAACGCCGAATTGATCCCGGCTGGGAAGCTGGAATACACGATCACGGCCGCCACGCCCGGGATGCAGACGATCGTGCGGGCCTTCAACTCGACGTGGGGTGAGAGTCCGGATTCGGACATTCTCACCCTCCGGCCGCTGCCGCCGAAACCGGCCGGACTGAAAACCGTAGCACTCCTCATCGAGGCGTCGCGAGACCTGATTTCCTGGACCCCGTTCGCGGTGCTTGAGGCGGCGCTCGGACGGGACGAATTCTTCCGCCTCGCCATCAAGCGGTGAGCCGGCCCATCGACGCATCCCTGCCGCTGTCCAATGACGGCCACGAGCGGTTCGCCCAGGAGCGGGCGAAGGGGAAGTCGGCTGCGGCGGCATACCGGCTGGCCGGGTATAAGCCGGACCGTGGCCATGCAGCACGTCTGGCAGCAAATGGCAGCAATGTGGCCAGGATCGAGGCCCTTCAGCGGATGGCGGCCACTTCCACCGTGCTGACCATCGCGGAGAAGCGGGAGTTCATCGCGCGGGTGGTGCGGTCCTCGCCGAGCGCGGCCACGATGGAGAACGCCGACTGCGAGCTGGTGATGACGAAGATGGGGCCGGTGCCGGTGTTCCCCTCGAAGGCGGCTCTCATCAAGCTCGACAACGACCTGGCCGGGGACGGCAGCGACGCGAATCGCGAGGGGGTGACGGTGGTGGTGACCATCGGGGGACAGGAATGAGTTTTATTATGAAAATTCCACATGTGCCCGATGAGGCATCAATAGAAAAGGAAATCAAGTCCGCGTTGGCGTCTGTGGTGAGTGCGTACAAAAATTTGCTGCGCGCCTGCGAATCCCTCTCGGATGCGTCAGGGGAAGCCCAATACATCATTCACCGGATGACGTTCCCAAAAACCGCCACCGATCGCACCTGCCTCAAGAGGTTTGATGAATGGGGAAGGGATCTCAAGCGTTTCACACAAATTCGCATTTATCGCGCTCAAGCGGCCCGCAACGATGCACTGCGTCAAATCAAAGACGCCGAGCTCGCGTTTCAAAAGAAGGCACTGCTTGAAAAACTCAATCTCACGGACGAGCAAAAAATTCTTCTGGGTATTGAGACCAAGCAGGACGATGGCGACGATTAAGCTCCGGATCATGCCGCGCCGGCAGTTCCAGGCGTACCTGGAACGGAAGCAGCGGTTCGCGTGCCTTGTTTGTCATCGCCGGGCAGGAAAAACGTACAGCTGCCTGCAGGATATCCTGGCCCGGGCAATGACGCGCCAGCGGCCGGGCCCGCCACCGCGGTTCGGGTACATTGCGCCGACACGCGACCAGGCGAAGGACATCGCCTGGGGGTACCTGCGGAAATTCGTCCAGCCGCTCCCTGCGGTGACGGTGAACCAGGCCGAGCTGTCGATGACACTCCACAACGGGGCGCAAATCCGACTCTACTCGGGCGATTCGTACGACCGGATGCGCGGGCTGTACTTCGACGGGGTTGTGATCGACGAGCCTGCCGACATTGAGGCAGAGGCTTGGTCCGCCGTTATCCGGCCCTGCCTTTCTGATTACCGAGGATGGGCGACGTTCATCGGTACGCCGAAGGGGAAGAACGCATTCTACGAGCGCTGGGTGGAGGCGACCAGCAATCCGGATGAATGGTTCTCGCTCATTCTGCGGGCGTCGGAAACCGGGATCATCGCTCCCGAGGAACTGGCCAGCTTGCGCGCCGGGACGCCGAAACACCTCTATGCCCAGGAGTACAAGTGCGATTTCACGGCGCCGAGTCCGGGCGCGATCTATGCTGAGGAAATCGAGCGTGCGCGCGCCGAAGGCCGTATCAGTGAGCGGATGCCACTCGACCAGTCGTGCCTGGTGCATACGTCATGGGATCTCGGAAGCCCGCTCAACATGGCTGTCTGGTACTGGCAGGTCATCGGTCGCATGATCCGCGTGGTCGATGTCGACATGGGACTGGACGAAACGCTGACCCAGCGGGTCGCCCGGATGAGGGCCAAAGGGTACAACCTGGGCAACCACCACCTGCCGCACGACGCGGAGGCGCGAAATGCCACCGGATCGAGCATCGCGGAGGAACTGGCCCGAATCGGCCTGACGAACCTCCGAATCATCCCGCGGACGCCCGACATCTGGGTCGGGATCAACGATCTCAAGGAGCTGCTTCCGAACCTCGAATTCCGCCTGCCTGCCTGCGAGCGCGGGCTGGAGGCGCTCAGCGCCTACCAGCGGCACCCTCAGGCCAACGCCCTGACCGGCCTGGTGCGGGACGAACCGGTGCACAACTGGGCATCCCACGCGGCCGACGCTCTGCGCATGATGGCTGAGGCGGTGCGCGGCGGATTCATCAAGTTCGCTTGGGGGCCGGGTATCGATCCGGCGAATGAAAAGCGCGATGATCGGTGGCGCCGACCGCGCGCGAAGCTCGTCATGCGGGTGGGTGGGTGATGGCCTCGGACTGAGGCAGATAAACGATTAGACCTCTTGTGTCGCCTCATCTGAACTCTTGCTCTCGGAACGAAACCGAACGTCGCGACGACCTCCAATGGATGGAACAGCGACATAGATAACCGGATCCGGCAAACTCGGAACTCGCGCCGGCGCGCTCATTGATCCGCCGGCGAATACGGAAATCGACTCCAGAATTTTTTTCTTGATGTTGTAAAGCCCAGACGCGTAGAAATCTGTGCCGGCGACCTGCAGCAAAATGAGGGGAGGTGCGGCGTGGTCCAAAGGTATGGAATCGGTTTCAAGCAGAGGTCGCATCGACGTCTCGTCGCCGTCAATCGGTCCGTCATCTTCGTCCGGCAAACCGAGCTGCGTGCACCAAAGCCAAACCGGGTGTGCGCGCATGTCCTCAAGCTCAATCTCCTCGATAAACTTCCAAGCGCCGTAGCGCGGATCTGGGGAATTGCGAGAGTCGTCCATAGGGTTCAAAAGTCTGTTGACGCTACGAGCACCGGAAAAAGTACGTGAGGAGGATTCCACAGAGCGCTGCGCACAGGTTAGAAAATTTTGCTTGAAATCTTAGTAACGGCGCGAACCGTAGCGCCGTCAGGAACGGACCCCGCAGAGGATTATCCGCTCGGACGCCTCAACGAGGCGAGACCGGCCAGGCGGCCGACTATCGAGCCGGAGGGAATGAGAATTCCAATCCACTGCCACCATGGCTGACCCTAT
>JBJXFS010000312.1:0-9120 GCA_046155625.1 Verrucomicrobiales bacterium | reverse complement strand
CCTGTTCCCCATATGATCGCGGCCAATGCTTGATCGAAGAATGAAACCTGCACTCAAACAACACTGGCTCACCGCCGCGCTGGCTTTCGCAATCACCGTCCGCGCCGCCGACCCCTTGCCCTCGTGGGATGACGGCCCGGCCAGGCAGGCCATCACCACCTTTGTCGAAAAGGTCACCAAGGAAGGCTCGCCGGATTTCGCGCCCGTGGCCGGGCACATCGCCGCCTTCGACAACGACGGCACGCTCTGGGCCGAGCAGCCGATGTATGTCCAAGCCGTCTTCGTTTTTGATAGCATCAAAAGGATGGCCCCGTAACATCCCGTGCTAAGAGCCCCGACATGAGCGAACAATCCGAACCTGGAATTACGAGAGAGCGCGACATCGCCACGCATATCCTTAGAGGCTGTCCGAAAAGTCTGAATGGTTAGTGAGTGAGTGCGTCGGAAGCGCATGTTTCTCAAGGACGAGCAGTGGGCGGTGCTGGAGCCGGTGCTGCGGGCACCGCGCCGGAGTTCCTTCGGCCGGCCCCTGGCCGACGCCCGGCGCGTCTTCGAGGTCATCCTCTTCGTGCTCCACACCGGCATCCAGTGGGAGCATCTGCCCCGCACCTTTCCGCCGATGTCCGCGGTGCATGACTACCTGCGCCGCTGGAGCGAGCAGCACGTCTTCCGGGTGCTGCTCGCGCGCGTCATCCGTCAACTCCTCCAGCGCGGGCGGCTCGACCTCGACCAGTGCTTCATCGACGCAACCTTCGCGCCGGCCAAGGGCGGCGGCGAGGCCGTCGGCCTCACTCGCAAGGGCCAGGGCAGCAAGCTCCAGCTGGTCGTTGACGGCCAGGGGGTTCCGCTGGGGGTGGGCGTGGCCGCCGCCAGCACCGGTGAGCCGCAGAGGGTCCAGGGCACCCTGGACCTCCCGGCCCCGGACGCCGCGCCGGCGCGGTTGGTCGGCGACACGGCCTCTGACAGCGACCCACTGGACGAAACCTTGGCCGAGTTGGGCATTGAGATGATCGCGCCGCACCGGGCGAACCGCCGGCCGGAGAACGCGACGCAGGACGGCCGCCCCCTGCGGCGCTGCCGGCATCGGTGGATCGTGGAGCGCACGATCGCTAGGCTGGGGAATCACCGCCGCCTGCTGGTGCGCTGGGAGGAGCACGCGCACGTCTTCCTGAGCTTCACGCTCCTCGGCTGCCTGATGATCGCCCTGCGCCACCTGCCAGCCATCCGATGCCTCCATCCTCATGACTCACTTTTCGGACAGTCTCTAACATCATGAATGCAACAAAACTACTCGCGCTCGCCTATTTGGGCGACAAGGAATTTGAATTCTCCGCCGAACGCCCCTGCTTTCTCATGTATGCCGACGAGGGCCGCAGTCGCATCATCATGGGCGATCCAGTGGTTGACCGCAGCAGCGCCGACGATCTCCTCTGGAACTTCATCGAGCGCTCACAGAACGAAGGTTTCCGTCCCGTGTTCTATGAAATCAGTGCTGCTGAGATGCCGCGTCAGGTCGATATGGGTTTCAAGCTTTTTAAACTCGGCAAGGAGGCCCGTGTATCACTGGACACTTTCAACCCTGAATGCCCGGCAGCGAAAAAACTACGCCAAGCAAAAAGCCGCTTCATGCGCGATGGCTACACATTCACGATCTGGGACGTGGCCACTGTGGCGCAAAATCTCGAGCAACTTCGGGCCGTTTCCGATGCGTGGCTGGCGGGACACCATGCGAAGGAAAAAGGTTTCTCGCTCGGAGGTTTTCACGACGATTACATGCGCCGCTTCCCTTGTGCCGTTGTGCTCGTGCCGTCGGGTACCCTCGTCGCCTTTGCCAGCATCCGGGCCACCGCTGACAAGAGTGAGCTTTCCATCGACCTCATGCGCCATGTGGCGGACACGCCCAGCGGCGTGATGGACTACCTATTCACCGAAATCATGACTTGGGGCAAGGCGCAGGGCTGTCGCCATTTCAACCTTGGTATGGCACCGCTCTCCAGCCTCTCCACCCATCCACTCGCGCCGTTGTGGAGCAAGATCGCCGCCCGTATCTTCCATTGCGGCGGCAGCTTCTACAGCTTCCAGGGCCTGCGGGACTACAAGAACAACTTTAGTCCGAGCTGGGAACCGCGCTACATCGCTGTGCCCAGCACCTGGAGCCTCCCCACCGCGCTGCTCGATGCCACCGCGCTCATCGGCGGCGGACTGCGTGGAACCTTGGCCAAGGAAAAACCATGAACTCATCTCCTAACAAACGCACTTGTGCGATCAGCAACACTGTGGCCGATGAAAGTGACTGCATTCCTTGCGCCGCTCTGCGCCCTTCGCTGCTACGCTTCATCCAGAAACAGCACCCACAGCTCAAAGACACGGACTGGATCGCCAAAGATGAATTGCCGGAGTTGCGCGCTGACTATGTGGAGGCCGCTCTGAGTGAGGAAATCGGCGAGATTACCGAGCTTGAGCGTGCCGTCATTGAAAGCCTCAAACAGCACGAGATCCTTTCCACCAAGCCCGACGATACAGAAGCCCTCGCCCGCCGCACTTTCGGTGAGCGCCTCGCCGACCTCATCACCAGCTTCGGCGGGAGCTGGCGCTTCATTATCAGCTTCGGCATCTTCATTGTGTTATGGATCATTGCCAATATCGTTCTTCTTGGAACAAGCCCTCCCGATCCTTATCCCTTCATCCTGCTGAATCTCATTCTCTCCTGCCTCGCCGCGCTGCAAGCCCCCGTCATCATGATGAGCCAGAACCGCGTGGAGGCCCGCGACCGCCAACGCGCCGAAATGGACTACCAAATCAATCTCAAGGCCGAACTCGAAATCCGCCAAATCCACGAAAAGCTCGACCACCTCCTGCACCACCACAGCGAGCGACTGCTAGAGATTCAGCAAATCCAGACCGACTTGCTTCGACAGTTGGTGGCGAAAAACGATCCCCCACATTGATTTGAGAATTTCCAAGCCTTCTTCATCTTCGATCAGATCAAGAAATGGCCCCGCAACATCCCGAGTGGGGGTTGCGTTTTAGCCTGACTTTCCTGTTTCCGAAAAATTGAGTCTCCCCGTCTTGCGGTAGCGCGGAATCCGGACTTTTTCACCGATTGTCACGCGCCTCACGACGGCTTTTGGCCGAGGTGTTCGGAAATGGTCTCTATGGCGGCGAATCGTGAAGTGAGGAGAAGCTGGACGTCCTCCGGCGTCGGTGCGGCGAGAATTTCACTGGCGACGCGTTGCCAATCTGCAACCGTCAATTGCCGGATGCCGTGGCGGACACCGTCCACCAGAAATGGATTCATGCTCAATTCCCTGACACCCATGCCCACTAACAAGCAGGCGACTTTGGGGTCGCCGGCCGCTTCGCCACAGACGGACAAGGACACACCCTGATGTTGCGCGGCTTGGATGATCTGGTCCATCGCCCTCAGGACAGGCGGATGGAGGAATGACTGAACCGCCGAGTGCCCCTGCGTGCCGCGATCCATGGCCAGAATGGAATAGGCGAGATCGTTGGTTCCGACGCACGCGAAATCCGACATGGCCAGAATTCCCGGTAGATCAAACACGGCGGCGGGAGTCTCGATCATGGCACCGATCAGGGGACGGATGCCGGGCTCGGTCTGCATCAGTTCATCGACCACGCTTCGCGCCTCTTTCATGTCGGCCACGCCCATCACCATGGGAAACATGAGTTTCACATTCCCGAGATGCGAGGCTCGGAGGATGGCGATGATCTGGGTGCGGACGAGGTTTTTCTCGGCCAGAGAATACGCAAGCCCGCGCAGCCCGGCGCGCAGGGCGGGGTCGTTGGTCATGCGGATGAAACGCGGGATCTTGTCGCCTCCCAGATCCATCGTGCGGATGACGACCGGCATCGGATGAAACAACGCGGCCACCTCGGTGTAGGCCGCCGCTTGGGTCTCCAGGTCAGGTGCGTGATCGGCATCGAGAAACAAGAACTCGGATCTGAACAGACCGATCCCTTTCAAGCCGTGTTCCATGACCATCCGCGCCTCATCCGGCCGACCGATATTCCCGTGCAGCCGGATTTCCACTCCGTCTTTTGTGACACAATCCATGACAGGCTCTTTCGTGGTGGGAATGTGCGTCGGGGTGGATTTCCCCTTGTGGTCGTAGCGTGCCAATTGCGCATGGGTCGGGGCAACTGTGACGGTGCCCATATCAGCATCCACCAGCAAACGGTCGCCGGAAGCGAGCAGCGTCGCGGCATCCTGGATATCGCAAAGGGCAGGAATGCGCCTGACGCGGGCCAGGATGGCGACGTGCGATGCCGGTCCTGTTTTGTCGGTCACGATGGCGACCACGTTGACGGGATCCATCTGCAAGGCGTCGGATAAGAGCAAATCCTCGGCGACGACAATCGATCCGGGCGGGAGAATGGCCAGCCGGTGCTGCATGGCCGCTCCAGACCGCTTGAGGTTGCTCAACACCTGATGGCCGATGTCACGGACGTCGGCGGCACGTTGGCGCATGAATTCCTGTTTCAACCCTTGTAGCCGGGTGGCCATTTCCCCGATTTCCGCAGCCACCGCGTGCTCGACCCTGAGTCGTCCATCCGTCACGCGCTGTTTGCATTTCCGCGAAAACGAGGGGTCCTCAAGAAGGGTGAGGTGCACCTCGAGCAGGGCGCACTCGTCGTGCCCCCCGTCGCGTTCAAACTGCCCCCGGATTTTCTGCAAATCCCGGATGGATGCGGCCACAGCCTGATCGAATCGGCTGACCTCGGACTCCGTCTCCTCCGGGTTGATGCTCGGATTTCCAAGTTCGGTTTCGCCTTCCGGCAGGTGGACCACGGCAACCCCATCGGCCAAGCCGGATGAGATTCCACGGCCCGAAAGGGTGACTCCCACCAGGCGTGTGAAGGCACGGAGATGCTGCATTTCTTCGTCCTTCGTTGTCAGGGAGACCCCCATCTGCTGGGACCGGACGCCCTGCCTGCCAATCAAATGCACGTAAAGCAACATGGCGAAAATCTCGATCGCCGCATTCGCAATCTCCATGCGGAAATTCTCGGGCTTATGCCAAAGGAGCTCAAAAGCAACTCTCACCAATGGCAGGAGAACTGCCAAGGAGTAAGCCAAGGGCTTTCTGTTCAACCATGCTGCAAGCCCGATTGGAAGAACATACACGAGCGGGAAGCGGATCTCTTTTCCCGTGATGAGGTCCACCAGCAAGGTCGCCATTGCGAGGATCAAGCAGACGAGGGAAGTCCTCGTCACGACGAACTGCTTCACATGTCGGTAAGGGTTTGTCATTCGGGCAATTTCCTATAGGCACAACGAGTGCAGGACGGTTTTACGTCTTCATTTTCCAGTGCCGATGGCAAAGTCACTGCCGCTCGATAAGGAAAAGACTCAGGACGTCGACCACATCACGCCGACGCGGTAATCCGATCAAGCTAAAAAATGAATCCATGAAATTTCTCACTCTTGCCCTCGCCTTGTTCACCTCCATCGCATTTTCCGCCGACCCGCTTCCATCCTGGAACGACACCGCACCGAGGCAGGCCATCACCGCCTTTGTCGAAAAGGTCGCCAAGGAAGGCTCTGCCGACTTTGTTCCCGTGGCCGGGCGCATCGCCGCCTTCGACAACGACGGCACGCGCGAGCCGTTCGACGGCGCGAAGAACTACCAGGTCAACATGCCTGCAAACTTCCCCGCCAAGGACTTCTGGTCCGTTGTCGTGTAGGACCCGCAGACGCGCTCCGAGCTGCAGACCTCGCCGCCGCTTCCCAGCCGGAACAACCGGCGCGACCGCCTCATCACCAACCCCGACGGCTCGGTGGACCTTTACTTTGGACCCCAGTCGCCGGCGGGCAAGGAAGCCAACTGCTGGCCACCGTGCCGAATAAGGCCTGGTTCGTGGTCTTCCGCTTCTACAGTCCGATGGAGCCCTGGTTCGAGAAGACGTGGAGGCCAGGGGAGATCGAGGAGGTGAGGTGAGGCGGCTGATCATCCCGTCCGGGTTCGCCTCCCCGCGTGATGCTCCGCTTTGCCCCGCTCGCCCGGTGCCGTAGTTTGGCAGCCATGCGCTTCCGCGTTTCGAGTGAGATCACCTATGGGGTTCCTGCTCCGAGCACTCTCATCCTGAACGTTCACGCCATGCGCGGCAGTGCGCAGAAAGTTCAGGAAGAGGCCTTCGTCGCGGAGCCCGCGGTGAGGCTGGAGGAGTTTGTTGTGGACTAGGGCGAGAATCGCTTCGTCCGGATCGAAACCGGCCTCGTCCGGGAACTCAGGATCACCTACCAGGCCGTGGCCGAAACCCGCCTCCAGCGTCTTCCCGCCGCCCACTTGATGGAGACGCCGGTCGGCCGGATCCCTCGCCACGTGATCCCGTTTCTCTATCCGAGCCGTTATTGCCAGTCCGACAGGCTGGGGAGGCTGGCCCGGAGCAAGTTTGGCCGCATCAGGAATCCCTTTCAGAAGGCGGCCGCGATCTCGGGCTGGATCTACCGGAACGTGCAGTACCTGGGCGGCAGCACCACCTGGCAGACCTCCGCCTGCGACACGGTCACGGAACGGGCGGGCGTCTGCCGCGATTTCGCCCACCTGGGCATCGCGCTGTGCCGCGCGCTCAGCATTCCGGCCCGCTACTTCACCGGTTATGCGCACCGCCTCGACCCGCCGGACTTTCACGCCTGCTTCGAGGCTTATGTCGGCCGCTGGTGGCTGCTCTTCGACCCCACGCGACGCGCCCCCTTGAACGGCCTCGTGCGCATCGCCACCGGCCGCGACGCGGCCGATGCCTCGGTGGCCACCATTTTCGGTCCGGCCACGTGCAGCTCCGTGAAGGTTTCCTGCGCGCCGCTGGCAGATGGTTTCATTCCGCTCTCGCTGGCGGACCTCGCTGACGAGGGCCTTTGCCTCGACGCGGCCTGAGGCGTCCTGGCCCCCCGCCTTCATGTCTCTCCTGAAAATCATTCACGAGACCGCCTATCAGTATGATCGTCCGGTGCGCTTCGGCCCGCATCGGCTCGTTCTGCGCCCCCGCGAGGGCCACGACCTTCAGGTCGAGCGGATGTCCCTCGCGATCTCGCCCGCCCACACGTTGGAATGGTGCCGCGACGTGTTTGGCAACTCGGTGGCCACCGTGGATTTTCTCGCGGAGGCGCCCGAGCTGCGCATCGTCAGCGAGTTGGCCATCCGGCGCCGTGAACTGCCCCGGATGCCCGGTCGCCCGCCCGTCCATGTCTCCCATCCCGTCGTTTGCGACGGCCTGGAAGGTCCTTTGGCGGCGGCGTATCTGGCCCCCGTTTATCCCGCGGAAGCCTCCGGTCTGCAGGACTGGGCCGCGCAGGCCATCTCCAGCGCTGACTCAGGCAACGCCGTGTCGGTCGTTTCCGCCTTGAACCAGGCGATCCCGCGGCAGATCGGTTACCACCGGCGTTTGGAAGGCGGGGTGCAGACGCCCCTGGAAACCCTCGCCCGGCGCACGGGTTCCTGCCGCGACACCGCCACCTTGCTGATGGAAGCCTGCCGCGCGCTTGGCATCGCCGCCCGCTTTGCCAGCGGCTATCTTGATTGTCCGGCCTCCCTGGCCGGCCGCGCCTCGGCCCATGCCTGGGCCGAAGCCTACTTCCCGGGCCGCGGATGGAAGGGCTTCGATCCCACGCTCGGCGGGCCGGCCGACGCCCGGCACATCACGATCGGCCTGAGCAATCATCCCCGCGGGGTGATGCCGGTTACAGGATCCTACTACGGGCCGAAGACCGCCTATCTTGGCATGACGGTGGCCGTAAAGTTCGAGCCGCCCCCGGATCGGCCCTCCGGTATGGCCGCTGGGTAGTGGCTCAGTCTGGTGCCGGCCGGGCGTCCGCCGGCCCGGAGGGCGGCCTTTCCAGGCCGCCCCAGAGCGGGCTCGAAAACCCACCCTCCGCTCGTCTCCCAAGCTGGCCACCACGCGGCGCCGGAGGCCGAAGACCTGGAAGAACTCGTTCCGAAAGGTCTGTTTCTCCGCGCTCTCGCTGGTGGCGCCGGCCCAGTCGCGGGAAAATCGGATCGCGTTGCGGCGGATTTCGTTCCAACTGATCGGCACGGCGGGAGGCTGCGCGGCGGCGGGCGGATTGGCGGGACTTCCGCCGCCGGTCCGGCACCGATGGCTCTTGCGAAGCTTCTGGCCGGTGCCCGGCCTGATTGACCCGGTGGCGGCCCGGCATCATGATGCCGATATGCGCACGACGATCAACATCAGCGATGGCATCCTGCACGAGCTGCGCGAGGTCAGCCGACGGCGGGGGCGGCCGTTTCGGGAGGTGCTCGAGGAGACGCTCCAGCGCGGGCTCGGCACGCCGCCGCCCGGACGCCGGCGGGCGCCCCTCCGGACCTACCGGGTGGGCATCAAGCCCGCCTACCTAGGCACGAGCATGAACCAGCTCTACGACCAGCTCGAGGCCGACGAGGCGCTGAAGGGCGGCCGGCCATGATCGTCCCCGATGCGAACGTCCTGATCTTCGCGCACGACGAAGCGTCGCCGCACCACGGCCGGGCGCGCGGCTGGTGGGAGTCCGCCCTCTCTGGTGCGGAGCCCGTGGGACTGCCGTGGGTGGTGGTGCTGGCCTTCACCCGCCTGCTGACTCACCCGCAGATCTGCGAGAATCCGCTCTCGATCGTCCAGGTCCGGCAGATCGTTGGCCAATGGCTGGCCCAGCCACACGTCCGGCTGACTCAGGTGTCCGACCAGGCCTTGGAGCGGTTCTTTGACCTGCTGCAGGAGGCGGGCGGCGGCGGCAATCTCTCCACCAATGCGCTGATCGCCCTGCACGCGATGGAACACTCGGCCACGGTCTTCAGCAACGACCGTGATTTCGACCGGTTCGCCGGGGTCAGGCGGGTGAATCCGCTCTCGTAGGACGAACCCGCCATCCCCGCGCCGGAAGATCCGCGAGGCGGAAGGGACCGGAGGTCATTGCGGGCACGCGTCCGCTCGCGTCCTTCATCAAGGGCCTCTGCGACAGCGTGCGGCGCTCGAACTGCGCCGGCGCGCTGCAAGGCGTGCCGGAGCTGCCGTGGATTCTTTTCCTCCGCATCCTCGACGCGCGGGAGAAGCGCGACCGCGCGCAGAAGGAGGCCGTCGGCGACTCCTTCACGCCCGCGCTGGCGG
>JBJXFS010000126.1:0-34517 GCA_046155625.1 Verrucomicrobiales bacterium | reverse complement strand
GACTGGGCATTCGGGAGCCAGCGGCCATAAGACGGGAGGCCGATGGGAAGTGGTTGATGGCGCGATCGCGGGATCGCAGGACATTCCTGGCAACGGCGGGATTCTGATTACGGATGAGAAGTTTGGGAATTTCGAGGTGAAGTTGGAGATGAAGAACGATTTTGGGCCGGACAGCGGGTTGTTCCTTCGGAGCACGGAGGACGGGAAGGCGTGGCAGGCGATGATCGACTATCATGCCAACGGGAACTTGATGGGGATCTATGGCGAGGGGCTGGGGGGGAGGCCGCATGTGCGAAACTACGATTTTGCGGGTACGGTGACGGAGATTGTGGCAAAGGATACGGGGGATCCGCCGGTGGCGCTGCCCGTCCTGCCTGAGGCTTGGAAGTACTTTTGGCGGGCTGACCAGTGGAACGAACTGCGAGCTCGCATAATCGGGAATCCGCCTCACATCACGACCTGGATCAATGGTGTCAAGATCATGGAGTGGAAGGAGACGGAGCTGCGTCATCCCGACACAGGTGGCATTGCGCTCCAGGTCCATGGAGGCGGCGATCACACGAAGGAATTCGTCCGGTACCGGAACATTCAGGTCAGGAAGCTGGCGAAGGAGACGGCTGCGGCGGGCGTTCCGGTTATTCCAGAAGATTCAACTGGCGCTACGACGGCCGCGGAGGATGCTGCGCCTTTAGCGGCTCAGGTCGACGGGCGGTCGAATTTCGCGGAGGAGTGATTTGTCGGGGGCGCGCCAGACCCGGAGGATGCCGTCTTGACCCCCGGCGGCGACGAGAGACCCGAGGCTGTCGGTGGCGAGGCAAAACGCGAAGCCGGCGGCCTTGGGGAGGCGTTCGTCGTTGAGGCGGACGGTGGTATCTCCGCTGGCGCTGGCGACGACATCGCTGGCGCCGACCCAACTGACGGCGCTGACTTCCTTGCCGAATGATGTGTTGTTTCCGAGTTGTCTGGCCTCGAGGGCGTCCCATGTGCGCAGTGACTTGTCGGCGCCCCCGGTGGCGAGCGCGAGGCCGTCGGCGCGCCAGGCGACGCTGAGGACGTGAGCGGAATGGCCCTCGAAGGCGGCGACCGGCTGACCATCGGCGACACGAAAGACTCGGGCCCAGCGGTCGCTGGCGGCGGTGGCGAGGAGTGAGTCGTCGGGTGAGAAAGCGAGGGCGTTAACGGTATCCGAGTGGGGGTTTTTGAGAGCGAGGGCGAGGGAGCCGTCGTGGGTGTGCCAGAGTTTGACCTCGCCGCCTCGCGAAGGAATGCCGCCGCCGGTGGCGAGCACGCGGGCGTCGGAGGAGAAGTCGAGAGCGGTGACGCGGTCCCCGAATACGGATGGATCCTCGGGTGTGCCGATGGTCCGGACGTGCTGCCACGGACGCCGCGCCGAATAAACCGCGCCTTTTTTGTCGGCCGCCACCGAGACGAGGCGGTCGGTGGTGGTGGCGGCCAGGAGAGGGGATGCCAGTTCCGCGGAATCGACGATTGCTCCGGTCTCGAGGCTGTGCCACTGGATGCGCCCTCCCTCGACGGCGATCACGACTGACCGCGTATCGCTGAGGACGAGGGCGGATTTTATGGCGGGAAAGGGCGGCAGTTTTTTCGCCGCCTCGAGCGCGGCTTGGGTCTCGGCCAAGGCGGCACGAGCGGCGGCGAGGGCGGCATCGGCGGCGATCTGGGCGTGCAGCGCCTGACCGGCGAGGCGCACGCCGAGTTCGGCGTTGGTGCGGGCGTTGAGGAAGTCGCGCTCGGCTGACTGGGCATCGCGGAGCGACTTGTCGGCGGTTTCCTGGCGTCCCTTGTCGTCGGGCTGACTGCGCGCGCTCTCAGCGGCGGCGGTGGCGGCGGCAAGTTTTCGTTGCCACTCGAAGCGCGTTTTTTCCATGGATTCATGAGCGGTCCGGGCGGCATCGCTTTCTTTTTTGGCTGTTTCGGCTGCGGCGGTCGCTCGTGTCTGGCGGCCATCGGCGTGTCGTTGGGCGGCCTGGAGTTGGCGGTCGGCCCGCGCGATGGCCGGCTGACCCGGGTGCTCGCAGGCGACTTGTCGGACGGTCTGCCCGGTAGCGACGTCGAGGACATGAAGGATGGCGTCCCCGTTGCCCCAGAGGAGGAGGGGGCCCGTGGGATCCAGCGCGGTGAGCACGGCCGGCGCTTTGTCGGCGAGGCGTATTTCTCTTTCGGGGATGGGCTGGTCAGGTGGGGCTTGAGGGGAAAATCGATAGACGCGGAGCACGCCGTCGGCACCGGATGCGGCGAGCAAGGTCCCAGTCTGGAGAAAGGCGAGCGAGGCCACGGGCACAGGCGATTCGGAGCGAAAGACGACCCGGCGATCCGGCACCGACCACACGCGCACGCTCCGGTCTTCCGCCGCCGAGACGAGAAAAGCGGCGTCGGGAGTGAAAGCGACGGCTTTGACGGGAGCCGCATGATCTTTGAGCTCGATGAGATCGGGTTTTTCTCCGGCGCTGTCCCAAAGCCACACGCGACCAGCCGCGTCTCCCGCCGCGACGACGGTGCCGGCGGCGGCGAGAGAGAGAGCGGGTTCCGGCAATGGCTGAGACTCCCGTTCCGATCGGAAGGCGGCGCGACGCCACAGGCGCACGGTTCGATAACCGCCAGTGGCCAGCAGATCCTCCGACGCAAAGGCCAATGACATGACGGCGTCCCGATCGGCCACGGCGCGGCCGCGGTACATTTCGAGGTCGGCGAGCGCCGGATCGCTCAGGAACCCGTGGGACACACCGGTGCCCACTTCGACGAGCTCGACCTGGTTGCCGCGCGCGGCCGCGGCAAACCGGCCGGCGGGCGACACGGCCGCGGCGGAAACGGGCACGGCGTTCGTCGGAAATCCGCGCCATACGATGGGCAATTCCGTGGCCAGCGTTTGGCTGGCGCGGGCTCCCTGATCGATCCAGAGTTTGAGCAATCCGAGTTCGTCGGCCGTAAGGTCAACCGCATTCACTTTATTGCCGGCGGGCGGCATCGCGGGATCTTCCAAGTGCGCCGCCGTCTTCAAGATCAGACTCTCGCCGCTGCGACCGGCCACGGCGGCCGGCCCGTTGTCGCCGCCACGAAGAATGGCCTCAGGCGACTCCAGGATCAGCCCGGCCTTGGCTTTGGTCGTGTTGTGGCAGGCGAGGCAATTGCGGCGAAGCACAGGATAGACCTCCTTGCCAAAGTCGATTGGTGTCTCGCGCGACAAATCGGCGATCGGCAGGGCGGCCCCGGCCGTCGTGGCCATGGCGGCGGTACAAAGAAAGATCCAAAGATTCATGGTGAAACATCCACGGTGAGATTCTGGCGCGTTACCAACTCCTCGTCATTCCAGCGGCAGACGGATTCGATTGTGCACAGGTGACGGCCGGGGGCCGCGTCGGCGGCGGCTTCCAGCGTCAACACGGCCTCGGCTGCGTCTTTCGGCACGGTGACGGTCGCGGCGCTCAATCCCTTTGCGCTATCGGGAGTCTTGAGCCTGACCTCGATCCCTTCGGCAAACCCAAAGCGTCGCTGGAGGGTGACGGGCAGCATTGTTTTGCCGCCCCGCGCGACCATGATCGAATCGGGGGCCGACAATCGGATGGGCGACGGTTCGATCGTCATCCGGATGGGCGGGGAGAATGTGGTGTCGCGCACTTCGCGAGCGGGCGTTTTGTCGTCCGGCTGCCACTGCACCGTGCCGCGCGCGGCCGCGTAGGCCGTCCACGTGCCGGGCAAGAACTGGTTTCCATCTTTCCGGGTTAGCGCGAGGGAGATGGTGGCCTCGGCCGCGTCTCCGGCGGGTTTGGCTGGCTGCCAGGCCTGCTGACCGGGCAGTCCGGTGAGCGCGACTTCCCATTCCCCCTTAAACCCCTTGTGGCTGGCGGCGCGCACGAATTTGACCGGGAGTTGGACGGTGGCACCTAACGATGTTTCAATGGTGGGCTCCCCGACCGGGTCGATGCGCATCGGCGCGTCCGCGTCTTTGCTGACGGCCAGCATGGGTCCCGCGACGGCCAGGCGCAGGTCAACGCGTTCGGTACCGGAGTCACCCACACTCCAGCGAGGCGTGACTTCGCGGACCGTCCGCCGCTGGTCGCCGGCGTGTGCGCGCCAATCGAGCGGACCGCTCCAGGCGGCGGCATCGACGGCGGCATGCAACACGATCAACCCCGCCGACCGATCGGCCGGAACAAGGCACGGTGCCATGCTCACGCCTGCGGGCAGATTGGCGGCCTCGATGGTCACGGGTTCGTTGAATCCGTCCAGACGCACGACCGCGACCGCCAAAGCGGTGGCACTGCCAGGCCGCAAGACCGGAGTCCAGCGCATCAGCGATTTTCCGTCGTTGACGGGGCTCTCGGGCAAAACGAGGACGTGGAAATCAGGCTTGGGGGCGCGCACCGCGAGGCGGTAGGAACCACCCGAGTTGAAGCGGTCGATCACAAAAATGCGATACGTGGTGCCGGCCTCGGTTGGAAGTGAACCTGCCGGATCGCGGGTTCCGAGGCGGAATCGCTCGGTGCCCGGCGGGCCTGGCACATCGTCGAATTCCGCTACTTGCTGCAGGCGCTCGGCCCCGTCAGTCTCGCGGGTCACGGCATGCACGACCGCCACCGGATCCGAGGGCACGCCAAGCCTATGGCTGAAGACTTCGACGACCACAGGTCCGCTGGTCGAGGCGGTAAAAGCGAACCAATCGCGGTCGAGGCGGCCGTCGATTTCTCCCGGACAGGCAAACGATTGGGCGGCGGAAGCGGTGTCGTTCGGCTCGACTTCAGCCACGACCTCGGCTGTCTGGGGAGATGTGATGGCACCGGCGAGCGGCCTTGGTGGGGGCAAGGCCGTTGGGACGGTTTGGTCAACCGATGCGGTGAGCCGATAGACGAAGTTTGGGCCACCTCGCCAAGTGGCATCATGGATTTCAATGGTGTGGGCGCCGTCGGTGGCGGCGGTGAAATGAGTCACGGGATCGCGGTCGAGTGTGCGCTGGGCGCGATGAACTTCGATACCGGCGGGGTTGCGCACGCTGATGACGGCGTTGAGAGGCGAGTCGATCCGCTGAGCGGCGCAATCGAGGTGGAGCGATTGTCCCTGGCGCAGCGTGATGGTGAAAAAATCGGCGACCTCGGCCTCGGCGGTCGCGTTGACCGTGGTGGGCGGTGTCAGCGGGGCCGCGCTGGCCGCGGTGCGGTTATCGGGAGGCTCAGCGATCTCCGGAAGTGAACCAATGGCAAAGACTGCGGGCGTCGAAATCCCGTAGTGTCCCACCGCCCGAACTTCATGCGCTCCGACGGGAACGGAATCCGCCATGGTGACGGCGAAGCGAGCGCCTTCGATGTGGGTGGCTGTCAGACCTGGATGCGAGAAGATCAGCGTGCGCACGTCATCCAGATCGGTCCCCTGCAGCACGATCTCGCAGCCGCGACCCACCTGACCGCCGCGCGGTGTGACGCCGTCAAGCCGGGCCGTGGGGAGTTGGGCCAGCGTCGTGGAGGCCACAATGAAGATTCCGCTCAACCCGATTGTTCTCGAGTTCCGTGCCCGCCGCCCTGAATGCGCCGCCATTTAGTGATTAAAGAGAAACTCCTTGGAATTGATGAGCGTCCAGACCAGATCCTCCCAGGCCGCGGCCGCTCCTTGACGCGCGTTGAGATACTCGACCGCGGTGCGTGTTTCCTCGGGTGTGGCGGGTCTGGCGAAAGCCGTGTGGAACAATTGCTGGACTCGATCCTCGATAGGCGCGGCATCCTTGGCCAGTACAGCGGCTCGGCCGGTGGCGTGCGTCAACTTTTCCTGAACGCCTTTCGAGTTCAGGAGGTGCAGGCTCTGGGCCAGGCTGCTGTCCTGAGTCCGTTCGCACTCGCAGGCGCTGGCATTGTCCGGCCTGCCGAAGACGGTGAGGAAATAGCTCAAGGCGTTAAATGAATCGTCGGGCAGGGCGACGGCGCGCGACGTGGCGGGACGATTGGCGAATTTGGTCGGGACCCCGGTCACCGTGTCGATGGCATCGAGCAGGACTTCGGCGGGGAGTCGACGCGGGAAAAACCGGCTGTAGTTTTGTCGATCACCGGCGTTGTGCTCGTTCGGCTGACTGCTCAACTGATAGGAGGCGCTGGTGCACAGGGCGCGGATGAAGGCTTTGAGATCGTAGCCGGATTTGGCGAAGTGGTCGGCGAGTGCCTGGAGGAGGGCGGGATTGGAGGCGGGGTTGGTGAGTCGGATGTCGTCTTCCGGTTCGACCAAGCCGCGCTGGAAAAAGTGCTTCCAGTATCGATTGGCCAAGGTGCGGGCGAAGAACGGATTGTCGGGCGCGGTCAGCCAAGCGGCCAGGGCTGGGCGCGGGTCGTCGTGCGGGGCCAGGACGAGCGCCTGGGCGCCGAGGGGGGTGGGTTTGACCGGCTGGCCGGTTTTGGGATTCTCGGCCGACGCCTCGCGCCACTGGTGGAAAACGGCTTGTTCCCCGGGCTCGTCAGCTGGTTTGCGGCCGAGCGTCGAGAAGAACGCGATGAAGCCGTAGTAGTCCTGCTGGCTCCACTTTTCATACGGATGGTGGTGGCACTGTGCGCATTGGAGCCGCTGGCCGGCGAAGACCTGGGCGATGTCCTGCATCTGGTCCTGAGGTTTGGTCACGGCTCGGTACCAAGCGGCGGGCGGATTGGTGCTGGCGCTGCCGGAGGCGGCGATCACGCTGGTGACAATCTGGTCGAAGCGGGTGTTCTGATTCAACTGGTCGCGCAACCAAGCGTGGAAGGCGTAGGTGACCTGGGCGGGAGCGCCCTCGCGTCGGTTGCGCAGTAGGGCCGCCCATTTGCCCGCGAAATACTCGGCGTAGTCGGTGCTGGCGAGCAGGCGGTCGACGGCCCGATCGCGATTGTCGGCGGCCGAGTTGGCGAGGAATGCCCGTGCTTCCTCGGCGGTCGGCAGGCGTCCGGCCACATCGAGTGTGACTCGGCGCAGGAACGTAGTGTCATCGCAGAGCGTGCTGGGCGGCAGCCCGAGCGTGCGCAGCTTCGCGAAAACATGGGTATCGATGAAATTCCGTTCGGCGGGAAATTCGCCGGCGGGCGCGCCGAGCGGGATGGTGGCGCGAAACACGCCGACATGCTCCTGATAACGCACCATGATGGCGGCATCCCCCGTCTGGCGGGCCACGGTGACGAGGCCGAGCGGGCTGACTTCGGCCATCTCGGGCGCACCGCTTTCATATTGTGCGATGCCGGTAATGTCGCGCCACGACCCATCCGAGTAGAGGGCAGTCACTTGGAGTTGCTGGGAAACCTCGGCGTCGAGCAACCGTTCGGCCGGGTGGACGGCAATGCTCACGGGTCGGGGTTCGTCCTTGCTGCTGGCTGGCACGCCTTGTTCCATCCAGCGCACTAGGGTCAAATAGTCCGGCGTCCCGCGCTGCAGCCGGGCGCCCCCGCCGTGGGGCATTTCTCCGGTGCCCTTGAGGAGGAGCAGGCTGTTTTCGGGTGCGGCCGGGAAGAGGCGACGGCCGCGGGCTTCATGGACCAGATGTTCGTAGTCCTCCTCGGGCTCGAAACCCAGCAAGGACAGTTTAAATCCATTCTGTCCCTCGCTTTTGCCGTGGCAGCCGCCGCCGTTGCAACCGTATTTGGTGAGCACGGGAACGATGTCATGCGTGAAACTGGCGCGCCGCCACGACGAGGCGCCGGTCACCGCGATCGTCACGCGGGCGGCCCCGCCGTCAGGTGTCGCCGCCGTCACGACGGCCGCGCCATCCGCCACCGGCGTGGCGAGCCCGGTGGGCGACACCGTGAGCACACCGGGGGGGTCGACCGACCAAAGCACCGAGCGAGTGGCATCGCGATCACGGGCGTCCGCGGCCCGTGCGGTCACCACGAGTTGGAGCGTGGCGTCCCGGCCGGCCAACGTGGCGGGCTGACCATCGGGTGCGCCGGTGTGCAGGTGAAGCGCTGATTGCGCCGCCGCCACAGGAGCCCAAGCCATGAGAAGCAGTAACTTCATGCGACGAGTTCTTTCATGGGTTGATAGGCGCCATCGACCAAGTAGTGCGGGCGTCCGGTGAGATCGGGAATGGTGGTGGTGTTCGGGTTGATTCCGAGCGCGTGGTACACGGTGGCGAAGATTTCCTGGAAATGGACCGGCCGTTCGGTGGCCTCGCCGCCCAATCGATCGGTGGCGCCAATTGCCTGGCCGGTGTTCAGGCCACCACCGGCGAGGACGGCGCATGAAACGTTTGGCCAGTGGTCGCGACCGCCCTCTTTGTTGATCCTTGGGCTGCGGCCGAATTCGCCCCAGACCAGCACCGTCACGTCCTTCGCCATGCCGCGTTCATGAAGGTCATCGACGAGCGCCGAGAGCGCCTCGTCAAGGTCCGGCAGGTTTTGTTTGGCGATGGAAAAATTGTTCCCGTGCCAGTCCCAGAAGCTATAGCTGAGTGTAACGACGCGCACCCCGGCCTCGACAAGCCGTCGTGCGAGCAAGAACTGCTGGTTGAGGCGCGGTGCCGCGTCTCCCTGGACTGCCTCAGTGCCCTTGCCGTAGCGGGCGCGGATTTTTTCGGGCTCGCTCGAGACATCGAGCGCCTTGAGGAGCCGCGATGACGTGAGGATGTCGAACGCCTGGCATTCGAATTCGTCGAGGCCGGCCATGGCGCCGGTGGCATCGGCGTCGCGGCGAAATGTATCGAACGCCTTCAGCAATGCGCGCCGATCGGCGAGCCGCTCGATGCTAATGCCGTTCAGCGTCATGTCGTCCTTTACACTGCCGAGCGGCATGAACGGGCTATGGCCCACGCCCAGGAAGCTGTTGCGTCCCTGATTGTACGGGCTGTGCTGCATTTTCTGCGAGAGGTTGACATAGGGCGGCACCGAGGCGCCGGCCCCTCCCTGCAGCCTCGAGACGACGCATCCAATTTCCGGCCACCCGCCCGGCGGTTGATTTTCGTTGAGGCGACCGGTCACGCACTGGAACGACTCGTGTCGGTCTTTCGCTCCCACCACGCTGCGGACGAAGGCCAGTTTATCCGCGATGTGGGCGAGGCGTGGCATGTGTTCGCAGATCCGAAGGCCGGGCACGGCGGTGGGTATCTCCTTGAACTCGCCGCGGATTTCGGCAGGCGCGTCCATTTTCAAGTCGAACATGTCCTGATGCGGAGGTCCGCCCGGCAGGTAGACGAGAATCAGAGCTTTCGATGACCGGCCGAGGCCCGCCTCCGCCCTGAGGAGTTGTGGCACGGTCAGACCCGGAACCGTGAGCCCCCCAAGGCCGAGAGTGCCGAGGCGAAGGAAGGATCGGCGGGACAAACCATCGCAGAATCGCGGTGAAATGGAATCACTGGTGAAGGTCAGCATGAAAATATCGAGTCCCGTGGGTCAGCCGACCAGCTCCGGCATGGGCCGGTATTGTTCATCGACCAAGTATCGCGGCCGGCCGTTGAGGTCGTTCACGGTCGCGGTGCGGGTGTCGATGCCCAGCGCGTGGTAGAGCGTCGCAAAGACTTCCTGGAATTCGACCGGGCGGGCGGACGCCTCGCCGCCGAGCCGGTCGGTCGCGCCGATGACCTGGCCATGGCGCAGGCCGCCGCCGGCGAGGGCGGCGCAGGAGACACGTGGCCAGTGGTCGCGGCCGGCATCCTTGTTGATTTGTGGCGTCCGGCCGAATTCACCCCAAACCACCACGGTCACCTCCCGGTCGAGGCCGGTGGCATGCAGGTCGTCGACGAGCGCGGTGAGGCCGTTGTCGAGTTGCGGAAACACATCGCGGGCTTGTCCAAAGTTGTTGCCATGCCAGTCCCACCGGTTGAACCCTAGCGTCACGCAACGGACGCCAGCCTCGACCAGCCGGCGCGCCATCAAGAATTGTTCCGGGCATTCGGGACCTCCGTCGTCCCGGCACTTCATCGTGCCACCGCCGTATCGGGCGCGGACGGCGGGATCTTCCTTATCAAGGTTGAGCGCTTCGGCCAGCCGGCTCGACGTGAGCACGCCCATCGCCTGCTGCTGGAAAGCATCCATCGCCGCCAGCATGCCGGTCGCGTCGACGTCGCGCCGCATTGTGTCGAAGCTTTTGAGCAACGCCCGGCGGTCCTGCAACCGGTCCAGGGTGATGTCGTTGAGCACCAGATCGCTCGCGCCCCCGCCATTCGGCTGAAAGGGAGCATGTGCCGGCCCCAAAAACCCCGGCTTTCCCGGATCCGCCCATGGCATGTGCCCCATTTTCGGCGACAACCCGACGAACGCCGGCATCCCAGGCGTCGCCTGCCCGTGGAGACGCGACACGTACGACCCGAGGCTCGGCCAGCCGCCCGGCGGTTGGTTCTGGCTCGGTTTCCCGGTAAAACATTGGCCCGCCGCATGTTCCCCGGTCGAACCGACGATCGATCGAATGATCGAAAATTTGTCCATCCGCTCGGCCATCTTGGGGAACAATTCGCAAATCTCGATGCCGGGGACCTTTGTCTTAATCGGCTTGAATTCGCCGCGGATCTCGGCCGGCGCGTCCATTTTCAAATCCCACATGTCCTGATGAGGCGGACCACCCGGCAGAAATATCATGATCACCGCTTTGTGGCTCGACGAACCACCCGCCGATCGCTCGCCCCCAGCCGAAGTGGCCTCAGCCCGCAACACATCCGCCAGTCCCATTCCGCCAAGTCCCAAGGCGCCAATGCGCAAAAATCCACGGCGCGACACGCCATCGCAAAAACGAGAGGTCCGAGATCCTGGAATACGGAGCATAGGTCAATGGGGTGGGGGACGACAGCGCCGGTCACCCGGCACCCTTCCTGTGGTTTATCCAAGATTATTAAGGATCCGGTTTTTCAGCGTCAAGACCCCTTCACTCAGGCATTGCCTGAGCTCGCACGCGGTTTCGGCCTAGCCCCCATGGCGACGCAGGCTCGAGACGACGAAGGGCGGCATCCCCCGGCCAGGGGTTTATCCGTTTGAAATGCTTGGTGACGACCCGCCTCGGGATGGCCAACCGAGTCGTGATCAAGTCCACTGGCCCAAGCCGACTTCGGGTTCGTGTACCGGGTTCACCCGTAGCGCGGAGCGTTGGGGCTCAATGCTTTCCGCGATTTTCGGTGCGTTCCGCCTGAAAGGCGGTACCCCAACCCAAAGCTTTCGGTTGGTGTACCGGGTTCACCCGTAGCGCTAAATTCTGGGGCTTAATGCTTTGCGCGCTTTGCTGCGCGTGCCGCCTCAAGGCGCTACACCACTGCCCTCGGCGAAGACCACGTTGCCGCCGCTCTCGGTGGCTCGGATGGAATCGCCGTCCTTCCATTTGCCTTCGAGGACTTCGAGGGAAAGCGGATCGAGCAGGTGTTTTTGGATGGCGCGTTTGAGCGGGCGAGCGCCGAAGACCGGGTCGTACCCGGCGCTGGCGAGCAGGCGGATGGCGCTTTCGTCGACGGTGAGCGTGATTTTTTGCTTGGCGAGGCGATCGACGACGCGCTGGACTTGGAGCCGGACGATGCGATCGAGGTCCTGATCGCGGAGGCGATCGAAGATGACGATTTCATCGATGCGGTTGAGGAATTCGGGCCGGAAGAATTCCTTGAGGGCGCCGCGGACGAGGGCTTCGCGTTGTTCGCTGTTCGCCTCGTCCTGGATGACTTGGGACCCGATGTTGCTGGTCAGGATGAGCACGGTGTTGCGGAAGTCCACGGTCCGGCCTTGGCCATCGGTGATCCGACCGTCGTCTAAAACCTGAAGCAGGACATTGAACACATCCGGATGAGCTTTCTCGACCTCGTCGAACAGGACGACCCTGTACGGCCGACGGCGCACGGCCTCGCTCAGTTGCCCGCCTTCCTCGTAGCCGACGTAGCCGGGAGGCGCGCCGATGAGCCGGCTGACGCTGTGTTTTTCCATGTACTCCGACATGTCGATCCGGGTCATGGCCTGCTCGTCGTCGAAGAGGAATTCCGCCAGCGCCTTCGAGAGTTCGGTTTTGCCCACCCCAGTGGGTCCGAGGAAGAGAAATGATCCGATCGGGCGGTTTTCGTCCTGCAAGCCGGCTCGGGCGCGGCGCACGGCATTCGACACGGCGACAATGGCGGCATTTTGCCCGACGACGCGATGGCGCAGGCGATCTTCCATTCGGACGAGCTTGGAGCGCTCGCCTTCCTGAAGCCGTGAAACCGGGATGCCGGTCCACGAGGCGACCACCTTCGCAATGTCTTCCTCGGCGACTTCCTGCGACAGTAGGCGAGGGCCGGCGGCGCCTTCCTTCAGCGTCGCCTCGGAGGCGGCGAGTTGCTGCTGCAAGCCGGGGAGCACGCCATGCTTGATTTCGGCGGCCTGGGACAAGTCGCCGCGGCGTTCCGCCTGTTCGAGTTCGAGTTTGGCGGCTTCGAGTTTGGCGCCGATCTCGCTGACGGCGGCGAGCGATTGTTTTTCGTTTTCCCACTGGGCATTGAGCGCGGTGGCGCGTTCGCGCAGGTTGGCCAGGTCGGCATCGAGTTTCTTCAACCGCTCGCGGCTGACCTCGTCCTTTTCCTTGGCCAGCGACGTCCGCTCGATCTCGAGCTGCATCACCTCGCGGTCGATGCGGTCGATCTCGGTCGGCTTCGATTGAATCTCCATTTTCAGCCGTGACGCCGCTTCGTCGATGAGGTCGACCGCCTTGTCGGGCAGGAAACGATCGGTGATGTACCGGTTCGAGAGGGTGGCGGCGGCGACGAGGGCATTGTCCTGGATGCGCACGCCGTGATGGACTTCGTATTTTTCCTTCACGCCGCGGAGGATGGCGATGGTGTCCTCGACGCTCGGTTCGCCCACCATGACCGGCTGGAACCGGCGCTCCAGGGCGGGATCTTTTTCAATGTGCTTGCGGTATTCGTCGAGCGTGGTCGCTCCGACCGCGTGCAATTCGCCACGGGCCAGCTGCGGCTTGAGCAGGTTGCCGGCGTCCATGGCGCCGTCGGTCTTGCCCGCGCCGACGATGGTGTGGAGTTCGTCGATAAACAGGATGATGCGACCCTCGCTGGCCGTCACCTCCTTGAGAAACGCCTTGAGCCGCTCCTCGAACTCGCCGCGGTACTTCGCACCCGCTACCATCGCGCCGATGTCCATGGCGATGACGCGCTTGTCCTTCAGGGAATCGGGCACGTCCCCGGCCACGATGCGGCGGGCCAATCCTTCGACGATGGCGGTTTTTCCGACACCGGGCTCGCCGATGAGCACTGGGTTGTTCTTGCCGCGCCGCGAAAGCACTTGCATCACCCGACGGATTTCCTCGTCGCGCCCGATGACGGGATCGATCTTGCCGGCCCGCGCCCGGGCCGTCAGATCTGTGCCATATTTTTCCAGCGCCTGGTACTTGCCTTCGGGATCCTGATCGGTCACGCGCTGGGCTCCCCGCACTTCCCGCAGGGCGGCCAGCAGCGAATCGTGCCGCAACCCGGATTGTTTCACCACCGGTTCAACGTCCGTCCGCGCCGCCGTCAGCGCGAGCAGCAGGTGCTCGACACTTAAATACTCGTCCTTCAGCGAGGACTGCTCCTTCTCGGCCCGCGTCAGCAATTCCCGAAAATCGAACGACAGCCCCGGCTGCCCGCCCGCTCCGCCAGAGACTTTCGGCTGGCGCGCCAAATGCGCCTCGACAGCCTGCTTGAGAGTTGCCGGTTTCACTCCGACCCGCTCGAGAATCGGAGCGGTCACTCCGCCTTCCTGCTCGAGAAGCGCCCACAGCACGTGAGAGGCCTTGAGTTCGGCGTGGCCAAATCTCTGCGCTGTGGCCACGGCATTCTGAATCGCTTCCTGGGCTTTGACGGTAAATCGTTCGGGGGACATCAGATGGAGTGGTCAGGGACAGAGACGCCGATCGAGGGTGAATCGTCATCGGCGGACCGCTCTGCTACGCAACTTTTGCGCCGGAGAATGCGTGGGTTGTAACAAGTTGTGGATGAGAATAATAAGAATAATGAGACATAATGGCGCGTAGGTCAGAATGTGCCACAATGACGCTTTAACGGAGCGTCCGACACGCGGCTAAGCGTCATTTTGGCGCATAAAGCCCGCAGTTGGGGTACCGCCTTTCAGGCGGGCGCGAAGCGAGGGGCGAGAAGCCTTGAGCGAAAAGGCTCCGCGCTCCGGGTAAACCCGGTTCCCCAACCGGAAGCCTTCGGTTGGGGGCCCGCGATGAAGGAGACGCTGCTTTAGGCGTTTTTCGGCTCGGCGGGCTTGGCGGGCTCGGCTTCTGGCGAATCGGGTTTGGGGTCGGTTTTGCCGCGTTTTTCCTCGATTTTGCGCATGGCGTCTTCGACGGCGCGGCGGGCTTCTTCGCGGGCTTGGTCGGCGGCCTCGCGGGCTTTGGCGACTTCCCGGCTCATTTTTTCCACGGCGCGGCGGTATTCTTCGGTGGCTTTTTGTTGGCTTTCGGTCCACTCGGCGCGCCATCTGGAGAGTTGTTCTTGCCAATGGGCGGCGGCTTTGTCTTTGGTGGCGGCGGCTTCGCGCAACGTATTTTCCCAGGCTGGGCGATCGCCGAAGAGGGGCTTTAAGTCTGGGGGCGAGGGGGGAGCCGGCGGGGTGCCTGGCGGGATGGGTGGGACTGGTAAGATGGGGGCGCCAGGCCGGGTCTCGATGACATTGCCATGGGGGTCGAGCGTCAGTACGCGGGCGAGGCCAGTGGCGAATCCGGAGCCGCCGAGACCGCCACCAGCGATTGGCGATTCGAGGCGACTGGCGAGGGTTGCCTGGCTGCGTGCCTCCTGGCCATCGCGGAGATACGTGAGGGTGACGTTCCCGCCTTCCTTCATGTTTCGGATGAGGGTGGTGAACTGACCGGGATTGACGAGGATTTGGTCGTTGAGTTTGGCGAGGATATCACCGGGCTTCAGACCGGCCGATTCCGCCGGGCTTCCGGGGGTGATGCCGCTGACGGTGAGGCCGGTACCGGGTGGCAGTCCGGGGTGGGCGGCAGCACCCGCGCTCCCGCCGCCCGTTGCGGTTCCCGAGCCGTGGTCGAATCCGGGCGCCAATCCGGCGCCGGCGCCGTAGAGGAATGCCGCCGGTTCGTCGAGCATCACGCCGAGATACGTGACCTTGTTTTCAGGACCAGGGGCGGGGGGAGAGGCCCCCGCGGACTGGAGTTCCTGGGCGATTTTCTCGGTGACGGCATCGAGTGGCGTGTTTTCGGGAAGGACGAGAGTTTTCGTTTCGCGTTTGCCGTCTTTTTCCACCGTGATGGTGATGGTGCTCTTGCCGTCCTTGACATCGACACTCACGGCAGTGCCGACGTTCTGTGGAACGGAGTCAAGAATCGAAATTTGGACGGGGGTGTCGGCCGGCACACTAATGGGCGGGGCGGCGAGGTCGGCGGCCACGGCGTTCGCGGCCAGCAGGGGCAGGATGAGGATGGTTTTCATGTCGTGGTGATGGTGGAATGTGATGGGTGATAGAAAGTTTGCCCTCAGTACACCGGTCTGGCGACCGGGATGAAAACCTCGCGGGCGCGACGGACGTGCAGGGCGGCATCGGTTTCCGCGCCGACAGCCGTCAAGTCATCGACCACCACGGCCCGCCAGAGTGGGCGCGCCACTTCGTCGGGGCGTGCCGCCTCCGGCACGGGGTGCAGGCTGACCAGGTGGCTGGATGACTCGATCGGGAGAAAGATGGAACCGGCGGCGACCGCGCCTTGGGCCGCCTCAGCTACGGCGGCCGCGACACGATTAGGCGCGGGCGTGGCGGCGACGGTGGCTGAGCGGGATGCCTCAGGCGCCGGCAGCTGGAGCCACGCGAGAGCGGCGACCACGGCGACGGCCGCGGCGGCGGTCAGGCTGAAGGACCTGCGACGGTCTCGGCGGCCAGCGAGTGGCGCCACGGGGTGGGGAGCGCTGACTGGAACGGCTGGTTTCGGCCGGGCGGCGCGCAGACGCGTCATCACATCCGCGGATGGCGCGACCGGCTGGAGGCAGGCGAGTTGTTGTTCCAAGTCGTCCATGGGCGGGCGCTCACTCATGCGATGACCTCCTTGAGTCGCTGCCGCAGAGCTTCGAGGCCATAGCGATAGCGCGACGCCGCGGTATTGGCCGGGCAACCGACGGTTTGGGCGATTTGGGCGAAGGTGAGTCCACCCCATGTCTTGAGCGTGACCACCTCTCGGAGTGGCTCGGGCAGGCTGCGCACGGCGCGCTCGAGCAACGCTCGAGTTTCCGCTTCCTCGAGATCAGCGGCAAACCAGGCGACTTCGGCGGTGCCGGTCGAGGCGGTTTCCTCCCGGAGGAGACGCCGCTGTCGGCCCCGGGCCAAATCCATGGCGCGACGTCGGATAGTCGCAAAGACCAACGCGGCATCCGGTTCGCGGCCTGCTGGCGTGCGCTCCCAAGCTTCGACCAGCGACTCCTGGAGTACGTCCTCCGCGTCCGCCTCGCACGGGGTGCGGGTCCGCGCAAAGAGCAGGAACCTTCCCGCCTGGGCGGCGAGCCAGCGTTCCCAGGCGTCGGCAGAATGATCGGTGTCCACGCGGTTCGGTGCATGTGGTCGCACGGGAGGAAACGCCACCGTCCGGCCCATTTGTCTGAAAAATGTGTGGGTGATCCGGGAGGAAGGGAAGGGGGATTTGCAGGGGCGGCGGGTCTCGGGTATGGGGTGAGGCGCGCATGACAGGATACGACGCCATCATCATCGGGGGGGGGCCGGCGGGCAGTGCCTCGGCGCTGACACTCGCGAGGGCGGGCCGGCGAACCTTGGTGCTGGAGAAGGAGGTTTTCCCGCGCTTCCACATCGGGGAGTCGCTGCTGCCTTACAATCGTCGGTTGCTGGAAGCCTTGGATTTGCTGCCGCTGGTGGAGCAGGGAGGCTTCATGAAAAAAATCGGGGCTCAGTTTTGGCTCGGCAATGGATCGCGGCACGTGGATTTTCTCTTTGCCAACGGGTGTTTCAACGAAGAGGCGACGGCGTGGCAGGTGGAGCGTTCGGTATTTGATGACATGTTGCTCAAAGAAGCACGGCGCCGGGGCGTGGAGGTTCGGGAAGGCTGCGGGGTGCAAGCGTACACCGTGCAGGCCGACCGCGTCATCGTGACGACTGAGCATGGCGAGGCCATCGAGGCCCGATTTTTGATCGACGCGACCGGCCAAAGCAGTTTCACGGGCGTTCGCGAAGGGCTGCGCGAGTTGAATTCGGCACACCGCAAGATAGCCCTCTTCGGACATTTTTCCGGAGTGCCGCTGCCGGAAGGCGACCGGCAGGGCGACATCGTCATCGTGCGCCTGGAACACGAATGGGCGTGGTTGATCCCGTTGTCCCCGGAGAAAGTGAGCGTCGGTTTGGTCATGGATCAGGCGGCCTTCAAGAGCGCCGGCCTGTCACCGGAAGCGATGTTCGAGCGACTGGTCGCCTCGTCCTCGGTCCTGAGCGATCGGCTTCACAGGGCCGAGCGCCTCGGACCGATGCGGACCATCGCCGATTACAGCTACTCGAACCGTCGATTCATCGGGCCGCGGTTACTGCGAGTCGGGGATGCAGCGGGGTTTATAGACCCGATCTTTTCGTCCGGCGTGCACCTCGCCATGGAATCCGGGCATGCGGGCGCGTTGGCGCTGGACGACGCCCTGAGCCGGAATTCGGCCATGACCGCACGGATGCGACGCTATGAGCGCTGGTTGCGTCGCTCCATGCGCTTGTATTTCCGGATGATCGAAAATTTTTACACGCGCCCCTTCATCGAAGTATTCGTGGAACCACGGCCCTTGCTGCAATTGCCGGCCGCGGTGAGTTCGGTGTTGGCCGGGCGGCTCGACCATCCCTGGGCGGTCCGCTGGAGGCTGGCGGTGTTTTATCTTCTGGTAAAGCTGCACGCCCGATTTCCGTTGACGGCACCGGTGAGTTTTAACTGAGGGCCTACCAATCTCCCAGCGATGACGCCACGACCGGTCAAATGCGCAACTCTCGCCCGAAGCCGACTTTTCGTGTCGGTCCCGGCGCGATCCATGGTTTCTCCGTCGCGCGCATGACCGCGCCGTCGCACCGATGGCGGCAGTGGGCATGGATGGTCGGCGGCCTGCTCATTTTGGCCGGGTATGTGGCCGTCGGATTGTCACGGATTTCGCTGGATGTCGACATTACGCGTCTGCTTCCGCCCGGCCTGAAAGAGACGGCGGGCTACCGTTTGTTTCTGAAGAATTTCGCGGGTTCGGACGAATTGATGCTCACTCTGGAGGGCGGCGACGCGGCCGCGGTGGAGCAGGTGGCGGATGTGGTGGCGCGGTCGCTGCGGACTGGGAGGCCCCCGTTGGCCCGTCGCGTCGTGTGGCGTTCGCCATTCGAGCCTGAGGCTGCGACGGACATGGCGGCGATGGAGATGGCGACGAGTGATCCGCTAGCACGGCCGGACGCGGAGGCGCCGCGACTGGCCGCGGCCTCGCCGGATCTCATCGAGTTGCTGGCCTGGGCGCTGCTGAATCAACCGCCGGAAGCGTTGACGGACGCCGAGCGGCGCTTCGCGCCCGACCGACTGGAAGCCACGCTCGCTGGGCATTTGGAATCGATGGCCACTTCCCTCGACGCCTCCGAACACTTGTTCGGCTACGACCCGCTGGGCATCGCTTCCACCGTCTTGGGGCAGGGGGGAAACGCGCATCGCTTTACCCCGTCGCTCGCGTCGCCCGACGGGACGTTCCGGCTGATGGTCGTCGAATCGGCCTGGCCGCTGACCGACTACAAGGCGATGGCTGAGTGGCTCAACGCCGTGCGGATATCAGCCGAAACTGTCGCCACTCCCCGAGGCGTGACCGTGCGGTTTACTGGCGAGCCGGCCTTCGTCAGCGAGATCAGCCAAAGCATGGAGCGCGACATGAAACTTTCCGGCGGCCTGGCCCTCGCGCTGATCTGCCTGATCGTCTGGCTCGGGTATCGCGACCTTCGGCTGCTGCCGCTCCTCACGGCATTCGTGGTTGTCATCTTCCTGCTGACGGTGGCCACGGCCGGCCTGCTCACGGGCCATCTGACGGTGCTGACCGTCGGATGCGGCAGTATTCTGATCGGACTGACGGTCGATTACGGCGTCCTCATGTACGCATCGAGCGGGGCAGCGGCGGCACCGGAGCAGCAAGCGCGTACGCGTCGAGGCATCATATGGGCGGCGGCAACGACAGCCGCTTCGTTCGGCGCATTGACTTTCGCCGGCTTGCCTGGTCTGGCCGAATTGGGCATCCTGGTGACCACGGGCGTCGTCATCGGAGCCGTATTATTTTTGATCGTCTACCCGCGGACGCTGAGAGCCCTCGGGCTCGGCCCCAAGGCGGTCGCCGAGCCGCCCCCCCGCGGTACCTCGCCCCTGGGCATGAACGAAATTCCGAGGTCATGGTCCGACCGTGTGCTTCCTTGGCTCGTCGCTGGCGCGGCCGCGATCGGGCTGGCGGGGTTGATGGTTCATGGTTTTCCGCGCTTTGATCTCGATTCCGGTTCGCTCCGACCGAGAGTGAGCGAGGCCTACGACGCGCTGGACCAACTGACGGAAAAACTGGGTGGCGGCGAGCAGTCGCTCAGCATCCTCGTGGCCGGACGTGACGAGGCCGAGGTCGCGCGGCGCCTCGCCGATCTGGAGCAGCGGCTGCAAGACATGGAGGAAGCTGGATTAATCGCCTCCTACGCGTTGCCACGCCCGCTCTGGCCAGACCCCGAACAACAGCGCGCCAATTTGCTCGGCTCCGCTCGCCGGCTGGCCGCTGACCAAACCCGGTTGCGCGAAGCCGTGCTGGGCGCGGGATTCGCCGAGGATGCCTTTGCTCTCACGGCCGGCGTGTTCGACTGTTGGCGTCAGTGGACCGCGGATTCGAGTGGTCGTGAGACCGGGGAAGCGCTCTGGCCGAGCGGGCCGGCCGCGCGTTGGCTGCTGGACCGTTTTGCCGTGAGCGTGGCCGTTGGCGACGACCCCCAGGCGCGCAGCCTGTGTCTCGGTCTCGTCCGTCCCTTCACCGATCCGCCGGATGATCGAGCCATGGCCGCCCTGAGCGCGCTGCAAACCGATGGCGTCTATCTGGCTGGCTCACGGCTCATTGGGCGGGTCATCGAGGCGCATTTGGCCCGAGGGTTTACGTGGCTGGCCATCGCGTTTGGCGCGGTCACGCTCGGCCTGCTCGCATTCGCTTTGCGTCAATGGCGGTTGTTCTGGCTCGTCGCCTTCGGCCTCACACTTTCGTTCGCCACGCTCATCGGTTGCATGGCCTGGCTCGGGCTCGGATGGAATTCCTTCACTCTGCCCGCGCTTTTGATCTGCCTGGGCACGGGAAGCGACTACTTCATCTATGTCGCGCTGGAACTCAAGGAACACGGCTCGATCGACCGGATGCGCGCGCGACTCGTCCGACCCCTGCTCGTGTGCGTGGGGGCCAGCGTGTGCGGCTTTGGATCGCTGGCCTGGGCGGGGAACCTCGGGCTGTCGAGCCTGGGGCGCGTCTGCGCGCTGGCGCTCGCGATCAATGTGGTGGTCGCTCTGGTGCTTCTACCGTGGATTTGGCGCACCGCCTGCGGGAGGATCAGGAAATGATTTCAAACCCTCGGAGACCACCGGGCGCTGGAATCTGCTGAGTCTCGACGCGCTTGATGTGGTGCGCCAGTGGACTGTCGACGGCGATGTCGTGAAGGAAGGCCTCCAATTCCTCCGGATCCGCCGACGCCGCCACCAGCTCGACTCGGCCGTCGGGGAGATTCCGCACCGTGCCGGAGACCTCGAAGCCGCGCGCGATGGATTTTACCGTGTACCGAAAGCCCACGCCCTGCACGTGGCCTTCGTAGCGAACAAGTCGAGCGGTCATGCCCATCTCCGCAGCCATGCCCAAACCGGGCTCCACCGTCAACAAGGAATCGCGGGCTGTGGGAGAATGGCATGGTGGATTCTTGCACGATCCGACCTCACACTCGCTCATAAATCCCCTGAGCCGCACGGACCACGGCCTGGCCGGCCACGCCTTCGTCGTGGATCACGGTGTCGGCGCCCAGTTTTTCCAGGCGAGAGACGTCGGAGGCGAATTTAGCCCGGGCGAGCACAATGACGTCCGGTTTCCGTTCGCGGACGAGCGGCAAGGCGGTGGCGACCACGGGCGAGTCGGCAAAAGTGAAGGCGACCAGACGCGCCCGCTCGACGCCGGCCAGCGCCCACGATTCGTGATGCGTGGCATCGGCGAATAAAACGGGGCGACCCGAACGGTGCAGCGCGCGCACGGTATCAGCATTGAGTTCCACGACCAACGACTGGACGCCGATCGCGTCCAGGGCCTCGACCAGTTGTTGCCCGACCGGTCCGTAGCCACAGACGATCGCATGGTCGTGGAGCGCCTTGACTCGTTCGCTCGCCTTGGCCTCGGGAGGCGGCTCACGATTCGCCGCGCCAAACCCAAGCCAACCGAGCCAACAGGTCAGCCGATCGGCGTGACGCAGCATCACGGGCACCAAGGCCATGCTCAGCGCGATCGCCGCGAGCCATACTTGTCCCGCCACAGACGGCCAAGGCCTCAGTCGATCGGCTTTCTGCAATAGAAGGAGTGAAAACTCGGATCCGCTGGCCAGAGCGATCGCCGCCAGCACCGACGCCCGCAACGGCCATCCCAGCCGCCGCGCCACACAAGCAACAACCGTCCCTTTCAGCCCGAGCAATCCCGCCGTCAGCATCCCGATTTTCCACCAATGACCCGCCACCATCTCCAGGTCGATCGACAGCCCGACGCTGACGAAAAACAATGAGAGAAACAAATCCTTCAGCGGACGCACTTCGGTCAGGATTCGGTGGCGAAAAATCGACTCGCTCACCGTGACCCCGGCGACAAATGCCCCCATCGCCAAGCTGAGTTCGAGCGCTCCACCCAAAAAGGCAATTCCCACGCACAGACCGAAGACTGTCAGGGTAAACAGTTCGCCATTGCGCGTGCGCGCCACCCCGGCCAGCACGCGCGGAATCACCCAGCGAGCGAGCGCCGCCGCCACCGCAACAAACACCAGTCCCTTGCCCACCAGTTGAACCATGGCCGACACCACCGTGCTATCCGATCGCCCGGTCGTGAACAATACTGGCAGCAAGACCGCGAACCCGATCACCACCAGATCTTGGAAAATAGCCACCCCCAGAGCGAAGCGCGCCCCCGCGCTGCCGCCCACCCCCATGTCATCCAAACTCTTCAGGCCCACGGCAGTCGAACTAATGGCCAGGGCGACGCCCAGTGTGATCGCGCTCGCCCAGGAAAGCCCCAGGATCACGCCGATCCCCAACCCCAGCGGCACCGTCAATGCCATCTGCAACGGCCCGGCCCCAAACGCCGCACGCCTCAAGTAGCGCAATTCGCCCAGGGAGAATTCAAGCCCCAGCGTGAACATCAAAAGGGTCACCCCAAAGTCAGCGAGCTGCGCGATCCTTTCCTCCATGGCCTCCCCTCCATACAGCGCCAAGACCCCGCTATTCGCTATCAAGACGCCGCATAAAAAATACCCGATCAGCAGCGATTGCTGGAAGCGCACCAGCATCAGCGACACCGCCACCACCGCGATCAGAATGATCGCGAGCAGGGCGAAGACCGGCGGTATATCCGCCGCCCCCAACAGCCAGACACTCCATTGCTCGATCACCCCGCCTCCATGCGCCACCCGACTGCCATACGCAACGGCGGACCGCGCCCGCCGGCAGGAGAAGAGGCCGTTGTGGCCGGGCGTTGACATCGCGGCGGTGGCCATTCCATGGTCGACGATAGTCTATGAATCCCCCGCTTTACCCGCTTCGTCCGCTCGGCGGTCTGAATCGCCGCACGTTTTTGGCCGGCTCGGCTTCGCTGGCCGTAGCGGCGCTGGCGCGTGATCACGCGTGGGGATCGGTGAAGAGAACACCAGCATTTTCCGCCGATCCGTTTTCCCTGGGAGTGGCCTCGGGTGATCCGACACCGGACGGGTTTGTCCTATGGACGCGCCTGGCGCCCAAGCCGCTGGAGGGTGATGGTGGCGTGTCGGCGGAGCCGGTCGAGGTGGCGTGGCAGGTGGCTGAGGATGAATCGATGGGCAAGGTGGTCGCGCAAGGCACGGCCGTGGCCACGCCGGAATGGGGGCACTCGGTCCACGTCGAGGTGGCGGGCCTGCGTCCCGACCGGTGGTATTGGTATCGATTTAAGGCCGGCTCGGCGATGAGCCCGCTCGGTCGCACGCGCACGTTTCCGGCCGCCGACGCCTTGCCCGATCGTTTACGCTTCACGTTCGCGTCGTGCCAGCATTTCGAGATGGGCCATTACACCGCCTACGAACACATGCGGCGCGAGGCACCCGACCTCGTGATCCACCTGGGCGATTACATCTATGAATACGCGGGCGTTGGAAAACGCGTCCGCCTCCACCACGGACCGGAAACCACCACGCTGCACGGCTACCGCACCCGCCTTGCCCAGTACAGAACCGATCCTGCCCTCCAGGCCATGCACGCCGCGGCCCCATGGCTCGTCACGTGGGACGACCACGAATTCGACAACAATTGCGCCAACGACATCTCGGAGGAAAAAGGCGTGTCCCGCGAAGATTTCCTCAAACGCCGTGCCGCTTCCTACCAAGCGTACTATGAGAACATGCCGTTGCGCCGGACCGCGCTGCCCACGGGGCCCGACATGCGGCTTTATCGCAACGTGGCGTTTGGCCGGCTCGCGCAATTCCAAGTCCTCGACACCCGACAGTATCGCACCGACCAGCCGTGTGGGGACGGCAGCAAACCGCCGTGCCCGGAGTCATTCGCTCCAAACGCCACGCTCCTGGGCGCCGCGCAGCGCGACTGGATGTTCAAAAACCTCGCCCGCTCGACCTGCGAATGGAACGTGCTCGCTCAACAAGTCATGATGGCGCGGGTCGACCGCAAAGCCGGCCCCGAGATCACCCACAGCATGGACCAGTGGCCGGGTTACGAATTCGAACGCCGCCGCGTATTGAAATATTTCGCCGATCAGCGCGTTAAGAATCCCATCGTGCTCACCGGCGACATCCATAGCAACTGGGCCAACAACCTGATCGCCGATTTCGATGATCTGGAGGGACGCACCGTCGCCACCGAATTCGTCGGCACCTCGATTTCCTCCGGCGGCGACGGGCCGCTCGAACCGCCCGGGCTGGTCGCCACCTACGCGGAAAACCCGTTTGTGAAATTCCACAGCGCCGAGCGCGGGTACGTCAGCTGCGATGTAACACCCACGGCTTGGACGACGAGATTCCAGGCGGTCGAATACGTCAGCCGTCCTGGCGCCCCGTTGCATCCGCGCGCCACCTTCGTTGTCGAGTCGGGCCGGCCCGAGTTACAAAAAGCTTGATGCCATGTCTCAGCGCAGGGCGATCGAATTCACGGCGGCGCAGAAAGCCCTGCTGGACGTCTATTTGGCGAAGCTGCCAGAAAAGATTGTCGAAGAGGGCCGACGGCTTCTCAAGCAGCGTAAGGTGCGTACCTGGCACTGGGAAGTGCCGGAGACGTATTTGTATGTCGAGACCGAGGAGCATTTCCGGTACGTCCAGTCGATCTTGTTCGGACGAAAAGGCCTCGATCAGGCATCCTGCACCTGCCATCGTCGTGCCGGGTGCAAACATTTGGCGGCCGTCGCCCTGAAGGCGTTGGACGGCTGGAAACGAGCGCCGGATCCCGTGACCGGGGCGCCCCCCGTCTCGTCGGCTCCCTCGCCGGCCACTCCATCCACGCCAGGAGGATCCGCCGAGGTTGGTTCCGCCTCAGCACTGACCGAGTATCTCACGGCCCGGACCGGTCAACCCCTGACTCGCCGCGAGGCGGCCTTGGTGACGGCCATCGAGACCACTTGGTCTGCGGGCAAGGGTTCGATCGGCGAAACTGAACTCATGGAATTGGGCGGGCATACCAGCTATTTCTACGGATGGCGCCCGGTTCCGGTCCCGATCTGGCCGGCTCACCGGCCTCCGGTGAACGCGATCGAAGCCTTTCACTACATCGCTCATGCGTTGCGGTCGCGCCAGAAACTACCGGCCCTGCGGATGTACGAGAGTGTCGATTGGGCCGCGGTCGACACATTGGTCAAGCCATGGCAGCGCGACCAGCAGGTCGAGCGCTGGCGAAAGGACTTGCAGGTGTTGGGCATGCGCACGGGTGAGACGCGGACGCCGGTCGTTTTTCGGGTGCGACTTTCCGAAAAAGGGGCGGACGTCGAATGGAAAAAACCTGGCTCGAGCGAGTTTGCACCGATCAAGGGGACGGCTCTGCGCGAGTGCAGCGTGGCCATGGCTCACAAAGAGTTCAATGGTGTGCACCTATTGGACGCGGCGGCCCAGCGGTTCCTTACGGCGACGCAGCACGACCACCAGCACTCGACCCACCTGGGAGCGAATACCGCTGCCCTGACCCATGTGCTGGATCGCCTGCTCCGGCAGCCAGGATTCGAAGACGCCGTGGTCGCTCCAACGGGCGATCCGCTCGTGCGCGAACCGCATCCGCTCCGATGGGCGATCGAGACATCGCCGGGGGAACTCTCCGCCACCGGCCATGACGACGATTATCATCTCGTGCTGCGCACCGCGGAAGGCACCGAGGTCGCTCCGCCACTGGTCACGATCGCGGGACAGCCGCGTCTTTATGTGCTGCCCGATCGGGTCTACGAACTGCATGACCAGATGCCGGTCCCGGCGGGTCAGCCACCGAGGATTTCCATTCCGGCCGGCGCCATCGAGTCGGAAGAGGGCATCACGGCGCTCAAGGCGTTGCAGGTGACGCTGCCCGCGAAATTGGCAGCGCGCATCAAGTCGGTACCCGTCGAGGTCACGGTGCGCTGCCGGATGTACACGCCGCCGGGGGAGACCGTGGAATGGTTTCAGGTCAGCGCGGAAGCCGTTTTCGATGGGCGACGGCCTGGCCAATTTTGGAACCTTCGGGACTGGGATGGAGGCACCGGTCCCCGGTCGCCCCGCCCGGCCGAAGCCGCGGGCGACGCGCCCATCCTGCACCCCGATCGCACGTTCCAGTATGCCGCCGCAGGCTGGCTCTCGAAAAATGCCGCCGAAACCGCCAGCCGCGGCACCGACGACCGGCTCTGGTTGTCGCGCCGGCTGCAGGGTGCTGCGTTGCGCGAGTTCCCGGAGACCTTCCTCGACTGGCTGGCTCAAAGGCCCGAGGGCCTCAACGTCGAGCTCGATCCGGCGCTCGCCTCGCTGCGCGATGGCAGGGTGTCTGGCACGATGAAGCTCGACATCGAAGAGGCGGGCATCGACTGGTTTGACCTCCGGGTGTCGCTCGACTTGTCGGATGTGGAATTGACGCCGGCGGAGATCGACACGCTGCTCAAGGCGCAGGGTCGGTGGGTGCGGCTGCCCGAAAAAGGATGGCGGCGGCTCGAACTGCGGATTTCCGACGAGGAACTGGAGCGGCTGGCGGACCTTGGACTGGCGGCTTCCGACCTGAATGGCGGCGAGCAGCACCGGCTGCACGTGTTCCAACTGGCGGGCCCTTCCGCCATGAGCTTGCTGCCGCCGGAACGCGCGGCCGATGTCCGGCGCCGGGTCGGCGAGCTTCGCATGTCGGTCACCCCGGACGTGCCCGCCGCGCTGACCGCCACGTTGCGACCGTATCAGCGTGATGGATTTCACTTTCTCGCTTATTTGTCCACCAACCGCTTCGGCGGCATCCTGGCCGATGACATGGGCCTCGGGAAAACCGTGCAGGCGCTCGCCTGGCTCGCGTGGCTGCGCGAGGCCGGCCACCTCGACGGCCCGACGCTCGTCGTCTGCCCGAAGTCGGTTCAGGAAAACTGGCGCAACGAGGTGGGGCGTTTCTGCCCCGGGCTCAACGTGCGTGTCTGGTCGGGGCAGACTGCCGGACAATTCGAGGCGCCACCGCCACAGCCGCCCAAGGCCCGGAAGAAATCGGCTCGGACGGCGCCGGTGCCCGAGATTATCGTGATCAACTATGCTCAGCTCAGGCTGCACGAGGAGTCGTTGGGGAAGCGGCTATGGAGTGCCGTCATCCTGGATGAAGCGCAGTACATCAAGAACCCGTCGTCCCAAACCGCCAGGGCCGCCTGCGCGCTTCAAGCCGATCATCGACTCGCGCTGAGCGGCACGCCGATCGAAAACCGACTGCTTGACTTGTGGTCGATCATGCAATTCGCGATGCCGGGCGTGCTCGGGAACCGCTCGGGGTTCACGCGGAATTTCAATGCGAAGGACGATCCGTTGGCCCGGCGACGGCTCGCCGCGCGCGTGCGGCCGTTCGTGATGCGCCGCACGAAAAAGGAAGTGGCCAGCGACCTGCCCGATCGCATCGAGGAAGAGATCGTCTGTGAACTGGAAGGACCGCAGGAGGTCCTCTATCGCGCCGAACTCAAGCGCGCCCGGGCCATGCTCCTCAAAGTCAAAACATCCGCGCAGCTTGACAAACTCCGGTTCAACATCCTCACGTCCCTCCTGCGACTTCGCCAAATTTGCTGCCATCCATCGCTGGTCGGTGCCGGCCAGCCGTCCGATGACGCCGCCAAGCTCACCGCGCTGCTCGACCTGCTCGAACCCCTGGTCGAGGAGGGCCACAAGGTGCTGATCTTTTCGCAGTTCGTCGACATGCTGGAAATCATCCGCACCCGGCTCGAGGCCAATGGGTGGCCGCACCTCATGCTCACGGGCAAGACCGAGAACCGGGGCGCGCTTCTCGACGCCTTTCAAAAGCTGGATGGCGCGTGCCTGTTTTTGATTTCCCTGAGGGCTGGAGGCTATGGGCTGAACCTGACCTCCGCCAGTTACGTGGTCCTCTTCGACCCGTGGTGGAATCCGGCGGTCGAAAATCAGGCCATCGACCGCACCCACCGCATCGGCCAGACCAACAAGGTCATCGCGTACCGTCTGCTCGCCCGGGAGACGATTGAAGAGAAAATCCGGCTGATGCAAAAACGGAAGGGCGAATTGGCCACCGACATTCTCGGCGAAGAAAGCTTCGCCAAGGCGCTGAGCGTCGATGATTTTCGCTTTTTGCTGGATGGGGGGCCGCCAACCTAACGCTTCCGGTTGGTGTGCCGGGTTTACGCGGAGCGCGAAGCCAGTCCGCACCCAGACGTTCCGCGGGCACGTCCCCTGAGCATGCTCCTGCCCGCCTGAAAGGCGGTACACCAACCGAATGCCTCTGGTTGGTGTGCCGGGTTTACCCGGAGCGCGAAAACCTTCCGGGATGATTTTCCCCGGGAAAAAATGCGCGGACTTCAGCGGTTTCTTCCCGGTCAGCGCGACCTCATTGGCGGTCGACAGCCGCCCTTGCCGTCGCATGATGCGCGACTCCGATGGCCGGCCCCACCGTCAACGCCCTGCCAGTGATCGCGGCGCGCAACGCGCTGTGCTTCGTCTTGTTCCGGATCTTCTTCAATTGCCGGTTTTACTACCCGATCTTCACCATCCTGTTCCTCGACTTCGGTTTGACCCTCGAACAGTTTGCCATGCTGAACGTCCTGTGGGCGGTGACCATCGTGGTGCTCGAAGTGCCCTCGGGAGCTCTGGCCGACCAACTGGGCCGACGGCGACTGGTGGTGGCGAGCGCCGTGTTGATGGTGCTCGAGATGCTGTGTTTGGTCTTCATGCCGCGGGGGGGAGGTGCGTTGACGTTTTGGATGTTCGCGCTCAATCGTGTACTGAGTGGAGCGGCCGAGGCGTGCGCCAGCGGGGCGGACGAGGCGCTCACGTATGACTCGCTGCCGCCGGAGGGTCGCGAGGCGGTGTGGCAGCGACTTCAAGGCCGGTTGCTGCGCTGGTCGTCCCTGGTGTTTCTGCTCGTCACCGTGGTCGGAGCCATCACTTATGATGCGGGCCGGATGACCGCGATCGTGAGGGGGCTTGGATTCGACGTGGTGCTCGCTCTGGAAACGACCATGCGCATCCCGCTTGTGTTGTGCCTAGGATTGTCGCTGGCGGCGCTGGCGACGGCGATACGGTTTTTGCCGGCGCCTAACGATCCGGAGGGGGCGGCACTCGACCCGACGTCGCTGGGGTCGGCATTTCGCGGAGTGTTGGCGACTGGTCGCTGGATTTGGAACACCCCCGCCGTGCTCATCCTGCTCCTCACGGGGCTCTTATGCGACAGCTTCATGCGGCTGTTCTACTCCGTCGCCAGCCAGTTCTATCGGGTGCTCCAGATTCCCGCCGAGTTCTACGGCTGGATCGGCGCTGCTGGATCGCTGATCGGATTTGCCACCGCCGGCTTGCTGGAACGGCTGACCCAAGGGCTCACGCCGAGCAGCGCCTACAGGTTCGTGGCCGGACTGGTTTTCGTGGGTCTGCTGGGATTGGCATTTCCGCGCGCTTGGTGGGGACTGTGGGCGGTCGTTCCGTTTTGGTTCGGCATGCGTGCCCTCCATTTTTTCCTCACGCATCACCTCAATCTGATCATCCCGGGGGAACGGCGGGCCACCGCGCTGAGCTTTCGCGGACTCTCCATGAATCTCGCTTACGGCGTGATCATGCAACTCTTTGGTCTCCAGACGGCCTGGCTGGCCGGTCGTCTGGAGCCGCCGGTCGACGAAAACTCGCTGTTTACCGCCGCCGCGTTCTGGTGGCCATGGGCCTTTGCCGGAAGCTACGCCGTGCTCGTGGCGTGGGTCGCGCTGCGATTCCGCGCACGGCTGACTGACTTGTTGCTCCAGCCCGCCACTCCCAGTTGATCGGACGCCGCGCGCGGGCTAGGCATCGTTCCCTTCGCATGTCGAACGTCTACGAATCCGCCAAACTCCTCGATGAGTATCTGCTGTTTCATTATGGCAGCGAGGCGGAGACGTTGCCGGCAGACGCACCGGTTGGACAGGCTGCGGCGCTGCACTTTGCGGTGCGAACCGTCGTTGAGAATGTACCCGCGCGGGCGCGGGCGCGGGCGCTGGACCTCGGGTGCGCGGTCGGACGGTCGAGTTTCGAGTTATCGGCCTTCTGCGACGAGGTGATCGGGATCGACTATTCGCACGCATTCATTGCGGCGGCTCAGCGGTTACGGGAGGCCGGCGAAGTGGCGTATCATCGCCAGGACGAAGGACGGCTGCACACGCGGCTGGTTGCGCGCCGGCCGGCGGGCAGACGCCCCGATCGCATCGTTTTCGAACAGGGCGATGCCCACGATTTGCGGGCGGATCTGGGGTCGTTCGAGCTCGTGCATGCGGCCAATTTGATTTGTCGATTGCGCGAACCGGCCCGGCTGCTCGGCCGACTGGCCTCCATGGTCCGGCCCGGAGGCACGCTGGTCCTAACCACCCCCTGCACCTGGCTGGGCGAGTTCACTCCGCCCGAAAACTGGCCGCCCGGTTGCACCCTTGAATGGTTGCGGGAGCACTTGGAACCGGCGTTCGCTCTGGAAGCTGTGAGGGATCAGGCATTCCTCATCCGGGAAACAGCGCGGAAGTTCCAGTGGTCGGTGGCTGAGGCGAGCGTCTGGGCGCGCCGGGGCTAAGTGTCTCAAAACGGCACGGAATCGTCGTCGTCCTCGTCCTTGGGAATGTCGAGGTCGAACGAGAACAAATTGTCACGATCGGGCTTGCGTGAGACGCGCGACCTCTTGGGTGACGAGCCGCTCTTGGGGCTGGGCGGGACGGCGGAGGGCCGCAGTGTGCGGCGGCGTGGCAAGGTCATGGAAGCGGCGAGTTGATTGATGGCCTCTTCGGACGGGACCTGCCAGGAGGCGCGAAGGTATCCGAAGAACGGCCGCATCGCCGCGAGACGGAAAAGCATGCGGGGCCCGAGCACCGGGTCGCGCGGAGGCGAGGCGATTTCGCCTGGGAGCAGGAGCGGTCGCAGCATGGGGCTGGTGCTTAGGATGCGTCCTTGCGCATCGGTGGCGTGCGTGGTGATCTCGATCATGCCGGAGCGTTCGGAGGCCCGCTCGGCGTCGCTGAATTCGATCGGGGGCACGTAAATCCGTGACCCGAACCCGGCTAGAACCGACGCCGTGTCCTGCCCGTAGACCTCGAGGAGTTGTGCCTCGCATTGGGCGGCGGCGACAACTGAGACGTTTGACTTGCGGAAAGTGGCGGTCAGGCGGGTTCCAAATTCGGGCAAGCGACCGGCGGCGGGCAGTTCGTCGATGAAAATGTAGAGCGGGCGGGCGAGCGGGCCGCCGTTCTGGCGGCCGCGGCTGATGATCCAGGCGAAGAGATTGCGGAAGATCAGGCTGATGAGGGCCTTTTGACGTGGTATCTCCTCCTCGTTCACGGAGAGGACGAGCAGTCCGGGTTCATCGAGCAAGAGGCGGTCGAAATTCAGCTCCTGGCGCGAGGTGGCCAGCCGCGCCTCCTCGTGGAAGACCCATTGCAGGCAATTGCTCATCTGGGCCATGGTGGTTTCCGAATTCCGGTTGCCCTCAATGGCTTCGATGGCGAAGCGCGCGAGTTCGGGAGCCTCGCCGGCTTCACCGAGTTTGCGCAGGGCATGGGGTCCTCCGTCGATGGCATCGCGGATCATGCTGAGCGTTCCCTTGCCGCGATGGAGGTTGTTGACGGCGCGAATGGCATGCCCGATGTGCGTGGCCGCTTGTTGGAGGAAATATTCGCCGTCGGAGCCGGAGGCCGTCGGATGCAGCGGCTGCGCCAGCGTCTGGCCCATGGCCACGGCCACCGAACGCGACTGGACACCGGCGATTGGGTTGATGAAATGGGTGCAGGCGGCGGCATCACTCGGGTTAAAGAGGGCGGGGCGGACGCGGCTCTCGGGCCTCAATCGATGATACGCGGCCCACGCGTGGCGCGCGCTGCCGGGCTGCACGGCAAAGACGACGACCGACGCTTCGGGGTGGCCAAGGGCGGCCATCACTCCGCGTTCGAGCAGCCGGGTCGATTTGCCCGAGCCAGGCAGGCCGAGAATCAACGTGCCGCAGCGGGTAATTTCCCCGGGCAGGACGAACGATTGCTGAGTGAGCCGCCGGAGCGACTGACCGGTGGCGTCGGATTCCACGAGCGGGGTGAACCCTGAGAAGCGCAGGCTCAGGTCTTTGAAGGGTCGTTCGGACATGGCGAGTCGGGGGGCACATCGGGGGTGGCATCGGGAGCCAGCAGGGCGCTCAAATCCTCGGCACGCGCGAGCCGAACGTCGGGCGGCGACTGCGGCGTGCGTCGCGGGCGGTCGGCTCCGGATGCCTCACGATCACGGGCCTGACCCGCCGCGGATCGGGACGGCAGCGGCGCCCGCGGTCCGGGAACCAGGCGTGGCATTTCGTCGAGCTGCATCGCCGCAGCCGTCAATTCCACGGCGGCAATGGCTTCATCGAGATCCGCAATGCTCGCGAAAACCGGCTTCATCGCGTCGCGGAACCGGGCTTCCATCGCTTCGAGTGTCCCGCCGTCCCGCATCGCGGCGGCCGCGAGCGCTTCAGCCGCGCCGGGCACCAGGCGCAGAGCCACCCCGTGATCTTCACAGAATGCCCGCACCCATCGGCCCGGCCACCAAGCGGCCGATTCGTGCCCCGCCCATGCCACCAATTCGTCCGCCGTGCCAGGCAACAACCACGCCTGACTCGTAAAGGTTTCCTCCAGGGCCGACAGACAGGCCGCCTGCTCGGCCGCACCACACGCCGCACGCATCGGGCCCGCCACACCAGCCGCCACCACATCTGCCGCCGACGGACCAACCGCCAGGAACGCAAATGACGCACCGCTCGGCCCGAGGTCGTCGCGACGCTCCTGCCGCGACGGTTCCGGCAACGCCAGACTCCCGACCCAAAAAACCTGCTGCGCCGAAAGCCGAACCTCCCGCCCCATATGCAAGTAGTCAATGCGGTCGCTGGATCGCAGGCAGGTCGCCAGCGACTGCGCCGCCGCCGCGGAAAGCGCTTCCAAATCCTTTACCAACACCACCCCGAACCCACGGTGCTCGTCGCACTGCAGCGACAACCGCACCAATTGCGAGACGATCTGCTCGACACACAAGCCGTGTGCCACCGACACCTCGAGGAAAGGCAAGTCGGTCTCCTCGGCCAGGGCGCGGACCAACATCGACGGCATGCGTCCGGGCCGATTGGCGCACAGGAGCACTGGTTCGGCGGTGAGCGATTCCGCTCGACCCTGGGCGCGGAAGACGGCGAATTGAGTGCGCAACGCTGCTTTTGCCTCGTGCTGAGCGGGCACGGCGGCCTCGAGGGCCGCGAAGACGCGGGCTTTTCCGTCGCGCGAGGATGAGCGGTCAGGGGGCATGGCGAGCGACGATTCTTGCGCCATTTCCCCGCGCTGCCAGTGCACGCTCGTCACTCATTTTGTAATGGCGAGAATGGATGCTTGGAGTTGATGCGTAAAAATATGATTAGCAATGATATAAACGCACTTCACAACTTCAAGTGGATCGTGCGTTCAGGGTGAATCGACCTGGCATGAAAGCACCGCGTTCTGGATGAATCCGATGCGGCAAAACAGCGGCTTCGCGGAACGCGACTTGGAGCTTTGGCGGGGCGTGAAACGGTTTGCAGTGCGGATGGGGCGGCTGAGGATTGATCGCCACGAATCCCTCACCCAATGAACCGCCGAGATTTCTTAAAACCGATGGGGGCGGCGATGGCCGCGATGACGACCACCCCTTTCTCGTTAGGGCAGGAAGCCGAGGTGCCCTACGCGAAGGCGGTCCCGGCGACGCCATTCGATGCTCCGGAGGGGACGTGGTCGTTGGCGGTGTTTCCGGACACGCAGAACCTGACGCGCAGTGCACCGGAGGTGTTGATCCGCCAATGCGAGTGGGTGGTGGCGCATCGCGAATTGCATTCGCTGCGGTTTGTCATGCAGCTCGGTGATATCACCGACTTGAACAGCGTGCCGGAATGGGAAAACGCTCAGCGTGCCTTCCGGGTGTTGCGGGATGGCAGTGTTCCTTTTTCGTTGCTGCCCGGCAATCATGATTTGGGCGAGGGCGGCGCGGCGCAGGACCGGACGACGCGGATGAACGATTATTTTTCCCCCGCCGACTACCTTCACAGCGCGAAGCACGGGCTCTTCGAAACCGGCCGGATGGAAAACAGTTGGCACGAGCTCGAGACCTCATGGGGAAAATTTCTCATCGTGGCGCTGGAATTCGGACCCCGGGACGCGGTACTGGCCTGGGCTGGCGAAGCGGCCACGGCCCATCCTGACCACACCGTGATTGTTTCGAGCCACGCCCATCTGTTTCATGACCGCACCCGCTACGACTGGGCGAAGTACGGGAAGAAACAGACTTGGAATCCCAAGGACTATGGACTGGCACGCGACCCGGGCAAGGTGGGTGGCGTGAATGACGGCGAGGATGTGTGGCGCAAGCTGCTGGCGCCGCACCAGAACATTCGGTTCATGTTCAACGGGCACGTGCTGGGATCGGGAACCGGATACCGGGTGGACGAAGGCACCCACGGACAGCGCATCCATCAGATGCTCGCCAACTATCAGGCCGGTGTCGACCCGCGGCGCCCGTACCACGGCGGCGGGTTCTTCCGACTGCTGCAGTTTCTTCCCGACCGCAAATCGCTGCGGGTCAAAACGTATTCGCCGTGGCTCGACCAGTGGCTCACCGAGCCGAACCAGCAGTTCGAGTTGAGCGTGTAGTCGTCGAACCAGACCGATCGGGCGACTCGCGGCGACGGCCGCTCGCGACCGGCCGCTGGAGAGG
>JBJXFS010000306.1:0-2695 GCA_046155625.1 Verrucomicrobiales bacterium | reverse complement strand
TTTGGTTCATGAATTCCGCGGCCAGCCAGTCGAGCAATTCCGGGTGCCTCGGCGCCATGCCGGCCTTGCCGAAATCGAAAACACTGGACACCAGCGGACTGCCAAAATGCCTCATCCAGACGTGGTTCATGGCCACGCGGGCCGTCAACGGATTCTGCGGGTCGGTGATCCACCGTGCCAGGGCCAGTCGGCGGCCGGTGGAAATCGGCGGATGGACTGGCCCAAGAGGCTCGTAAGTGGCGGATTCTTCCGTCAACGCCTTGCGGGCGGTGGCGAGCGCTTCCCGGGCTTCCGTCAGTTTTTTCTCCGCTTCGGCGAGGGGTTCCTTCGCCTTGGCCTCGCCCTGTGCGGCTGCGGTCCGCAGTGGCAGCGCCTGCCTTTCCGCCTCGGTCGCGGCGTATTCGGCCGCGGAGAGTTTCGCCTGCCTTTCCGCGGCAGACGCCGCGCGGGCCGCTGGCGCCGGGTCGCCGGGAGTGATGCCGTATTTCTGGCGCTCCGCGAGGATGCGCTGCTGCAGAGCCACCAGCGCCGTCCGGTCGCGCGAAGCCTGGCGGCTGGCAAAGTCCGCGTCCGCGCGCAGGGAATCGACATTTTCAGGAGCGGGGAGTGCCAGGGCGGCGCTCCATGCAGCAGCCTCCTTTTTCCCGGACTCCAGCGCCAGGGCCTCTGCTTTCGCGAGGGCGTCCTTCACGGCATCCGCACGCAGGGCCGGATAGTAGCTCTGCGGCGGCAGCGGCACCTCCTTGATCTCGGGCGCCGTCAGGGCGAGAAACGCGGGGAAGCCGGGCTGCATGGGTTTGTCCTTTTCGGGTGTGGCTTCATTGCCCCGCGTGAACAAGTAGGTCGGCTCGGCCGGACGGGCATCGAAGACGCGCACCAGGCTGTTGGTGGCGGCCGCTCCCTCGTAGCTGAGCAGGTCGGTCTGGATGTCGTGAGGTTCAAAAAATGCCCGCATCCGGTAAAAGTCCGTCTGTAGGATCGGATCGTAAAAGTGGTCGTGGCATTTGGCGCAGTTCAGGGTCAGGCCGAGGAAGGCCTTCCCGGTATGCTCCACGGCATTCTCCAGCCAGACGTTGCGGTTGTAGCGGAACCAGTTTCTGACCAGAAAGCCGGTCGCCCGCAAAGCGTCGGGATCGAGCGGTGCGATCTCGTCGGCGGCCAGCATCTCATGGATCATGCGGTCGTAGGGTTTGTCCGCGTTGGTGGATTCGATGATCCAGTCGCGCCAGCGCCAGATATGTGGCTGGCTTTCCCGCACCTCGGCATTGTGCCCCGCCCAGTCGCTGTAGCGCCAGACGTCCATCCAATGCCGGCCCCAGCGTTCCCCATAGCGGGGGCTGGCCAGCAGATCCTCCACCACCTTGAGGTAACGCTCTTCGGTGGGCTGCGCGGTGAAGTCCGCGACCTCCTCAGGCGTCGGTGGGATGCCGACCAGATCCATGAAGACGCGTCGGAGCAGCACATGGGGAGGAGCCGGTTCCTGCGGGATCAGGCCACGCTCGGCATGCTGAACGGCGAGAAAGGCGTCAATCGGATTGCGGGCCCACGACGGGTTGGGAGGCGCCGGCACCGGTGGCGACACGACGGGCCGAAACGACCAGTGCGACCTCGCATCACCCTGGTCACTGCCGACCGGCACTTCCTTCGCGGCGGCATGACTCATGAGTATCGCGCTGCACCCGATCATGACGCTGAAACCCAGCCGGGCTGCTGGCGCATGGCAGCATTTTCCCGCAAAACTGGAGGCTTTCGAGGTCATCAGGGCAGGCACGTGTCTATGGGAGCCGAGTGTTTGGCGGCTCCATTTGGGTGTGGATCAAATGTTCTCTAAATTGCAATAAAATCGAGGCGCCCACCACCTGAATAGGGCCTACGAATTCACCTTGCTACATGAATAGGGCCCACGAATTCAACTTGTTGAAACGCAGAGCGCCCCGGGCCGTTCCACCGAGTGCGACCGTCGGTCGAGCTGCCGAGGCGCCTCACTCAGGGAGAGGTTGGCCCATGGCGGCTTTGTCCCGCCCTCGCGTTTCCTCGCTTTGGGCACCAGGGAGCGGACCGCATGGCTGCGGCCCGCTCCACTCAATCGGTTGAGTAACCTCTGGTTACTTTTCGCTTGCCTTGAAGTACACGGCCGGGAGCGGGCTAGCGAACGGACCATAGGTCGTGCTCGTTCCGCCTGACTGGATGTTGTCGGCGATCACAGTGTTGAAATTAACCAGATCTGTTGACGAGTTGAGCCGATACGTTTTCCCCGGCTGGGAGGTCCATGTCAGGGTCAATTGGCCATCAGCTGGATTGCGGACCACGTTTGTGAATCGGATGGGGGGGGCGGTCCCGACCAGGTAATGGCTGGCGATTTCCTGGCCTTTGGCAGCCAGAGCGGCCGCGTCCAGGCCAGCGAGATCGTAGACGGCGAGTTCATCGATCAGGCCGGTGAAGTTCTCACCACCGGGCGTCGGGCTCCATCCCCCCGCCCGCAGCTCGGTAGCTGGGAAGGCGTTGAGGCTCAGCCCTTGTTGGAAGGCTCCCAGGGAAACTCCGTTCTGGTAGACCTCGCTGCCGCCGCCGTCTGGCTTGTTCACGAACACCCAGTGATGCCATCCGGCAGTTTGGAGGGCCGTGGCCGTTTCGGCCGGCCATGCTGGATACACGAAGATATGGGCGGTTCCGGGATCCGGGGCGAAGTTGGAAA
>JBJXFS010000298.1:0-37862 GCA_046155625.1 Verrucomicrobiales bacterium | reverse complement strand
GCCGAGTGCACGGCGGCGGGAGTCGGCGGGGCGGTGGTTATTTCCGCGGGAGTCAAGGAGGCGGGGGGGGCGGGGGCCGCCTTGGAAGCACGGGTGTTGGACGAAGCGCGGCGCGGTGGCATGCGCGTCATCGGTCCGAACTGCCTTGGGGTGATGGTGCCGTCGACCGGGTTGAATGCCACCTTCGCGTCCCACATCGGTCGTGCTGGGCGAGTGGCATTCCTGAGTCAAAGTGGTGCGTTGGCCACGGCCATCCTCGACCTCAGTTTGCGCGAAAACGTCGGGTTCAGCGCTTTTGTCTCAGTCGGATCGATGGTCGACGTGGGGTGGGGCGACTTGATTCGTCATTTCGGCGATGACCCTCGCACCGAGAGCATTGTAATCTATATGGAGTCTGTGGGGGATGGGCAGTCATTCCTGGAGGCGGCACGCGCGGTCGCGGCCAGGAAACCGATCGTGGTGATCAAAGTCGGGCGCACCGAGGCGGCCGCGCGAGCCGCTGCGTCACACACTGGGGCGATGACTGGGAGCGATGCGGTGTTCGATGCGGCGTTGCGTCAGGTCGGCGTGCTCCGGGTCGACACGATCGAGGAATTGTTCGACATCGCGGAAATCTTGTCGAAGCAACCGCTGCCGCGCGGCCCGCGGCTCGGAATCGTGACCAATGCGGGTGGCCCTGGGGCACTGGCGGTGGACGCCCTGGTCGGTCTGGGTGGCCAAGTCGCCTCGCTCGATCCATCCACCTTGGGCGGCCTCGACGCGCTGCTGCCGGCCCATTGGAGCCACGGAAATCCGGTGGATGTGCTGGGAGACGCGGATGCCAAGCGGTTTTCCGCGGCGCTGCGCTTGGTCGCCGCGGACGCAGAGGTGGACGGTCTGCTGGCGGTTCTCACCCCACAGGCGATGACCCATCCGACCGAAGTCGCGGAAGCCGTCACGGCGGCGACCACGGGATTGGACAAACCGGTCCTCTGCTCATGGATGGGGGGTGGTTCGGTTCGGGAAGCGCGGCGGCGGCTGAATGCCGCCGGTTTGCCCACCCACGATTACCCTGATGCCGCGGCCCGCGCATTCATTCACATGTGGGAACGCCGTCGGCGTCTCGACTGGCTTGCGGAGACCAACCGAGCCTACCGTGACCAGTCGGTCATAGGCATGCCCCCCGGGGTGCGGTGTCTATTCGATCAGGCCCGTGGTGCCGGTCGGCGGCTGCTTGCCGAAGTCGAGGCCAAGTCCGTCTTGCACGCCTTTGGATTGCCGGTGGTGACCACGATTTCGGCGTTGACGGAGGAGGAGGCCGTGCAGCACGCGGCGGCCATCGGGTATCCGGTCGTGGTGAAACTGCAGTCGTCGACGCTTACTCACAAGAGCGATGTCGGCGGGGTGAAGTTGGATCTTGTTTCAGAGGGAGCGGTGCGAACGGCGTGGCGGAGCATCGCAGGGGCGGTGCGGCCGGCGGATTTCGGCGGTGTGAGTGTCCAGCGCATGGTGAGACCCGGAGGATGGGAAATGATCCTGGGCGCCAGCCGCGACCCTCAATTTGGCCTCGTCCTGCTCATCGGAGCCGGCGGCATCCTCGCCGAACTCATGCAAGACCGCGCCCTGGCTCTGCCGCCGCTCTCGCCCGAAATCGCCCGCCGATGGATCGCCGAAACCCGCATCTCTCGCGCCCTGGCTGGCATCCGCGGTCGCCCGGCCGCTCACCTCGATGCCTTGATCGATTTTATTCTCCGTTTTGAACAGTGTGTGAGTGCGTGCCCCGAGATTTCTGAAATCGACATCAATCCGCTGAGCGTCTCCCCACAGGGCGTGCTGGCGCTCGACGCCCGCATCGTTTTGCGCGGTTGATGGCGCGGCGCAGCGATGCACCGTCTGTGTCCGTTCCACGACGATTATGCCCGAACAGTTCAAGGATTATTATGCCACCCTGGGAATTGCGCGCGACGCCAGCGCCGATGACATCCGCAAGGCATTCCGCAAACTCGCACGGCAGTACCATCCCGACACCGCCGCCGACAAGGCCAAGGCCGAGGAAAAGTTCAAGGAAATCAACGAGGCCCACGAAGTCCTGAGCGATCCGGAGAAGCGCAAGAAGTACGATCGGCTGGGGGCGCGCTGGCAGGAATTTGGAGACCACCCGCCGCCCCACGGCGCGACGGCGGGCGGCAGCGAGGCTGAGGCCCAGGAGTTTCACTTTGGTGGCACTGGGTTCAGTGATTTTTTCGAGAGGTATTTCAGCGGTGGCAGCCGCTACGGATTCCCGCGCGAGTGGGAAGAGATGGCGCAAAGCGCGGCGTCGGAGGCCGGGCGCCCCCGGCGCGGACATGATATCGAGGGCGACATCCTGGTCACGCTCGAGGAGGCCATGCACGGCACTCTTCGCCCCATCTCCCTGCAAACGATCAACCGCCAAACCGGCGAGGTCCAGACTCATGCCTTCCAAGTCCGCATCCCGCCGGGGGCGACCGACGGACGGCGCATCCGCGTCCCGGGCCAAGGCGAAGCGGGCCGCCGGGGCGGTCCGCCTGGGGACCTCTACCTGCGCGTCCGCCACGCGGCCCATCCCGACTTCTCGACGAGAGAGGCCGACTTGCTGCATGACCTCGAGGTGGCCCCATGGGAGGCCGTGCTCGGCGCGGACATCGTTGTGCCGACGCTCGACGGATCGATCAAACTCAAAATCCCGCCCGACAGCGCCAACGGCCAGACGCTCCGCGTTCGCGGCCGCGGATTGCCGAAACCAAAAACCAAGGAACGCGGTGATTTGCTGGTCACCCTGCGCGTGGTCCTTCCCTCCGATCCGAGCCAGGCTGAGCGGGGCCTGTGGGAGGAATTGCGCCGGCAGTCGACCTTCAACCCGCGAGCCTGACACTTCACCATGAGCCCGTCCAATCCGTCCGACTTCTCCCTCGTCGATGCCGAGTCCGACGCCACTTATTCCGTCGACATCCTTGCCCGTCTGAGCGGCGTGTCCTCGGAAACGATCCTTCGATACCACGAACGAGGTCTTCTTCGTTCGATTGCCCGGACGGATGAGGCGCCGTCCTTTGACCTCGACGCCATGCGCCGCCTGCGCCAGTTGGAATCGCTGCGCGAGGCCGGGGACATGAGTTTTGCCGGGCTGTGTCTCGTGTCCCGGCTACTCGACGAGATCGATCGCCTGCGCGACGAACTGCGGGGTCGAAGCCAATGAGAGTCGCCCAGCCATGACGCAACCGGCGCTTGTCCACCAACCGCATGGCCGCCCGGCGGAATCGGTGGTGCTCCAACTCGCCACCGATCTCCGGAACGGACTGAGCGCCGCGGAGGCGGCACGCCGTCTGGCGGAACACGGACCGAATGAACTGCCGGAGGCGGCGACCAAGCCGTGGTGGCGGATGGTGCTGCGGCAGTTTGCCAGCCCGTTGATTTACATCTTGCTGGTGGCCGGGGCGATCGCTTTTGGTCTCGGACATGTCAGCGATGCCGCGGTGATTCTCGTGGTGGTCCTGGTCAACGCGGCCATCGGAACAGTCCAGGAAGGCCGTGCCGAACATTCCATGGCCACACTCCGCAAGCTGTCCGCCGTGCGAGTACGCGTCGTGCGGGACGCCCGTGAGGATACGATCGAGGCGCGCGACTTGGTGCCCGGCGACGTCCTGCTCGTCACCGCGGGTGATGCCATTGGTGCCGACGCCCGCTTGTTTGAGGCCGCTTCGCTCCAGGCGACCGAGGCCGCGTTGACCGGCGAATCGCTGCCCGTGGCCAAACATTCGCTCGTGGTGGATTCCGAGGCCGCCTTGGGCGATCGCGGGAACATGGTCCATGCCGGCACTCATTTGACGGCGGGCCGCGGGCGCGCCGTGGTGGTGGCCACGGGGCTGCACACCGAAGTCGGGAAAATCGCGCGCATGACGACGGCCGCCGAGGAACCCAGGACACCACTGGAACGGCGCCTCCATCAATTTGGCCAGTGGTTGGCCGGTATGGCCATTGTCCTGTTCGGACTGATTCTCGCCTTTGGCCTCTGGCGGGGCATCCCATTCGCCTCCATCTTCATGGTCGCCATCAGCCAAATGGTCTCGATGGTGCCGGAAGGGTTGCCGGTCGCCCTGACCATCGCTCTGGCGGTCGGCATGCAGCGGATGGCGCGCCGTGGCGCCATCGTGCGGCGTCTGGCCGCGGTGGAGACTTTGGGGTCAACCAGCGTGATTTGCAGCGACAAGACAGGGACTTTGACCAAGAATGAGATGACCGTGGTCGGGCTCAGGTTGCCGGACGGCCGACGGATCGAGACAACGGGTGCGGGATACGGTCCGGAAGGTCGACTGCTGCTCAATGGTCAGGCGATCGAGGGCGCGGGCGACTCCGCGCTTCGCGAGTTGCTCGAGGCCGCGGTCCTCTGCAATGATGCACAGCTGGTGCCGCCCGACGGAGATGACACTCGCTGGCGAGCCCTTGGCGATCCGACTGAAGCGGCCTTGCTCACTGTCGCGCGCAAAGCGGGCATCGATATCGAGACGCTGCACCGTGAGTGGCCGCGCCAGGCCGAAATCCCCTTTGAGGCGGACACAAAGATGATGGCCACTCAACACCGCCATGGAGTGTCCGTACGGGTATTTTATAAAGGGGCGCCGGAGCCAGTGCTCGAAATGTGCAATCCCGCTCAGGGGGAGGTGGCCGGTCTGCGGCAAGCCGCCGACGAAATGGCGTCCGCCGCTCTCCGCGTCCTCGCCGTGGCGGTGGCCGAGGGATGGCCGCTCGATGCGGCAGCCGGGGTCGCTCAGGCCAGTGGCCGCTTGAGGTGCCTCGGTCTGATCGGCCAGTGGGACCCGCCGAGGGACGAGGTGACGGCGGCCGTGGCTGAGTGCCGTGCTGCTGGCGTGAGGCCCGTCATGGTGACGGGTGATCACAAGGCGACCGGGCTGGCCATTGCGAGGGCGCTGGGCATCGCCCGGCCGGGTGACGTGGCGGTGGATGGAGCCGAATTGGAGGCCCTACCCGAGCAGGATCTCCGGGCCGGGCTCGACGCCATCTCGGTGTTTGCCCGGGTGCATCCGGCGCAGAAGCTGCGGATTGTCGAAGCCTTTCAATCGCAAGGACACGTGGTGGCCATGACCGGAGACGGGGTCAATGACGCGCCGGCGCTGGCCTCGGCGGATGTGGGTGTGGCCATGGGGATGACTGGCACCGAGGTCGCAAAGGGAGCGGCCAAGATCATTCTGAGCGATGACAATTTCGCCACGATCGTCAAGGCGGTTGAGGAGGGTCGCTTGGTTTACCAGAACCTGAAGAAGGTGGTGCTCTTCCTTTTCGTGACTTCACTGGACGAAGTTATTGTGCTCGGGCTGGCGCTGGTCGGAGGTTATCCACTGCCGCTGGCCGCGGTCCAGATCCTCTGGATTAATATCGTGACCGAGGGTACGGTCACGGTCAATTTGATCATGGAAGGACTGGAAGGTGATGAGATGCAGCGCGCCCCCACACCCCGCGGCGAACCGCTGATCACGCGACCGATGTGGACACGCCTCGTTCTCATGACGGCAAGTTCCGTGGCGGCGATTTTTGGGTTTTTCGTCTGGCGGCTCACCACGGGCGTGCCCTTTGCGCTGGCGCAGACCGAGACGTTCACGCTCGTGGCCATCAGCCAGTGGTTCAACGTGCTGAACTGCCGAAGTACCTGGCGGTCGTCGTTCCATCTGGACGTGCTTCGCAATCGCTGGCTGGTGGGGGGGTTGCTGCTCGGCGGGTTCCTCCATCTGCTTGTCGTGTACACGCCGGCGCTCAATCGCGTGTTTCATACGGTGCCCGTTCCCCTGGCCGACTTGGGAAGATTGTGGCTCATTGGAAGCAGCGTGCTCTGGGTCGAGGAGGCGAGAAAATGGTGGGCACGCCGACGCCGCCGAGCCACCCGCCCACTGGTGCCCGTTTAGGATTTCGTGACCATGTGAGTCAGCAGTGACTCGCAACCGCCCTTGCCATGACCGATCCGAATTCATCCGCTCTCATCAGATGGTTCACCGAATTGACCATCGACGACATTCCTCTCGTCGGCGGCAAGAACGCCTCGCTCGGAGAAATGGTTCGCGAGTTGAGCTCGCAGGGCGTGCGCGTGCCTGATGGATTCGCCGTGACGGCCGAGGCTTACCGGTTGTTCATCCGCCAAGCCGGCTTGGATGAAGTGATCCGGCGCCACCTGCATGGATTGGACACGCGCGATACCGAGAATTTGTCCAGTCGCGGCCGGGCGGTGCGCGAGGCGATGCTTGGGGCGACGTTGCCGCAGGCGCTGCGTGACGAAATCGCGGCGGCTTACATCCGCCTGCAGGGGACGCTTGCCCAGGCGCCGGATGTGGCCGTCCGATCATCAGCCACGGCCGAAGACTTGCCGGACGCGAGTTTCGCCGGGCAACAGGAAACGTATTTGAATGTCGAGGGGCTGCCTGCGTTGCTGGAAACCTGTCGCCGCTGCTTCGCGTCGCTTTTCACGGACCGTGCGATCAGCTATCGGACCGACAAGGGATTTGATCATTTTAAGGTGGCGCTGAGTGTCGGCATCCAGCGCATGGTGCGCTCCGACCTGGCCTGCTCCGGTGTCATGTTCACCATCGACACGGAATCGGGATTTCAGGATGCCGTGCTCATCAGCGCGGCGTATGGACTGGGCGAGAACGTCGTGCAAGGGGCCGTCACGCCGGACGAATTCACGGTATTCAAACCGACGCTCAAGACCGGCCACCGGCCCATTGTGCGCCGGTCGGTCGGCAGCAAAGAATACAAGCTTGTCTATGATGCGGGGGGCGGACGGATGGTCAAGAATGTGCCCGTGGCGCCTGATGACCGGCGGCGCCTGGCGTTGACGGATGATGAAGTCCTGCAACTGGCGCGCTGGGGATGCGTGGTGGAGGACCATTATTCCGCGAAGCGCGGGCGTGCCGTGCCCATGGACCTCGAGTGGGCCAAGGACGGGCGGACCGGCGAGTTGTTCATCGTACAGGCGCGGCCGGAAACGGTGCAGTCGCGCCGGGAAACGGACGTATTGGAAACCTGGCACCTCCGCGAGCGGGGCCGGGTGCTGGCGACCGGCCGAGGCGTGGGTGAGAAAATCGCCACCGGACGCGTCCGCGTCATCCCCAGCGTTCAATCCATCGGCGCCTTCCGCGAGGGCGAAGTGCTGGTCACCGACAAGACCGATCCTGACTGGCAGCCAATCATGAAGAAGGCGTCGGCCATCGTGACCAACCGGGGCGGCCGGACCTGCCACGCCGCCATCGTCAGTCGTGAGCTCGGCCTGCCCGCGATCGTCGGCACCGAAAATGGAACGGCCATTCTCCGGGACGGGCAGGAGGTCACCATCAGCTGTGCCGAGGGTGATACGGGTCGCGTGTACGAAGGCGCCTTGCCTTTTGAGGTCAGACGCCTCAAGACAACCGAACTCGCCCGCCCGCGAACGCGCGTCATGCTCAACCTCGCCGATCCCGACGAGGCATTTCGTCTGTCATTCCTGCCCAGCGACGGCGTCGGCCTCGCCCGCATGGAATTCATCGTGACCACCTGCATCAAAATCCACCCTTTGGCCCTGGTGGAGTTTGATCGACTCACCGACCCCGCGCTCAAGGCTGAAATCGACCGGCTGACTGCCCGTTTCTCGGACAAGCCGCAGTTCTTTGTCGACACGCTGGCCGAGGGAGTGGGAATGCTAGCCGCCGCGTTCTATCCGCGCGATGTCATTCTGCGACTCAGTGACTTCAAGAGCAACGAGTACGCCAATCTGATCGGCGGACGCGCCTACGAAGCGGTGGAGGAAAACCCCATGCTTGGATTTCGCGGGGCGAGCCGCTACGCGCACCCGCGATACCGCGACGGTTTCGAGCTGGAATGCCGCGCCGTTCGCAAGGTGCGCGACGAAATGGGACTCACGAACCTCAAAATCATGATCCCATTCTGCCGGACCGTCGAAGAGGGACGATTGGTCCAGCAGGAAATGGCGCGCCATGGCCTGCGCCGCGGCGAGAACGGCCTGGAAATCTACGTCATGTGCGAGATCCCGAGCAATGTCATCCTGGCGGACTCATTCGCCGATATCTTCGACGGCTTTAGCATCGGGTCCAACGACCTCACCCAGCTCATCCTCGGCGTCGATCGCGACAGCGAGATCGTCGCTCCCATCTTCGATGAACGAAACCCGGCCGTGAAACACATGATTGCCCAAGTCATCGCCACTTGCCGCGCCCGGGGCCGCAAAATCGGCATCTGCGGTCAAGCGCCCAGCGACTACCCTGAGTTCGCCCAGTTCCTCGTCGAGCAGGGCATCGACAGCATCTCGCTCAACCCGGACACCGTGCTCAAGACCACTCTGGCCATCCTGGAGGCGGAACGGAAAGACGGGTCGTCAGGCGGATGAAATGCCGAATCTCGTTCAAGATCAGTCAAGGGCGACGCTCACAATGACCGCCCCCACGACGAGGACCATGAGCGCAAGAATGATCCAAACCATGATTCTGCCGGCCCGGTCGAGCTTCCGGGTTTCCACATAACCTTCCTGGCATAAAAGACAGCGGAATCCGACGAATATATTGAGAATTGGCACCAAGGCCCCCAGGCACCACCAGGGATTCATCCCGATGTTCTTAAGCCGATAATACACCGGCGCGAGCGAAAGCAGACTGGAGGCGATAATGATACCCCAAAGCACGCCCACGGAGTCGAGTTGCGCGGTGAAGACCATCACCAGGACATTCTGCAATACGGCCAGACCAATGGCGAGGGCCAGGTATGGTACGCGCCGCAGGCCGCCATAACGACGGTTTGTGGTCACCGCGCTGGCCACGCCCACCGGCGCTTGAGGAGGAGAATACGGATTGTCCATGCGAAAGGTCCATCATGCTGGCAAGTGTGCGAAAGCTGGCAAGTCCCGATTCGGAGCCCGAGGGGGGCTGCCGCCCAATCACCGACTGGCCTGATGGCCCGGTGTCTGCGGTGGGTCACCGACGCATGGCCCCCCTCTACACCAGCCAATCCGCGATGAGGTGATTGCCAATTACATCCGGTTATGCTAGAAAGAACGATGGAGCAACCACGAAAGTCACGTAAAAAACTAAAAAGCATTCGGTTAGGACAAGCGACCTTCTCATCCATCAGGTGGACGGTAGTCGTTCGGCAACGCCTTGGCTTTTCGTGTGTTGCGTGTGTTGCGTGTGTTTCGTGTGTTTCGTGGTTCCCATCCCGGTTCTTGGTTTAATAAAACTCTTCCGCCAAGAAATGGGATTCGACCCGACAGAAATTTTGCTTGAGGACGGCGATCTGCCCCCGCTTTACGAAGCTCTACAGGATCGAGACTTTGAAACAGCGACGAAGCTCATATCGGATGGGGCAAAACTTGAAATACCCGGATGGATGGCCATTTCCGCGGTCGATCAGGCATGGTATGAAGTTCGAGGAACACGCGAGACGCTGCGGGAGATTCGGGCGATGCTTGCAAGCTTCCCGAGTTCGTTGCGCGAAAAACAAAACGAGCAGAACAGGCGCATGGAGAGCGACGGCTGACTCGCCCCGAGTTCCAGTGATTCAGCGCAGTTCCAAACCCGCTCCTGCATCGAGCGCACGCTCCCAGTCAGCCGTGCCCGATGCTTGACGTTCGCCGAAGCAAGAATCCATGACTCCAAGAAGAGCTCTCGCCTGAGAGGGCTGAGACGCGATGGACGATCTCATCGGTGGGATTACGCGGCTTCCGTCATTTCACGATAGAGCCAGGCTTTGGCGGCGCGCCATGAGCGGTCCACGGTGCTGGGCGAGACACCCAGCACGGAGGCGGTCTCGGCGATGCTCATGCCGGCATAGAAGCGGAGCTTCACGATGCGGGCGAGGTCGGCATTCTCTGATTCGAGTTTGATCAGGGCCTCATCGATGGCCAGCACGTCCTCGGAGGAAGTGTTGGGGTCCAGAATGCCGCTGTCGAGGACGGTGCGCTGCTGATTGCCGCCGTGCAGGGGAGTGCGTTTGCGGCGGGCGTTATCAATCAGGATGCGCCGCATGGCCTGGGCGGCGGCGGCGAAAAAATCTTCGGCACTGGCAAAGGTCCGGCCTTTGCCGTCCGTACCGGCGAGTTTCAGCCAGGCCTCGTGGACCAGCGCGGTGGGTTGCAGCGTCTGAGCGCCGCTCTCGGCGGCCAACCGGTTGGCGGCGAGGCGGCGCAGCCGGGCGTAAGCCCCGGGCAGCAGGTGTTCGGCCGCCAGAGTGTCGCCACTTTCGACAGCATCGAGGATTTGCGTGACTTCATTCATGAAACCGGGAGCGGCTGCACTGTAGGTATCCACTTAGCCGCCGTTTTCAGCGCCCGGCAATGACTGGATTGCGGTGAGCCGCTGCGGCGAGTCAAGCTCTTCGCCTTAGCCCCCCGTTCACTCCAGCGTGATGCCCACGAGAAATGGCGCGGCCTCCTCGCCTTTGGAGATGAATTCGATGCGTTCGATGGCTACGTCCGGTTTTGGGTTCTTCCAGGACTGGCGTGTCAGGGCCATCTGATCGGGGCCGTTTGGTCTAAAAAACGGCTGCTGCCAGGCGATGCCTTTGAGTCCGGCGGGGATCTGCCGTGTCGCGCTGGCGACGAGCCAGTCGGCGACATCGGTGCCGATGATGACGGGCGCAGTTTCCTGGCTGCCGTCGGCAAAGTGGAGGACGTATTCCGCCACGAGGGTGCCGGCGGGGGCGTAGCCATAAGTCGCGGCGTGGAGGAAGTGGACGGCCTGCGCTTTCTGCTCGACGGGAATGGCGGCTTCCATTGCGAGCGGGGTGCCGGTGATGGCGCGGTAGTCCAATCGCTCTTCTGGCTTTTCGTTGCCCCGGGTGATCGGTCCGCTGTTGAGTTGCACCTTTCCCCGGAGGTCGAACGCGATGCCGTCTGTGGGCGTGAAAGTTTCCGGGAGCCGCTCGAAGACTTCGTTGAGTGAAAGGGGCGCAGGCGGCGCAGCTCCGGCGACGAAGCTATTGGTGTAGTGACTGGTGAGGTCAATCAGACGGGGACTGAGCGCCGGATCCCTCGGCGGAACGGCGGTGACTTGTTTCTTCAGCGCTTCGGTTTCCTGCAGCCGTCCCGCCACCATCAGGATCGCGATCTTCCTCCGGAGCCACAGCCGGTGCTGGCCGATGTCCGCGGGTTTGAATGAACCGGCCATTCGCGAAATTCCCGCATCCAGCGCCGCGAGGGCGGCATCCCAGCGACCGAGGCCGGCTTGGACGTCGGCGCGGCATTCCAGGTCCTCCAGTGCGGCTGAGTCAATCGTGGCCGCATTTTCCGAAACGGCGAAGGCCCAGCGATTCCGGGCCGGATCCACGAGGTCCACGGGCAGTTCCAGTTGCAGTTCCGCCAGCATGCCGGCGAGGGCCGCGGGCGTGAGCGATGCGAGCGATGGTGGCGGTTGAAGCAGGAGTTCCGCATCAAAGACAAGATCGGAACTGGGGTTGGCGCCGTGTTTTTGGTATACGGTAATGGCCAGGACATTGGCGCCAGGGCGCAGAGCCCCCCGATCCATCACGAGTTCCCGCCAGTCGGTTTCTACGGCTGTAACATTGACCGGATTCAGAGCCTGAGTCTCCCGGGTGACCGGGCCGCCAGGCATGTTAGAGCGGCTTTGTTCCACGCCATTCAGGTAGACCACGGCCCCGTCGTCGCACAGTAGCCGCAGGGCGACTTGAACGGATTTGTCCTTCGGCGGCTCCGGCCATTCAAACCAGCGGCGGAAGTGGACGGGGGTCGGCCGGCTCTCGAGAGTGGTTTTCAACGCCGGCCCCCGCTGCTCTTCGACTGGTTTGGTATCGTAGCCCAGCGGCGCCGGGCCCTTGGCCCACGCCTGATCGTCGAAGTCCGGTCCGCTCCATCCAGGACCGGCATTCTCACCGGCATCGATGTAGCGCCACGATGACCCGCGGGCGACCAGCGTGGCGTAGAGACCAGGAGTTTCCTGCCTCACCAGTTCGGCGAGCTTGGGGCTGTCGCGGTACATCTCCGGGATGGAAAGGTCGCCGGATTCCACCCGCAGGAGCAGGCGGCCCACCTCGACCTGCTGGTGCAGACTGATCGCCCGCGCCCGGTCTCCACGCCGCGCCGCCTCCTCGGCGCGGGCCACGATGTTCGCGAGGGAGGCTTCACCTTCGAACCGAGCCCGGGCGCGCCGGATCTTCGTCAGCAGTTCCTGCGCTTTCTGCAGGGTAGTCTGGTCGCCTTCTTTTTCCGCAGCGGCCGCCGCCTGCGCGGCATAGTGGCGGGCTCGGTGGAGGTCGGCGGCCCGGTCGAGGCGCGAGAATCTGTAATAATTCATTTCCACTGATCCGGCCGAACCGGGGTCAAGGAGGAGCGCGGCCAGTTTTGGGTAGAGTGGAACCGGATCAGGCGCGAGCAGCGTCGCCTGCTCAAGGCTTTCAACCTTGCCGAGTTCGACCAGGTTGGCGATATACTGGTCCAGCGTCACCTCCGAGAAGGGCGTGATCGTGCGCTCCGACGGGGCTTTGTGATACCACTGCGCGATCCGTTTGTAGAATCCGTCATCGGGCTTGTCATTGATCTTCAGGCCGGCGGCTCTTTCCTCGTCCTCGAGTCGGATCAGTCCCCGCGCTGCATCCACCTTCAAACCCACCACAGCCTCGGCCCAGGCCGGAACCCAGTCGGGCACCGGGCCCGGAGGGGCCGGCGGCACATCCCACAGCCGCGCGGTCGTGTCATCACCGGCGGTGACGACCTTGACTCCCTGTTCATCCGGGCTGAATTCGGCGAACCGGACCATATCCTCATGACGCAACGGTCCACTGAGAGGAAATCCCGTCGCGGCATCCCAGACGCGGCCGGTTCCATCCGCGCAGGCGCTGACGACGCGAAGCCCGTCCATGCTGAATCTCACTCTAAGCACCGCCGCGGCATGTTTCATGGGTTCGCCGATTGACTTCTGAGTCTTTACATCCCACACCACAGCCGTGCCGTCAGCCGATCCGGTGACAAACCGGCTGCCGTCCCGGTTGAAATTTCCGGATTCAACACTCTCCCGGTGCGGGAAGGCGCCGGCCTTCGGTTCACCGACCTCCGGGTTATCGATCTCCTTTCCCGTGAACGCATCCCACAGCCGAGCCGCTTTCTCGCCCACCCCGGTTAGCACGGTCAGGCCATCCGGACTGAACAAGGCGCCCCTGCCAGGGCCGGGCCCACAGGGCAGTTTGAGTGGAGTTACCAGGTCGTTCTCCTTGTCCCAAATCTTCTCGCAGTCCCAGATAAAGATTTGCCCGTTCGCTGCCGTCGAGACGAGGCGCCGGTTATCCGGACTGAACGCGACTTTAGCCACCCCGCCATGGTGTTTCAGCGGTTCACTCACCTTGTTGGTCCGGGTATCCCAGATCCGGACTTGAGCGTCATCCGGCTTGGCGAGAGCCACCGCCACATACCGGCCTTCCGGGTCGCGGCTGAACTCGGCGTCCGCGACGGTTATGTGCCCCGGGAATTCTTTGGGAATCCCGAAACCTCCGGGTAAAACGAGGCTCTTTCCCGTCCCGGCATCCCAGAGTTTGAATCCCAGCTCCGCCGTGACAGTCAGGATCCTCTTCCCATCGCCGCTGAACCTTGCGTGTTTCTCCAGTCCGCCGTGCTCCAGCGCAAATTTCTGACGGCCGGTCGCCGTGTCCCACACGCGGAGGTACTCTTCCGCGGAACTGGAGAGCAGGCTCTTTCCGTCCGGACTGAACCTGGCAAAGCGGACTACGTTTCCGCCGCTGGCCCATCGCTTGTTGTCCACCATTTGAAACACCAGACCATCGGGCTGCTCCGGTCGCACGGCCCACTGATCCGCCCCCCCGTTCCAGGCCGTCAATACTTTGCTGCCGTCAGGGCTGAACTCCGCTGTCACAATCATCGCTTTCGTGATCATCGCGGGCCCGATGGAGCGTCCGGTGCCCGTGTCCCAAACCCTGGCGACGCCGCTGAAGTCGCCAGTGACGGCGCGCCGGCCATCCCGGCTGAAACGAGCCACCGTCAACCCATCCTTATGTTGGAGAGGATCGGAAACCGGACGGCCGGTTCCGGCATCCCACAGGCGGGCGGTGCGGTCCGCAGAAGCCGTCAGGATCAGCGTCCCGTCAGGGCTGAACTCGGCGCGTTCCACCTTGTCCGAGTGTCGCATTGCTTCACCCATGCGAATCCCGGTCGCCGCATCCCACAACTGAGCGGTGTGATCCAGCGAGGCCGTCAAGACGCGTTTTCCGTCCGGACTGAAGCGCACGCTCCGAAGATCATGGGTATGCCGCATCCGGCAGATTTCCTTTCCCGAAGTGGTGTCCCACACGACGGCGATACCGCTGTCGCCTCCGGTCACCACCCGGTTGCCCTCTTTGTTCCAGTCGCCACTCGCCATCGCAAGTGGCTCACGAAAGGTCCACTTCTTCTTGCCGGTGCGGGCATCCGAAACATTCGCATAACCGTCACCCTTCCTGGTGACGTCGTAGCAGGAGAGAATTTGCTGGCCATCCGGACTGAATTTGGAAAAAACGCACAACGTTTTACTGTCCGTTTCCGGTTCCAATGTCACCGCGTTGTCCGGTTTTTCGAGGTCCCAGACCTCGGCGAAGCCGGGCTTCAGGATTTCTGTTCCGCCATGGATCACGACTTTCCTGCCGTCAGGGCTGAATGCCAGTCCCGCGATCCTCATATTCTCGCGCTTGAACGGCGGGATACCTTTCACCGGTTCCCCCGTAGCGGAATTGAAGACCTGAGCTGTCCCGCGTTGATGGTGCCCCACGACGAACCGGTCCCCGTCCGGGCTGTAGGATGCGAAATGCCCCTCCGCCTGCGACGGATGCAGCGGCACCGCGACCTCCCGCTGCTGCATCGCATGCATCAAGCGCTCTCCCGCCACCCGGTCCAGAGGATCGCGGCGAATGAACCGCGCCAACTGGGCGATGCCCTGGTCCGGTTCGCGGTCCACCAGATCGAAGGCCAGACTTCGCTCGCGCTGTTCCGCGATGGCCCGGGCGTCCGTAGCGGCGACTTGGGCCTGCGTAGCGGCAACCTTGGCCTTCGTGGCCGCAGCTTCGGCGATTTGGGTCAGACTGAGTTGTTTGCCAAGATCGTTTCTCGCCCGGGTGGCCTTCACGGCTTGCCAGGTACTGACGGTCGCGCCGCCAACAAGCAGCGCGGCGATGGTCGCCGCTGCCGCGACGGGACCGCGGTGCCGCCGCAGCAACTTGCCCGTTCGGTAGGCGAACCCCGGCGGCCCGGCCAGCACAGGCTCGTCCGCGAGGTGCCGCGCGATGTCCATGGCGAGGCCGTTGGCCGTGTCGTAACGGCGCGTTCGGTCCTTCTCCATCGCCTTCATGATGATCCAGTCGAGATCACCGCGGAGCAGGCCGCGCAGTTTGTCAGGAAGGAGCTTGCGGTGTTTGGCTAGGACCGTGAGTTCCGCATCCGCCAGCGTGCTGAGCCGGGTGGAGGGCTTTGGGGGGTCGTCCTCCCGGATGATGCGGCGTATTTCCTCGTAGCCCTCGCTCATCAGTTTCCGGCCATCAAAAGGCGGACGCCCGGCGAGCAGTTCATACAGCAGCACGCCGAGGGAATAGACGTCGCTGCGGGTATCGATATCCAGTCCGCCGCGCTGCGCCTGCTCCGGGCTCATGTAAGCCGGCGTGCCGATGAACTGATCGAACTGCGTGAAAAGCGTTTTTTCGGTGAGTTCCATCTCCGTCGCCTTGGCCACTCCGAAATCAATCACCTTGGGCACGGGGCGATCGTCGTGCATCGTAACCATGACATTCGATGATTTGAGGTCGCGGTGGATGATGCCCTTCTGGTGGGCGTGCTGCACCGCATGGCAGACATCGGTGAACAGCGCCAACCTCTCCGCGGTGGCCAGATTGTTGTCGTCGCAGTATTGGGTGATGGGCGTGCCGCGCACCAGTTCCATCACAAAAAACGGGCGCCCCTGCTCCGTGGCGCCGGCATCGAAGACTTTCGCGATGTTCGGATGATCCATCATCGCCAGCGCCTGACGCTCCGCCTCGAACCGTGCCACCACCTGCCGCGTGTCCATCCCCAGCTTGATGATCTTCAACGCCACCTTCCGCTTCACCGGGGCCAGTTGGTCGGCCATATACACCGTGCCAAATCCCCCCTCACCAATCTTCTGGAGCAGCTGATAGTTCCCGATCACTCCGCTCTGCGGTTCCTCCAGGGCCTGATTCCCGACCGGGGCGGCCTCCATGAACACCGCGCCCGCCGCACTCTCTGCCGCGAAGAGCGCCTCCACCCGCTTCCGCAACGCGGTGTCGCCGACACAGGCCTGGTCCAGCCATGCGGCAAGTTCAGCAGAAGTCGCCCCCGGAGGAGCCTGGAGGAAGAGATCGAGATCAGTCATGGGTGGCCAGTGCGTGGGTTCGTTGGGTTGTCATCACCACCGGCGAGAATCATCGCAAAACCACGTCAATATTCCTACGTCGTTTTGCTTTTTTTGCGGAATGCCGGGGGACACGGCGGATTTTTGCCCAGCCCCATTGGGAGTGGCGGGCGGGGGCCGCCATTGATCCCAAAATGAGACATTGGAACCACGAAAGTCACGCAACACACAAAAATTCATTAGGTTAGGACAAGCGACCTCCTCCGCCCACGGAAAAGCCGGCCCGGGCGCCGCGTTGGCTGCGCCTGTCTGCGCTTCGCCCCGGCTGCCCCACCTGGCTTTCAGGGCTCCGCACCGGCGCTCACCGGCCGCTTCTCCCTGTTCAGGCACCACTCCAAAAAATAATTTGGGATTCCGTGACGTGGTTCACCTCACTTTCTCGCTGAGTGCACGGACGGACTGATCTCACGGCCCCGGGACTGCGACGGAGCCCATCTCACCAGCCAATCATTCATCCACTCACCAAACCATCCGCCATCACCATGAATACCAAGCAACATCCCAATATCCCTCCGACAACCCCGGCCGCTGCCTCCAGCCTAAGCTGTGAATATCCCGTTCCGGATCTTCATCGGTGGGGCTCGGGCCACACCAGTACCACACCGACCAGCCGCCCCCTCCGGCGTTTCCAGATTGGAGCAGGGCGACGATGGCTCCTGTCCGCCTTGATGGGGCTGCTGGCGGCGGTGGGGGTGATCCCGGCACACGCCGCTCCCCGGGAAACCATCCGACATGACCGGAGGCCCTATTTCCCGACATACCCCAAGACAGGGAACCGATGGACTTCACACCGCGGGGCAGTCGATGGATTGAACGGCGGCGGATGGCAGACGTTCTCTGTCGTCACGTTCCCGGCAGATGAGATCGTTACCCGCATCCGCTGGACCGGGCATTATGAAGATTTCGTCAACGAATCGAACAATCCGGCTTCTCCTAACGTCCATACCTGGAAATTCTCCATCCACGAGGATTTATCGGGTGCCCCGGGGGACGCCCTGTTCACCATGACGAAGCCGGCGGCGGAAGTCAGGACCACGTCTCTGGGTTTAGTCCGTTCGCTTCGGAATACCCACTATACCGTTCCCGTTTACGAATTCGAAGTGGTCTTGTCGGAACCGTTCCATGCTTCCAAAAATACTCGCTACTGGTTTTCTCCCGAGTCCATCGGCGACACTTTTAACCCTTTCTGGGCATGGGTGGAAGGTGTCAGGGACCGTGGGGAAACCCTGGCCGGCGGTTCCTTCATTCGGCTCGACCAGGGATTCAACACATGGCAGAAGGCTACCGGTGATAATCCTGATCCAGACCCGGGCCAACGACAGTTTGACCGCGCCATGACCCTGATCGGACGACCTGCCAACGACGGAGACGCTGACGGGTTGGAGGATGGCTGGGAGCAAGCACACGGACTGGATCCATTCACCGATGACTCTGCCGCCGATCCGGACCTCGACCGTGCGGACAATCTGGCGGAGTTCGAGCGCAGGAGCGATCCGCGCCGCCCGGATACGGACGGAGATGGACTGCTGGATGGAGTGGAATCCAACACCGGCGTTTGGGTGGGACTCAACGACACGGGCAGCAGTCCGGTCCTGGCGGATACAGACCGGGACCGGCTTCCCGATGGCAGAGAAGTGCCGGGCGCGGTTCCCGGCCCGGGATCCAATGTCTCACCCTCCAATCCCAACCGGCACGACAGCGATCTCGATGGCTATAATGACTTCGTCGAATTCGAAAATGGCTTCAATCCGGTCGACGCCGCCAGCGCTCCAGCCCCCATTCTTCTGGGCACGGGAGGCGCCGCGTTGCTTGGAGGAGATCTGACGGACCCCGAAGATGATGGAAATCCGGACGACAACACGGGCTACAATGCCGTCTTCAATGCCAATAACATGCCTTCGTTCACCAACTCCGGCGCCTTCAATGTCTTCGACGGCAGGCTGGGGACGGCCGCGGATCAATGGACTCCAACCACGGATCAGAGCAAGCCCTACCTGGTGTGGGCAGAATTCACCACGCCCATCATCCTCGATCACTTCACCATCGCCTCGTCCAGCGATTTCTACTATGCCGAAGAGATGATTTGGGAAATTCAAGGATCCAATGATGGCATCACCTGGGAGACGATCTTCATGCGCATCAACGTCTCGCAGGGATTTGCGTCCCTGTGGACCGCCCGCTCCCAGGTGTTCCGGTTCAATGCAGGACTCCATTACCCGCGGCCGCCCGCTTACCGGATGATCCGTTTCGACGCCCGTCAACTGTTGCCGACGAACCGGGTGCGGCTCGGCGAACTCGAGTTTTTTGGTTACGCGGACGGATTTGAGATCGCAAAACTGGAAGTGCTCGACACCACCCGGGTGCGGGTGGAGTGGGATTCCATCGCCGGCGCCTTTTACGACCTCGAGGTCTCGGAAGATCTTGTCCGTTGGGAGAAAGCCGCCCTCCGGCTCCCCGGTAGCGGCACCCTGACCAGCCATATCCACGAAGTCCCGGCCGGCCTGCCCCCGAACGCCACCTATCGCGTCCGGCAGGTTGAATGAGCCCCGCCTGCGAGGGCATTGAGGCATCGGGTGATAAACAGAGGTCATCGCAATGGGGAGACAGCCAGCCGGCAGGCTGCCCGAAGGGCGAGCGCAGCGAGGCAGCCGGCCGAAGGGAGACAGCCAGCCGGCAGGCTGCCCGAAGGGCGAGCGCAGCGAGGCAAACCCGCATGCCGGGTGGAGTGCGAGGGGTGACAGTGACGAGCGGAATCCCGTCACCCCTGCCCGATTATGTGTCCTTTATCGCCGCCTCGACTAACTGCTGGATGTACGTGGGCTTTCGGATTTGAAAAAGAACATAGCGGACCCATACAAATCCAGCGTCCGAGTAAAAGAGGAAGAACCCGATCAGGCAAATCGCCAGCACCGCCCCGCCGCGACGATAATCGCGTTTGAATGTTGCCAGAGCAACGATTGACAGCAGGGCACTTGCCAACAATAGGGCAATTTGAATCGGCGCTACGGCCCAACAGACTCCGAGCGAAAAGATCTATCCTAAAGACCCGAATTGAAACACGAAAAGCACGAAACACACGAAAAAACCAAGGCGTTGTCCAATTATCACCGTCCACCTGATGGATGAGGAAGCCGCATGTCCTAACCCAATGAATTTTAGTGTGTTTCGTGACTTTCGCTGTTCCAATGTCCCTTTTTGGGTTTATGGGTGTAACTGCCACAACCACCCCAGTGTACGGCGCCACCGTCCGCCGGTTCACTCCCCACGCACGCGCTGTCCGCCTGCAATCCGTCAATCCTCCACCCCGATCTTCATTTCATCGCTGTTGGCGCGGAGTTCAGGGGCATACATGCCGTTTCCTTTGGCGGGGAGGGCTGAGAACTTGCCAGGGATTTCGGCGCGGAGGCGGTAGCTGAGGTTGTGTTTTCCGAGCGGGAGGGCGCGGACGAAGAAGGCGACGCGGTTGTCGCGGAATTCGCGGTAGGCGCCGAGGCCTTCCCAGGTGTAGCCGCTTCTCACGTCGTCGGGTTCGAAGCCGGCGGGTTTCATGTCTTCGAAGAGCAGGTATTCGTAGTCGTTTTTGCTTTCGAGGGTGAGTTCGACTTCCACGAGTTCGCCGCTCTTGAGCGTGTCGCCGTCTTTGATGGGGAGGCGGTCGTATTTGAGCGTCTTTTGGTCAATGGCCTGACCTCTCGCGCCGCTGACGAGCACGGTGGCGTCTTTGCGTTCGACGAGCTTGAAGTACGCGCGGTTCACTTTCACTTCGAGTCCGGCTTTGGTGATACGGTCTTCGAGGGTGAAGTTGGTGGAATAGACGTTGGCATAGACCGGGCCGCTGCCGGTGCGGCGGATGGTGATCTCGTGTTGGCCGGCGGTGACGGCCTGGCCTTCCATGAGCAGGGTGCCGTCGAAGCTGAAGAGGTTGTCTTTGGTGATTTTGACCGACTTCTTCACTGCGCCATCCACGAGGACCTCGACGGTCATATCGGGGGCGTTCTCGCCGGTGGCTTTGATGTAGTCGGCCATGGCTTCGATGCAGTAGGCGGTGTCGCGGGTGCTATTCCACCAGGTGCTGTTCTTGCGGTTGTTGAGCAGGAACTTCACGAGGCCGGAGGCTTCGGGGCTTTTTGGTTTCACGCGGGCGAGGAGTTTCAGGTAGAAGGCGTGGGCTTCGATCTCGCTGCCGTACCACCACCACCAGTAGCTGCCGTTGCGCAGGTCGAGGCGGGCCGTCTGGTTTTCGTCGTCTTTGACCAGGAACTGCTCGATGTTCTGCAGCAGCATGTCGCGCTTCTCGACATTGTTTTCGGTGTCGAGTGCGAGGCCGAAGACACACTTGGCATAGACGCTGAGGTCGTTGCGGTCGCGGTAGAGGTAGTCGGTCATGGTGTCGTTCTTTTCGCCGGCGTCGGCGAGGATCATGCGCACGAGGGCGTCGGTGTTGTCGGCTTTGTCCTTCCAGTGCTTAATGTCCTTCCGGTTCTTTTCGCCGCGTTTCTCATCACCGGCTTTGAGGAGTTTCACCTGGCCCGCTTCATATCCTTTGAGCCACGCGACACCATTCTCCAGCACGCCGGGCACGATGGCGAGGTCTGCGGCTTTGGCGACCTGGAGGCCGTGCACGACGACGGCGGTGGTGTGCGGATACGACTCTTCGCGCTCGCCGCTGAACCATCCCCAACCTCCGTCGCGGTTCTGCATGCTCGTGATGCGCTCCAGTCCGACTTTCACGATGAGCGTGTGCTCGGCGTCGTCAAAGACGGGGTTCTTATCGGACCAGCGAAGTTCCTTCCACTGTTCCGCGCGCTTCTGCGGGTCGCCGATTTCCTGCGCGTTGAGATTGGTGCGCTTCTCTTTCACGGCGGCGAGGTCAACGCCCATATCCATGAGCACCTTGCGCGCGATGACCGCGGGCACGAATCGATTGAGCGTCTGCTCGGTGCAGCCGTAGGGATAGTCCACGAGATAAGGGAGGGCATCCACCATCGCGGTGGCGAGGCTGGGGGAGTAGCGCACTTCCAGGCGCGACTGATCCGGGCGGCGTTCGTTGGGAACGGTGAAGGCGATCTTCGCTTCCTGGCCATCCGGGCGAATGGCGGCGCTCCAGCTTTCCGTCTTCAACATGCCATGCACATGCACGGGGAACTTCATTTCCATGGCGTCGCTGTCGGAATCGGTGATCGCCTTCATGCGCACCACGGCGGTGCCCTCCTTGGCGGCCTTCACGCGCCAGTCCACGCGCTGCTCCTTCTTGCTTTCGAGGCTGATCATTTTCGTCAGTTCCTGGCCGGTGAGCGGCTCAAGGCAGGCGCCGTCGAGTTCGAGCGAGACCTTCACGTCTTTCTTCGTGTCGAGGTAGTTGTGAACATTGGCGCTGAGCGTGACTTCGTCCTTCTCCACAAAGAAGCGCGGGGCCTGGAGGCGGATGATGAGGTCCTTGCTGGTGATGATCTCGGCTTCGGCTTCGCCAACTTTCGTGCCGTGGCCCATGGCCCAGGCTTTGATCTTCCATGTGGTCAGGTTGTCCGGCAGCGGAACCTCGATCTCGGCGAGGCCGTCGGAGTTGGTATCCAATGACTGGATCCAGAACGCGCTGTCGGCGAAATCGCTGCGGATCATCACGGTCTGTGCGCCATCCGGGCCTCCCACGCCGGGGGCGGCGTCGGCGGATGCCTTGTTGGCCTCCATGGGAGCGCCGGGCTTCGCGGGGGCAGCCGCTGCCATCTCTTCCGCGGCAAGCTCGTCACTCAGCGCGCCATTTTTTGTCATTCTCCTGTTCAACCTGTAGCTACGGCTTCCTCCCCCTGGACCCAATCCGCCGCCGAAACCGCCTCCGCGTCCAGTGCGCTTTCCTCCTCCTCCGCCGAAATAGACGGCTCCCTCCATGTCCGCCGTCGAGTCCCCAAACACTCCCAGGGCGTGCCAGCCGGGCTTGTTGGACGGGATGTTCAGCGACGGCCAGAAGCTGACGAGATTCGATTCGCTGGCGCTATTGTGGTGCCGGCGCCATTTCCAGAAGAAGTCGGCGATCTTCGGCACGTTTGAGCCGCCGGAGATGTATTCGAGTGACTTGTCATAAACCGTCACCACGGTGCTGCCGACGAAGGCTTTGCCGTCGGTGTCGGTGAGTTTGATTTTCACCTTTGCCCTGTCGCGCGGCTTGTAACGTTCGGCGTTGGCCTGGACCTCCATGTTGAGCACGCGCTTCGCAGGCGGCACGGCGATTTCGCGCATGGCGGAGTGGACTTTGCCGTCGCTCACGGTGAAGGCTTCGACGAAGAAGTTCGGCATGTCGCCGAGGGCGACGGTGATCATCTGCGTGCTGCTCTTGCCTGCGAGTTTGAGAAGCTGCGGGCGCGGCGCGATGCCGGCGCTGGGCTTGATGTAGAAGAAGACGTGGCTGTCGGTGCGCTCGGTGTTGATGAGCAGCTTCACTTCCTCGCCGGGGGCGTATTCCGCCTTCTCCGGCACGAGTTCGAGCTGCGCGAAGCGGTAGTCGCGCCCGTCATTCGCGCCGCCGCGGATGACGAAGAGCACGCCGCCCTCCTGCTCGCGGCCCTTGGCGTCCTTCACTTTGGCGGAAAGGCGATACTGCCCGGCCTCAGTGGCGCTGAATTTCACTTTCGCCATGCCGTCCTCGTCGGTCGTGATGTCCTGACCGGCGACATCCTTCTCCTGCGGTTCTCCCTTTTCGTTGTAGCCGAGTTTAAGAAGAACAGCGCGTCCTGTGCCCTTCACGCCCTTCTGGTCGAGCGTCATGGCCCGGACGCCGATCTCGATCGGGTTGCCGACTTCGTAGTGGCCGCGGTCCGCCCATGTGGTGACGGAGAAGGGCCGGCGCGCCACCAGCACCTGACCGCTGCCGAGGATGGTGCGGCGGCTTTCGTCGGTGACTTCCACGCTGATTTCGTAACGGTGGTCCTCGTCGCCGTGGAGTTCTTTGGCCAATGAGGTGTCGATGGCGATCTCAAGCCTGCCGTCCGGGCCGATGGCACCTTCGCTTTCCATGACCAATTCCGGCGGGTCGTGCTGCTGCGGCCACCACCACCAGACGGGGGCGCGGCAGCCCCAGGCGCGGAAGCCGGGATACCAGTCGTAATCGTACCCGAACCACCAGTAGCCAGGCCCGTAAAACCAGTCCCACGCGCGATACGGGTACCAGCGCGCGGTGTGGGCGCTGCGCTGCACTTTGTATTTCACCTTCGCGTTCACCACCGGCGCGCCGAAATAATAGGTCGCCGTCATTTTCGCCGTGACATTTTCTCCGAGCATCACGGGGTCAGTGGGCGCGTCCACTTTCACTTCAAACTCCGGCTTCTTGTATTCCTCCACCCGGAAGGTGCCCTGCTGGATGAAGGGCTCCGGGCCGGTGAATTCGAGGCGGTAGATGCCAAGAGTCGCGCCGTCCTCGAGTTTAAACGCATCGGCGAGACCGCCCCACTGGTCGCTGGTGTATTCCTTCTCGAAAACCTTTTCGTTCTTCGGATCGTAGATTCGGGCGATGAACGCCTGATTGGCAAACTCCGACTTGTCCTCGGGCGAATCATACTTCGTCAGGCGTGCCCAGGCTTTCCATTTCACTTCCTGGGCTGGACGATAAACCGGGCGGTCGGTGATGACGTGGATCTTCCGCTGATTCCATTCCTGGTGCTGCTGTCCGTTAAGCCACACATTTTGGAATCCGAGATGCGCGAAGCGTCCCTCCGGCGTGGTGGCGGTGATGAGCCACTGGTAGTTGTTCTGCGTGTCCTTGAGAAGTTTGGCGTCGGCGAAAAGCTGGCCGCTGGCGTCGGTGAACTCAGCGAAGTTGCGCGTGATGATGTTCGCGTACCGCTTTCCGGTGCGCTTCTTTTCGTCGAGGGGTTGCTGGTAGTAGCCGAAGAACTCCAGGTTCGCCTTCGCGACCGGCGTGCCGGTGGTGGCATCCACCACGAAGTATTGCTGCTCGCTGGTGCCGTGTTTGGAAACGATGGCCGTGTCCGTGATCCACACGATGCAGCCGACCTTGTTGCCGTCCTTGAGCGCGGCCTCCACGAAATAAGCGCCGGCGGTCTGGAGCGGTGTGGTGATGTCAATGCGGCGGTCCCAGTGGGCTTTGCGCGGCTCGAGGTCGAGTTCCCACTTCGCCACCTGTTCGCCGAGATACTTGGCCATGTTCTTCTCGGCGATCTGGTAGCCGATGTTGCCGATGTTCACTCTCTGCCAGTCGAGCGTTTCGGGATTCGATTTCAGGTAAGCCTTCGTGTCCGCCAGCACAGCGGCGAACTTCACCTTTCGCGCCGTGAGGCTGACGTGCTTGGCATTGCGGAAGACGAAGCCGAGTTTCGCGCCGGCGCCGGGGACTTGCGTGAATGAACCGTCGAAGCGGCCCCAGTTTTTCACGATCTGGTCGAGCTGAGCCTGCCAGCTTTCCTTCAGGTCCTTTTCCGTATGGGCCGCCAGCCGTTCCAGAGCATTGCGGTAAATAGTGGTAGCACGCTCGTACTGCCGCCGGTTGCGGAAAATGTCTGCAAACTCCTCCACGATATCATCGGCGAGGCCGAGGCCGGGATCGCTGTTGAAGACGCGTTCTATAATGGCGATGAAGCTGAACTCATCCGGGAGCGTGAACCGCTTCACGCCGGTGGCGAGGCGTGCGATGGTCTCGTTTTCCTTGAGCGTGTGGAGGGTGAGCAAGCCATCCCGGCGGGCGTCGTCGTCATCCTCCGGGGCGCGCCAGTAGGGCGCGATCGTCTGCACGTCGAACTGCCCGCGCAGCCAGCGCGCGAAGGTGATGTCCGCTTCCAGGGCGTGTTTCGCGCCCTGCTTCGCCTGCTGGGCGAGCAGCCAGCGGAAGCGCTCACCGTCGGACTTCGCTGCGGCCCAGGATTCCGGTGAGTGGTGCCAGACCGGTTCGCCCTTTTCATCCACCGGTGCGCCGCGATCGTCGCCATACGGATGATGCCCGCGCCAGCGGCCGCGGCCACCATGGTGGCCGGACTGATTCTCCTCGTAATCCGGCAGCTTTGTGAGGTCGGTGAGCGCCTGGAGTTCCCAGCCGGCTCGGGACGCGATGGACTGGATGGACGCGGCGTAGAAGGCCGCTTTGATTTCGGGCTTCTCGTCGGCGGTTTCGACGGAATTCAGAGCCTGCTCCAGAAGCTGGAGGCTGCGCACTCGGTCGCGGTCTTCGCTGCTCACTGGCTTTCCTCCGGCGTGCTGACCACGCTGGAATTCGCCGCTGATGAGGGTGCCCCATGACTGTGTAGTTTGAAAATGGACCGCCGCGGCCTGGAGCAGTCGCCAGTCCTTCTCGTGGGCTTTCACTGTTTCCTCCACCACGGCGTCCCAGAGTTCCCATTGGTTGAGCTGCTGCACGCACTGGACTGCTTTGCCAAGATCTTCGGCGAGCGGCTGTCCCGTGTGTTCCGGCAGGACGAGGATTTCGCGCCAGATTTTGAGGGAATCGTTCCAGTTGCCGTCTTTCATCGCCTTGTCCGCGGAGGCGCGTCGTTCCGCGAGCGTGGCGGCGTTGAGATTCACGGGGAGCAGAGTGGCCAGGAGCAGCCAAAGAAGACGAAGCGCAAGCGTGTTCATGCGGGGAGCATAACGGGCGAACCGCCGATTGCTTGGTCGGATTTTCGAAGGAATATGTCAGCGGGCACGGGCGCCTGGAGGCACGGGCGCCTGGAGGCACGAGAACCCTTGGATTCAGAGCGGATTATCCACGGTGACCGGAGTCCCCGCGGGCCAGGCCGGCGGCCCGTTTTGCCTGACATTGGGCTTGTGAAGGATGAGGCACCCCATCGGCACGGCACCGATCACGCGAAACGGACCACGAGGATGGGGTGGGCGGAATCCATAGAGAGAGTAGTCGGCACCACCTTGGCCGAACAAGGCGAAATGAGAGCGCCCCGTCGCCGGCGACCCTACCACGAACACGCTCTCGCCCTTGGGCCGGCCTCATCCCCTCGCTTCTCACCCAATCTGCCCTACTACTGGAAACAATGGAAGCAGCCGCGCACGTGAAGGCGCAACCGGCTCAGATTGGGAGCGAAGCCGAGCACGGTTGACATGGCCACCCGGAGTCGCAAGGGATGCTGGCGCATGAGTGTCCATAGCATTGTGGACGGCGTCCTTAATAACAAACGACTCAAGGAGATGGGAATCTCCGAACTCAGAGACATCTGGATCAAGTGGCACTACGGGCAGCGATCCTCACGCGCCTCGTAAGTCTTATTGGAATCGCCCGGTGCAACCGACCGAAGGGAGACAGCCCGCCGATGGCTGCCCGTAGGGCGAGCGACAGCGAGGCAAACCCGCATGCCGGGTGGGGTGGGAGGGGTGATGGGCGCAATCCCGTCGCCCCGACCCGATTCGGCATCTGGGATTCAATGTGGTCGGTCCCAGTGGACCCGCTACTCCTTTACGGCCTGGCGCACTTGTTGGATAACTTGCGAGTCCGGTGCATCCGCCCCAAGGAACGTATAGCTGGCAGCGGCCACCATGTGCGGGCGCCATTCGGGGCTGACCCAGCGGCAGTTCTCAAACATCGCCATCGGGAATTTAACATTGTGAACGTCCCGGCCCGCTTTGGCGGGAAGCAACCGCGCAGCCGAGCGGAAAAGCAGGTCGGAATCAGGAAAGTTTTGCGCGAAACGAAATGCCTTGCTGGCCGCTTCGTGCCGCGACGGGCGGACTTTCCCAAGCAATTCTTCTGCGGCGGCCTCGCTCGTCGCCGGGATCTCCGCGGGGGTAAGGTCGGTGATCGTTCGCGAATCGAACATCTGGTACCGTTCCATCCAGTCGAGTCCCTGCAGGAGTATTAACAGGCGATTCTCCCGGCTTCCGCTCACTTCAAACGCGTACCGCATCGCGTTGGCAGCGGTGATCGCATGCAAGGGCCGGTTACCACCGCGGTCGCAAACGACGCAGTCGCCCGCCCCGAGCAAGACCGCGTCCCACACTGCCCCAGCTGTCGCCTTGCCGTCGACCAGATTGGCCACCGCAACATCGCAAGCTACATCGCTTTTGCGTGCCCGAATCAGTTCGAGCAGATTTTTGGTGAGCTCTGGATGGCTCCCTGATTTTGCCCAATCGGCTGGCATTCGGTCGATGGACTTCTTGATTCGCTCGGAGTTGGCTGCGTACGACGTGATGTCGGGCTTTTCCCGTTGTCCACTGGCGCTCCCGTCCATCACCATGTACCCAACCGCTTCGCACAAAATCGGCTCCGCATGTTCCCAACCGACTGTCTGCAGCAAGCGCCACGCATTGGACATGTAAATCGAGACATGTCCAATAAAGCCAAAGTGTCGAACCATGTGATGCCAAAGTGGTTCCACGACTTCATGGGCGCCGCGGGATCGGATTAACGCAATGATGGCCCGTTCGGCGCGTTCGCGGTCTCCTCCCTCGATCCCTGCGCGCAGTTCGACGCCGGCATTTTCCGCCGACGGCAGCGGCCCCTTGAGCGCGATCCGCTCGGCGGCACCGTACGAGTACCGGTTGAGCCTCTCCTTGAAATTATCCAGTGCCCAGAACACGGGAAGCAGCGACTCCTGCGCGGGCAATTCCAACGATAATTGATGAGAAGCGTAGACCGATAAAGCGGCGTGGAGTGAATGGATCGTTGGCGCTCTGAACGTCGCCAGGTAGAGAGCGGCAAGAAAGTGGCGATAGGGCAATCCGTTTCGCAGCTGGTTCATCATCACCTCGACGCATTTCTCGCGCGGCGTGTCCGCTATGAGCCTCACGATCGGCTCGATCCCGGCATTGTAGCGCACCAAATCCGGCGTGACCACCGCCTCTTGTGCACTGGCCGGGCTGATCCCAACCAATGCCGACCATTCTCCCGTCGAAACTACGGCAGCGGCGGTTGCCGCCGAGCCCATAAACTGTCTTCGCGTCGGTAGTAGTGACATTGTGCGTTCTCCATTGTCGCGGTGCAATCATCAACGCAATGACTCGTCGCCTCTGACGGCCGAACGTCTCGGATCAGGCGACGGCGAGCGGGAGGCGTCGATGACACGACAGATGCCATACGAGCCGTTGCCTGCATCCGTTTTGTTCGGCCTTGGATGGTGTGTTCATGGTGTGCCTTCGATGCTCTTCAATAACTGAGCAGCTTCCGAATGTCCATTGCTAGCTGCTGCGGTGAGCCACTGTCGAGCCTTCAACGTGTCGTAAGCGACTCCATAGTGACGAAAGAAATAAGCCTCACCCACTCGACGCTGTGCCTCAACATCGCCTCCCTGAGCCGAAATGAGATAGTGCTCAAACGCCTCTGAGCGGTTGCCGAAGATCTGCCCGCGATGGGCGTATGCCTCAGCAACAAGACGATGGTCAGCAGGTGTCTGGGCACGAGCCGCAGCGACCCAAACAGGAATAAAGAAGATGAGCATCAACGCCGAGAGCGAGCAGACGCAAATGCCCACGCTCGGCCAGCGCAGATGCCGACTGCGAATCGAAAGCGCGGATGGCACCGAGAACAAAACTCCAATCCCAAGAAGCATCGGAGCAGTGAGACCATACATAAGCGTGATGAACGCGAATGGTATCGCGAGCACACAGGCGGCTTTGAATGCAAGTTTCACGATGAGCTTCGTTTCTTGGCCGAACGCCAAGGGTCTGCCGCCGGCTACCGGGGGCGAATCCTCGACGCGGGGGTTGGAGTTGTAGTGCTCATTGGGTTTTCGTCTCTGGACGGGTAGCCGGTTGGTCAGCACCCGCTGGTTCGGCATTCAGCTTCTTAATCTCGTAACCGTTCTCCAGCAGAAGCACAATGCCTGCTATTTGATGCTGCTGCCTTGGCATGTTCCGAACAGACAACAGCTTCCCCGATGAATCCAGTGCCGCCATCATTCCTTGCTCGAATTTGACACCGAACTTCTCAAACGACGTCTGCACTTGGGTGGGAGTCGAATCGAAGCGCAACCCGAGCGCATCCCGGACGCGCTGAGTCAACTCGTAGGTTTCGGTGGACCAGTCCTCGACAATTTTCCCTGCTATCCTTTCCAACTGCACGAAGCCACTTTTCTCTTTTAGGTAGAAATCGCCCAGTATGGCTATGGAGCGCAGAGCTACGATGTACGGCACATTCTTGAGATCCAATGTTATGAGCGGTTGGGTCGCCCTCCCCTCCGCACCAGCAACTTCGGAACTCGTGATCCCAACAGGGAACGGCTCGTTCGGGTGCTTCTGCTCCCAAATCCGCCGAACGACTGCCAAAGCCTCATCTATCGCAGCCTTAGAGATCATCAGATGCGGAATGGTTTCGCTGTGGAGCGCCTCCGACCTCTCCACTGCTGCGCTTTGCTCCGACTGTGCGAGCGCCGCTCCGCTCAGAGCTACCCAGATCAAAAAGGATGCCGCTTTCATGCCGAACGTCAGATGTGCGCCCACCGCGTGAAAGAAGGGCTTGTGGAAAGCGATAGCGAAGCTTCTGAGCGGTTGGTGCGCCACGTATTGTTCGCCCCCATTGGTTTCTGGGTGTTCATCGTTTGGAAATTGTGTTCTCCACGAGGTCATACTCCAGATCAAGGGTGACCCCGCTCTCCGACTTCTTAGAGTCGGATCCGCTAAGTGTGAAGGTCAACGTCTGTTTGTCTGTCCACTTGGGGTCGCTGATGCCAGTGTGATAGAGCTGAGAATGCTTGATTTGCGAAACTTTGTCCGAGAACTGCCATGCCATCGAATCAAGGCTCGTCTGAAGACTGAATACCCGGCCAACATCATCAACAGAGTAAAGCCAAGCAACGTTATCGCCGGAGCCAACCTTCTGGATGAGTAAAAACCATCTGCCGTCGGGAGACTTCATGAACGCTGGCTCATACGGAAAATTCGACTCCCCCTCCCAGAGCACAGTAACGGGGGAGTGTTTCGAGTCAGTGAAGCGAACTTCGGTGCGGTAAGACTCCTTGTAGAGGCCGACGTGAATCTGGTAGGCCGGAACTGCATTCGAGGCCAGAGTGAATGCCAAACTCATCAGGAGGCCAAGTAGTATGGTTTTCATGGAGAGTTGAGCTGATAGTTTTTGGCGAACAGTTTTATTATCCGACCGTCACCCTTTGTCCTGGATATGCGGCGGTCGCATAACAAGAACAAATGCTGCCCGGAAGGACGGGCTTCGTGCATCGGCGGTGCATCCTTGAATGGTGCCCGTGAATGCAGCTCTTGCCAAGGAGAAAGGAAGTCGACTCTACCGCCCCCCAGGGCGTTTTCATCTGTGGAAGCAATAGTTTAATTATAAACGACAAATCAAGATTGCGTAAAGCGGAGGAAGCCGAAGGCTTTCGGCTGGGAGCATCCCAGCTCTTCGGGGCGGAACGCCCTCTCTGCGAAGGGGCTTTCGCCCGAAAGAGCGGCAATTGCCTTCGGCGGTCTCCGCTGCGCTTCGGCTCTTGCCGCAGTCCCAGATTACCAACGACTTTGGAATACGACGGCTCGCGGAGAATCATTCGCGCCGATGCCGTGTTCTCCGAGAAGGGCGTGAGCCTCACGCTCCGTCTGTACGAATCGCTTGCTCGAGAATGAAAACGCCCTGTACCGCCCCCGCGTCCGAACAAGCTGCAGCAGGACGCCTTGCATCACGAGGCCATCAGCCGGGATGGCGGGGGCGTGACCATCGGCAGTCCGAAGCATGGGCCGACGAGATGCCGCCGACCATACGCGAAGCACACTTGCACCATCGATGAGTGACGCGGAAAACTGGGTGGAGCGGCGGGCGCATACCCGGGGGGAGGCGTCATGTGGGAGGATGGCGGTCGGGGTGACGGTGTAATTGACGGAACCGTGGTTGATTTTCGGGTGCTTATTCGTGCCTTTTCGTGCCGCTCGGTGCCTTCCGCCATTTTCCTGCTTTCAACCCGACCAATCCCATAACTGCTTGGTTGTGATCAAAGCGGAGAGGGAAGGAATCGAACCCACCCCGGCGCGTTGGACGCGTCGACAACGGTTTGGAAGACCGCCTATCACCGTTGATTATCAATGGTTGGACTTGGTTGTATCTGTTGTGTATCGGTTGTTTGTTGCACACTGCCGCGAGTAGCCGCTCATTGGCGCCATGCGGACTGCGGCGACAATTCTGAAGGTCAAGCACCCTCGGTACAAGTACAAGGTGTCGTACAAGGCCATTGAAGCCGACGGGAGCCAAGTGCGTCGCTTCGCCTATTTTCTCACCAAGAAAGACGCCGATTTGTACGCGGAGGAACGGACGACCGAGATCACGAACCACGGATCGCGGCACGGCACGGTCGAAGAGGATGAGCGCGCTGGCCTCATCAAATATCGTGTCTGGGCTGAGAAGAACCCGGACGTTCCCTCCTTCTCGACTTTGATCGCCCGGGCCATCGCAGCCCACGACAACGCCAAACCACCTCACACCGTCGGCGAGGCCATCGATGCCCGCCAGGACAACGCCGACCGCAGGAATCTCAGCGACCGCCACCGGGCCGACCTGAAGAGCCGGCTGAAACAATTCCGAGAGGACTTCGGCTCACGACAGATCGCTGATGTGTCCATGCGCGAGGTGGAGGCGTGGCTCCACCGGCTCCATGTGTCGCCGCAAACCTGGACCAATTACGCTCGCGTCATCGGCAGCGTGTTCAGTCTAGCCACCAAACGGGGCTTCCTCGACACGAACCCACTGGCCGGACTCGACAGGCCGAAGATCGTCCGCAAGGCCCCACCGATCCTGACCGCCTCCGAGCTGTCCAAGCTTCTGCATGCCGCACTGCCGGGGCTCCGTCCGCTGCTGGTGCTTCAGGCTTTCTGCGGTATCCGTCGTGCCGAAGCCTCGCGTCTCCGCTGGAAACACATCCATTTGGAGGCGGCGACGCCTTACGTGGAACTCCGGTCAGAGGTGACGAAAACCAATCGCCGGCGCACGTGCGACCTCCCTCCGTGCGCCGTAGCCTGGCTCAAGCCGCTGGCCGGTCTGCCCGAATCACCCCTCGGCCTGACCGAAGGCGGGTACCGGAAGCACCTCGCGGCGGCGGCCGAGGCCGCGGGCATCACCTGGGAGGAAAACCTCCTACGCCACTCTTTCGGCACCTACCGCCTCGCAGTCACCAAGAATGCCGCTACGGTTGCCGAGGAGATGGGCAACAGCGCCGGTGTCGTCCGGACGCACTACACCAACGTCGCCGGGCCGGCCGAAGCGGCCGCCTATTGGCGAGTGGCCCCCAGCAGACAGTCCAAGTCGGTCTTGGTGCCATTCGTCGCCAAACCCAAGGCCGGATAGGCCCATGGAAGCCCTTTGGCCGCCGTCAAAGTCCTCAGCCACGAGAACTACACCTTCTACAACCCGCGGGTGCGCCAAGATTTCACCCCCGAGGGCAGCCCGATCCTGCTTTTCGAAGGTACCTACACTCACACCTTCTCCAACAACCCTAACAAAACCCCACGCTACGACTACAACCAGATCCTCTACCGCTTGGACATGGACGATCCCGCACTCGCCGCGGCGCAGGTGTCTCCGTAACCCGTCAGCCGTGCCCGCCTCATCGATCAGACTCTACTCGGTTTCCCGCACCCGAAAGAAAACGCGCGATTCCGTGTTCAGGAACGGGAAGCTGGTTGACGACATCACGAATGTCGTCGTGTCGCTATTGTCTGCGCCATCGATGACGTCGGCGATCTCAGCCCAGCCTCCTGGTTCGCTGGCAATTTTGAGCGCGGTCGAGAAATCCAGCGCGTAGCTTGCATTGCTCTTCGAGCGCCAGGTGAGGGTGACGTTGTTATTTGCGTCGACTTCGATCGCCGTGAACTCGAGCACAGCCTGGCCCGTGAACACGCCCTTGTTGCCAAAAATGGTAAGGATGTCGTCGGCACTCAAGGCGCTGCTGAACAAGCGGACGTCGAACATGGAGCCACGCCACAACTCGAGTGTGAACGTCCCGTCGAAGTCGCCCTGGCCACCGAAAAACAGCGGTTGCTGATTGGTCTGCGATCCGCCCGCTGAGCCAGTGCCCGCCTCGACTCCGTCGCGATAGTAGGTGAAACTCGCCCCTTCCTTCACAATCGCGTGGTGAACCCACCTGTCGAGCTGCTCGCCGACGATATCGGCGTAATTGACGCCCTGCACATTGTTGGTGTCGAACTCGAAGTTGTTGCTGTCGAACTTGATAAACTCCCGCCCGCTGGGCCAATCGCTCGAGCCCCCGGGCGCGACGCGGTTGCCGAGAATAATGTCGTTGTTTGCCTGATTATCCTCCGCCTTAATCCACAGCGACCAGGTGAAGGTATTCTCCGCGTCGAGAGTGAAGAGCGGAAGGGCTCCGTACTGGCCGGGAATCCCATCGGTCATAATCGCATAGGCTCCGGTACCGTCATCGCCGTTGAAGCTGAGTACCATCCCGCACTCGGGGTCATCGATCCACGCCGCACCGTCAGCCGCGAGACCGCCCGTATCACCCCTGACGATCACCAGGTCGCGGCCGTTGCCGCTGATATCGGCTGCGATGTTGCCGGCGCCCTCGTTGAGCGGCCACCAGCCAAACAGATTAGTATCCGCCCGAAGCTGGGCGGGGCCGAGCAAGGCACTGGCGCAAATCAATGGTAAACAGATTTTTCCGCAAGATGGGCGAGTCATATTTCTGAGTTCGTTGAGGGTGTATTTTCGAAGGTGTGAATTAATAATGGGATTTTTTTAAGCAGTAGCCAAGATAATTTCTAGCGATCCCGGTCCCCGCATTGAGCCAGAATAGATGACACCGGGGATCGGAATCGGAAAGGGGGGCGGAAGTGGTGGTTGAGCCAAAATAGATGACACCGGATGGGGAACCAATCTGATAGGAAATTGCTTTCGGGGGCAGGCGTTGGGATCGGGTGGTCGGGTCATGTGGGGAGGGGGTCTAACCCCGCTGCCGGTGCAGCCTGAGTCTCCAACGAACTCCGCTACGCCATCGGCCTCACGCCGTTTGAGTCCACCACCGAACTGCTTACCGGATCCATCAGCGGAAACAGCCTGACCGCTCAATACCGCCGCCGCAAGAACCTGCTCGACGTGCAATTCACCCTGGAGAGCACCGGGAATTTCGAGGTCTGGTCTCCGCTCACTGCTCCCGCCCCGCTGATCCACGACAACGGCGACGGCATCGAAACCGTGACCGTCAAAGGCCCCGCATCCTTTCCCGCTGGCAGCCGCCGCTTCCTTCATCTGCTCGTGGGACTTCAGCTGGCGCCATAGCCTTCACGGGCTCTGTGATGCACCTTCGCAAAGCGTTTCTGGACCGCAATCGTCCTGCACCGCATCTCCAAACACTTGCTTTCCGCGGGCGGCTTCGTCATCCTCACATCATGTCCGACGTCACCCAGTTGCTCAGCGCGATCGAGGCGGGCGATCCGCGTGCCAGCGATCAACTGCTGCCGCTGGTCTATGAGGAACTGCGCAAGCTGGCGACGGCGAAGATGGTGCGGGAAAACGCGGGCCTGACACTTCAACCCACCGCCCTGGTCCACGAAGCCTGGCTGCGCCTGGGCGGCGACGAGCAACCGAATTGGAAAAACCGCGCGCATTTCTTTGGGGCCGCGGCGGAGGCCATGCGCCGCATTTTGGTGGACCGCGCCCGACGACGCCTTCGCCAGCGGCACGGAGGCGGGCAAGAGCGGGTCGATATCGACGAGGTGGAGATCGCTGCGCCGTCCGACGACGCCGAGCAAGTTCTCGCCATGCACGACGCCCTGGATCGCTTCGCGGCTTTGGAGCCGGAGAAGGCGGAGTTCGTCAAGCTGCGCTATTTCGTGGGCCTGTCCACGGAAGAAACGGCCAACGCCCTGGGTGTTTCCCTCACCACGGCCAAGCGCTGGTGGCAGTACGCCCGCTCCTGGCTGAAGGTCGAAATGCGCCGGAACTGAGCCTCCGAAACTTTTTTCAAACTTCCTGGGCCTTTTGGAAGTGAAACGGCGCATGACCTCTTGGAAGCGACTCGCTCCAACATATTGCAACGCATGAAAAATGAAATTGCCGCGGCCTCGCCTATCAGTCCGGAGTTTGAAGAGGCGACCTTTAGGAAGATTGCCAGACGTCTCATCCCCTTCATCTTCCTGTGCTACATCTTTTCGTTTCTGGACCGTGTGAATGTGGGTTTCGCGAAGCTGCAGATGGCGGGCGACCTCCAGTTTAGCGATCAGGTTTATGGTTTCGGCGCGGGTATCTTCTTTATCGGATACTTCATTTTCGAAGTGCCCAGCAATGTCATCCTGGAGCGTGTAGGTGCCCGCCTATGGATCGCGCGCATCATGATCACCTGGGGCATTATCTCGTCGGCGTTTATGTTCACCGGCGACATCCACTGGGGAGCGATCGCCTCCTGGTCTAATTGCACCGATGCGCAGTTCACCTTCTACTTCCTGCGCTTCCTGTTGGGCGTGGCGGAAGCGGGTTTCTTCCCGGGCATCATTTTGTATCTCACCTATTGGTTTCCGGCCTCTCGCCGGGCGAAAATGACCGCCTTGTTCATGACGGCCATCGCGATTTCCAATGTCATCGGTTCGCCGGTTTCGGGCGCCATCATGCAATACATGGATGGTGTGAATGGTTGGCGCGGATGGCAGTGGTTGTTTTTCATGGAAGGCCTGCCCTCGGTCATGATGGGGGTCCTCGTATTTTGGCTGTTGCCCAATGGTCCTCGGCACGCCGTGTGGATTACTGACCAGGAAAGAAACCTCGTTCTGCAGCGTCTTTCCGAAGACGAGACCTCCAAGGCAGGGGATGTCCAGCGCCACAATTTGATGGGAGCGTTCCGCGATGGCCGCCTGTGGACTCTGTCACTGGTGTATTTCTGCGGTTTGTTGGGTTTCTACGCCGTCAATTTCTGGATGCCAACCATCATCCAGGAGTTGGGTATCAACAAGACGGATTACCTTAAGGTTGGATTGCTTAGCATGATCCCCTGGGGCACTGCCGCGATCTGCATGGTCTATTGGGGGGCTCATTCCGACCGCACCGGAGAGCGCCGTTGGCACGCCGCCAGCGGATTGCTGGTGGCCACCGCCGGTCTGCTCGTTCTCGCCCTCATTGGCAAGACCTCTCCCGTACTTTCCATCATCGGCCTCACCCTGGTCACCTCCGGAATTCTGTCGTGGGGGGTTACCTTCTGGTCCTTGCCCACCGAGTTCCTATCCGGAACCGCGGCGGCGGCGGGCATTGCCTGGATTAGCTCCGTAGGCAATCTGGGAGGACACTTTGGTCCAGACCTGATCGGGAGAATCCGCCAGGCCAGCGGCGGTTCCAGTGAGGCGGCGTTCTTTACCCTCGCCGCCGTGGCCGTGCTCGGTGCGACCATCATCATCATGATGCCCAGAGCGCGGAAAAGCGCCCTGAGTGCGTGGAGCAAAGCCCACGCGTGAAATCCAAAACCAACCCGTCTTCCATCCCATGTGTGGCATCGCCGCTTTCTTCTCCCGCAAAACTCCCGCCACCGCCGACTCGTTGCAGCGCGCCACCGCCGCGCTGCATCACCGCGGGCCCGACAACCAAAGCCAATGGGTGTCGCCCGACCGGCGCGTGGGCCTCGGCCACGCGCGTCTGAGCATCATAGATCTCCGCGGCGGTGATCAGCCCATCGCCAGCGAAGACAAGCGTCTCCATATCGTCGTCAACGGCGAGTTCTACGACTTCGAGCGCATCCGCCGTGAATTGGAGGCGCGCGACCACCGTTTCCGGACCCATTCCGACAGCGAGATCGCGCTGCATCTTTACGAGGACCTCGGGGCGAACTGCCTGCCGCAACTGCGCGGCGAGTTCGCGTTCGCGCTGTGGGATCGGAACAACCAGACCCTGTTCGCCGCGCGCGACCGGTTCGGCATCAAGCCGCTCTTCTACGCATGGCACAACGACACGCTGTATCTCGCGTCCGAGGTGAAGGCGTTGTTCGCTGCGGGCGTGCCGGCGCGCTGGGATCACGAAGGGTTTTACCAGGGCGCGAGCGGTTTCGGTCCGCCGGACCGGACGTTGTTCGAAGGCGTCTTCCAGGTTCCGCCCGGCCACTACCTTCTGGCGACGCCCGGCAGCTTTCGCCTGCTGCGCTATTGGGATTTTGATTATCCCACCGGGACCGAGCTGGCCGCGCAGAAGGGCGACGACCCATCCTACATTGAGATGTTCCGTGCCCAACTGGACGAGGCGGTTCGCTTGCGGATGCGCGCGGACGTGCCCGTCGGCTGTTATCTGAGTGGCGGCCTGGACTCGTGCGCGGTGCTGGGTCTCGCCGCCCGCCACGCCCGTGAACCGATCCACGCCTTCACGCTCACATTTGACCAGGCCGCCTACGACGAAAGTAGCGTCGCGGAGGAGATGGCGGCGCATGCCGGCGCGAAGTTTTATCCGATTCCCATCAAGCAATCCGACCTCGCCGATCATTTCGCGGATGCGATCTGGCATGCGGAGACGCTCTGCTTCAACGGCCACGGCATCTCGAAATACCTGTTGAGCCGGGCGGTGCGCGATGCCGGCTACAAGGTCGTTTTCACCGGCGA
>JBJXFS010000122.1:0-13420 GCA_046155625.1 Verrucomicrobiales bacterium | reverse complement strand
TTCTTCCTATTCTTCCTATTCTTCCTATTCTTCCTATTCTTCCTATTCTTCCTATTCTTCCTATTCTTCCTATTCTTCCTATTCTTCCTATTCTTCCTATTCTTCCCATGCATCCCATCCTCCTAGATTCTCCTCCAACTCCGCCCGTCCCGCTCCAGCAGTTCATCGGCCTCCGCCGGGCCCCAGGACCCAGCAGGGTATTCCGCCATCTTGGGGGGGGCGCCCGGTTCGTGCCACGCCTGCTCGATCGGGTCGATGAAACTCCAGGCGTTCTCGACCTCATCGCGCCGGGCGAAAAGCGTGGCGTCGCCGGCCATCGCATCCAGCAGCAGGCGCTCGTAGGCGAACGGGCTCGGTTTTCCGAAGCTGGTCGCGTAGCGAAAGTCCATCTTGACCGGCTCCATGCGCATGGCGAGACCCGGCACTTTGCCGAGCATGCGCAGGCTCACGCCCTCGTCCGGTTGGATGCGGAAGACGAGCACGTTGCTTCGACCGCGGGCCGGGAGCGTTTGAAAAAGCACATGCGGCGCCCGTCGGAAATGCACCGATATTTCCGTCGCCTTCTTCGGCAATTGTTTGCCCATCCGAATGTAAAAGGGGACCCCCTGCCATCGCCAGGTGTCGATAAATGCCCGAATCGCCACGTACGATTCGGTCCGCGAAGCCGGGTCGACCCGGTCCTCGTCGCGGTAACCGACCGCCGGTCGACCGTCCACCGAGCCCGCCGCATACTGGGCGCGCACAACGTTTTGGGCCACCTCGTCGACCGATGAGAATTTCCTCAGCGCCCGCAGCGCCTTGACTTTTTCGTCGCGCACCGAGTCCGCACTCAGGTCGGTGGGCGGCTCCATGGCAATCAGGCTGAGGAGTTGCAGCAGGTGGTTCTGCACCATGTCGCGCAGGGCGCCGGCCTTGTCGTAGTAGGCACCGCGTCCCCCGGTCATGCCGAAGTTCTCGGCACAGGTGATCTGGATGTGGTCGATGTAGTTTCGGTTCCAAAGCGGTTCGAAGATCGAGTTGCCGAAGCGTGTGACGATGATGTTCTGGGCAGTCTCTTTGCCGAGGTAGTGGTCGATGCGATACGTGTTCTTTTCATCAAACACCGCGGCCACCATGTTGTTGAGCCTCTGGGCGCTCGGCAGGTCCTTGCCGATCGGCTTCTCCACGATGACGCGCGCCCACCCGCCGTGCCGTCCGTCGTTCAGGCCGGCGCGTTTGAGCTGGCCCAGGATCTCCTCAAAATCGTCCGGAGCCGAAGCCAGATAAAAGAGCCTGTTCCCCGGCCCTCCGCGGGCGGCATCGAGTTCGTCGAGCCGGTGCCCCAGCGAGACATAGCCCTGGGCGTCGCTGAATTCACTCTGATGGTAGAGGATGCGGTCGCGGAAGCCGGCCCAGAATTCCTCATCGTGGCCCTGGCGTGATTGTTTGGCGTTACTCGTGGCGAACTCGGCGCGGATGTCGTCGTCGGATTTCGGGCGGCGGGCGAAGGCGACGATTTTGAGCGTGGGGGGGAGCTCGCCATCGATCGCGAGGTTGTAGAGAGCCGGGATGAGGAGTTTGTGCGTCAGGTCGCCGGTAGCTCCGAAAATGACCAGAGTGCACGGCTCAGGACTCTGGCGTGTGGCCAGATCGTCGCGAAACGGGTTCTCCGGGGTTTCGGCTTTCTTTGACATGGGCGAACGGTTGGCGGTAAGAAATCCAGGGCTCGGGGAGGATCGGGCCGCCCGATCCGGCGGATTCACAGCGCGAGCCCGCTGTCGGTCACCGCCCCCGCGCTGGCGCTTTGCACCAAAGCGGCGTATTTGGCAAGCACACCGCGCGTGTAGCGCGGCTTCGGTTGGCGCCAGGCCGCCAGTCGCGCTCCCAACTCATCGTCGCTGAGGGCGACATCGATCGAGTGCTGCTGGGCATCGATGGTGATGACATCGCCATTTTTCAGCACGCCGATGGGCCCGCCGACGTGCGCTTCGGGCGTGATGTGTCCGACCACGAAGCCATGGCTGCCGCCCGAAAACCGGCCATCGGTGATCAAGGCGACGTCTTTGCCAAGCCCCAGGCCCATGATCGCGCTCGTCGGCCCCAGCATCTCGCGCATGCCCGGTCCGCCCTTCGGCCCTTCCCGCCGGATCACCACCACATGACCTTTCTTGACTTTTCCGGCCAGAATCGCGGTCATCGCCTGCTCCTCGGAATCAAACACACGCGCCTTGCCAGTGAATTGCAGGCCCTCCTTGCCGCTGATTTTGGCGACCGCACCCTGCGGGGCCAGATTCCCGCGCAGAATCACCAAATGGCCTTCTTTCTTGATCGGGTTGGCGAACGAACGCACTACGTCCTGACCGGCTGGATACGGCTTTACCTTGGCCAAGTTATCCTTGAGGGTCTTTCCGGTGACGGTCATGACGCCGCCATCGAGGAGTTTTGCTTCCAGGAGCATCTTCATCAGCGGCAAGGTGCCCCCGATTTTAACCAGCTCCCACATCACGTACTTGCCTGACGGCTTCAGATCGGCCAAGACCGGCGTCCGCCGACCGATGCGCGTGAAATCGTCGATGTCCAGTTTCACTCCGGCGGAGTGCGCCATGGCTATGAGATGGAGCACGGCGTTGGTCGACCCCCCGAGAGCGGTGATGAGCGCAATGGCGTTGAGGAATGATTCGCGGCAGAGGATGTCGCGCGGTTTTATCCCGCGCTGCAGCAGATGCACGACCGCCGCCCCGGCGTCGAAACAGTCGCGCATCTTGTCGTCGCTGACCGCGGCCTGGGCCGAACTGTTCGGCAGCGAAAGCCCGAGCGCCTCGATCGCGCTGGCCATCGTGTTGGCCGTGTACATCCCGCCACAGGATCCTTCCCCAGGAATCGACACCTCCTCGATCTTCCGCAGCTCGGCGTCCCCGATGGCCCCCGCCGCGTGTTTGCCCACCGCCTCGAAAACAGTCACGATGTCGGCGTCCCGCCCGTTGTAACAGCCGGGCAGGATCGTGCCGCCATAGACGAACACACTCGGGCGATTCAGGCGCGCCATCGCCATCACGCAGCCCGGCATGTTCTTGTCGCAACCGCCGATCGCCACAAAGCCGTCCAGGTTCTCGCAACCCACCACCGTCTCGATTGAATCCGCGATGACCTCGCGCGACACCAGCGAGTACTTCATGCCCTCCGTGCCCATGGAAATCCCGTCCGACACCGTGATCGTGTTGAAAATGATGCTCTTGCCGCCCGCAGCGTCCGCCCCCTTCCCCGATTCCCGGGCCAACCGGTCGATATGCATGTTGCACGGCGTCACCATGCTCCATGTGCTGGCAATTCCGATCTGTGGCTTTTGGAAGTCCTCCCGCTTGAAGCCAACCGCATGTAGCATCGCCCGGCTCGCCGCCCGGTTCGGTCCGTCGACCAAGATCGACGAATGCGGACGCGGCAGGGCTGGTTTCGGACTTCGGGCGGCTTTCGCCGAGGCAGCAGGTTTTTTCTGGGCACTCATGAGGTCACCCCATGTCTCGCGCCGGCTGTCGCCAGCGTCAAGTCAGGCGCCACGCACTCCGGTTTTCCCGAGCCTTCAAAACCCGCAGGCGTCGACGGGAAATGATTCGCCCGGAAGAACATCGAGGGGAACGACGTCGCCAGTGCGAAAAGTGCCATCGATCAAATACCGTCCGCCGGCCGGCCCGCGGAAGACTCGCAGCTCCTTGCGCTGGAGGTCGACGATCCAGACTTCCGGAATGCCGTGCTCTGCGTAAAGCGGCACCTTGGTCCGGAGGTCGTAAGCCACCGAGGAATCCGCAACTTCAACCACGAGCCACACATCCTTCGCCCCGGGGTGGGATTGCGCATAAAAGTCGTCGCTCGGTGCCAGCAGGGCAAGGTCAGGCTCGGGCTCGGAGTCCTCCCCCAGAGCCAATGGGTCCTGCACCGAAACGATGGCCCGGCTGGCAACCAGGGCAGTGAAAAAACGAGTCAGGCGCTTCACACAGGCGCCGTGGGAGGGTCCGGCTGGCATTTTGTCGACGATGGCACCTCGGACGAGCTCGACCCGGTCGTCTTCCGCGAGAACTCCCGACTCGACCATCTTTCGATAGGCTTCGCGCGTAAACTGATGAGGCGTGGCGAGGGATGCCATGGGGAAACTTTACTCACAGCGGTTCCAAGCTCAACGCTTTTGCGGGGAGTTGGCGATGGCGCGGTTGGTGACACCCATGGCGTTGTCGGCAAGGCAACACTCTGGATTTTTGTCCATTCTTGGTGCCGAAGCAGTGCCTGAAGCCAGAAAAACGATGAACAAACATGCGGTAATTAGGAATGCTCCGGGTGTGAATCAGGCGACCATCACTCGAGAAGTGGAGACCATTCCTGCTGGTACGCCTTCACCGCCTACGCGCCCGGGAGGTCGCGTCCCACCTCAATGCCACCTTCTCTCATTCGCTTGGGGCGTCGTTCCGTTAACAAAAAGCACGGGAAATGGACACTCTCCAGCGCGGTGCCGGCACGGCAAGGCCCTGAGATTCGCGCTCATTGAGGCAAGGCTTTTTGCCCTGCTTGACGACCGGCCGCCAGCTTCATACCAACCCGAACTGCGACCGGCAGGTCGGGCACTCGATGCGCTTGGCGTCGCGCGCGACCCGCATCTGACTGTTGCAGCGCGGGCAGGTGATGGTGACTTCGGCCGTGCCGGTGGTCGGCGCCGACGCCGGTGCGCCTGAGCCGGCGGACGGCGGCGACAGCGGTGGCGGCGCCTCGCGTTCAGCCGCCTTTTCCGCCTCGGGCGTGAGCAATTGGGCCAACAGGCCTGAATGCTCCGGCAGCACGACCAATCGTCCCGTTCCGCTGACGATCTTCTGCGCTTCCAGGACCTCGAAAAGCGCGGCCGCCACCTCCGGATCGGCGGAAATCGACTTGAGCGCCTCCCCGACGAGCTGCGGCCTGATCGCGCCGGCCTTGGCGAACTCGATGGCGGCCTGGCGTTCGGCCGTGCTGGCGATGATGCTGACCTGGTTGGCCCCGTCCTGCTTGATCGCGCTCGTCACCTGACGCAACCGGTTGACCACCTTGCTTTCGATTTGACGGATCATGCCATGGTCACGGAAATGCACCTTCCGGATGTAAACCGATCCCAGTTGGTACCCCCATTCGTTCGATTTCGGCGACACTTCAGCCCGCACGGTCTTGCTCATCTCATGCCGGCTCACCAGCATCGATCCAAGCGGCATGTTGCTCAGCGACCGGACGGTCGAGTTGCTCACGTTGGCGGCGAGAGATCCACGAGGATCGGTGTTTTTGAAAAGATAGGAGACGGGATCACTCACGAACATCTCCTGCCAAATCCCAATCCCCATCGGCGCCCCCTCCTCCGAATTCACCGCCTGGCTCCGCAAATACTGCTGATCAAGCCGCAGGTCGACCTCGTGGCATTTGCCCAGCCAGTTGACGAAAAACGCACGCCATCCCAGTTGGAGCGGAAGCAGGTGCAACCCGGGCTCGTCGACCGTGGCCAGCACTTTCCCGAACAGGACATACACAAAGGCGTGTCGCTCGGGCACAATCGCGTACAGCCCAAAAACCCGCGCCAAGGCAAACAAGATCGGCACAAAAACCAGGCAGACGGCAAACGTGATCCCCGCCGCCAACAGGAATTCCGTAAACGCATTCATGACCGGCGCGCCTCCACGAAGATGGTTTTTGCCTGCTCGAAAAACGCCAGCCGCACGTTCCGCACGTACGCCCGCAGTACCGGCGGCCCGGCGTGCTTCAACGACTGCAACTGCGACGCCAGCTTGGCCAATGGCTCGACCTCCGCTTGCGCCTTCAGCGTTTCAATCTCCACGGCCCGTTTCGACTGCACGATCTTCTGGTCGGCCGAGGCTTGGGCCAGCGAAATGTCCGACGAAACATGATTGTACGCCGTATTGATCGCCGCGAGCGCCGACTCAACCTCCGGCGGCGGATCGATCCCCGTTATCAAGGTGGCGTCCAACACCACCCCGTACCGCGCCGACGACGATTGGCACTCGCGGTCCATGTGCTCGTTCAAGTCCCGCAAGTTCTTCCGCAGGTCGTTGATCGAAATGCCGCTCACCACCGTGGCATCCGGCGAATTCGGATTCGCCACATCGGGCTCGGGCGGCGGCGCTTCAAAATTGGCAATCCGCTCGCGCAGCACGCTCACAAAATACCCCATCACGTGGGCCAACGGGTTCTTCACCCCAAAGAGATACGCATACAAATTCCGATCCGACACCCGGTACCGGATCTGACCAGTCAATCCCGTGTTCAGTTGGTCTTTGGTCACCGCCTCCAGCACCGTGCCACGCTGGTTCGCCTCCGGATCCTCCGGATCCAAAGCCATGTTAATCGTCTCCGTGGCGATCGAGGCCTTGTACACTCGCTCCCAGGGCCATCGGAAATACGGCCCCCCAGGAGGAATCACCCGCACCTGCGGATACGTATACCTCGGTCGTTCGTCCGGCCGTAACGACTCCGCCAACGGGTCGTCCAACGTCGTCCGGTCCCCCACCCGCTGCGCCCGCCCAAAACTCGTCTTCACCGCCCGCTCGTTCTGATTCACCGTGTACAACCCCGCCACCAAATACCGGATCAAAAACCACGTGATAAATCCCACCATGATCCCAAGTATCGTGCTCATGCACGTATCCTGTATCTTGCCTCGCGTTTTGACCAGACCAAATCGGAGGTCGGTGGTCGGTGGATTTTTCTCACTACCGCTGCTGTCCACGCGTGCTTTTGCTGGCTTTGGGCACCGCTTGAGGAGGCGAGAAGGAGCTTGTTTCATCACGCTCTCACCGCCTACGAGCCCGGGAGGTCTCGTCCCACCTCCAGCCTCAATCACCCGCTGAAACCTGTTTTCAAAGGATGCAAACTTATCTGATTCAAGGCGTTTTGACGATAGCCGACAACGCCGCCGATGCTTGGAATCAAGCACGCCTGACACCCCACTTGGCGCAATTATTTAAAAACTCCAGGCCAGGGCCAACGTCCCAAGGAAAGTCACCCACAAACCATCGATGGCTGAAAGCCCGGCCTATCCCATCCTGAATATTGAGTTCGTTGAACTCCCCGCTTTCGCGTGGGAGGAAAAACCTGTTCGGGATGCTTGGTATCGTCCTCGTCCTCGTCCTCGAATAATCCGCTTCGCTACCAGACTCCCCCTCTCGCTGCTTGCTCACCCTTCGCCAGTGACTCGTCTGTCCATCGTGCAACGCCCGTTTCCCGCTGAATACTGACCACTGAACACAGCTCCAGCGTTTCTCTCCCCGCTTTCCGCTCATGGACCGCCGACCGCCGACCGCCGACCGCCGACCGCCGACCGCCGACCTCCTTGCGTCGAGCCGATGCGTCGCCGAGGGTGAAGCCGGGATGCCTCGATCGTCGGACATCGAATGCACTGCGCCTCCAACTCTGGACTTTGTGGCCACGGGCGGGCAAAGTTTGATTTTCGGCACCCCGGTGTGGGTAGTGAAAATCCCGCGAAGGTCGTGGCAATCGGTTCTCGGCCGGGTGCTGGTGCATCCGCGCACACCGGTGCGCGCCCTTGACGTCCTGGGCGGTCTGCTCGAGCCATTCGTGCTGGTGGAACACGCGTGTTTTCGCGGCGTTCGATGGCAAAACGGGAGGCCAGTTGCCGGTTCCGAACGATGGTGGTCGGCGCGCTGGGCCGTCGCGGCACCGCGGCTCGCCGCCGACGATTTCCTCGACCGGCGCCTTGCCACCGCCACGGCGCCTGAAGCCGCCGATTTGATCGCCTCGCTCCTCGCCACGTTGGACGCCATCCGCGCACGCGGATGGCACGTGCTCGATTTTATTCTGAGCAATTTTGTCGTCGGTGCCGACGGGCGGGTGCGTCTCGTGGACGCCGGCCTCCTGATTCCAAGGGCGCATTTATGGGGTCCGTCGCAGCAAATGACCAGCCGTCTGTTTGTCCGCCGCTTGGTACGGGACTATGCCAAGGTGCTGGCCGGAGTCGCCGCCCGCGACCCTCATGACTCGGCGGGACAGGCGCGACTGGCGGCCGTGACCGCGCAATTCAGCGCGCGCATTACAGCATGGCGGCAAGGGCGGGAAATGGCGGCGCCCGGCGAGTTGGGTTTTGCAGTGCCGACGTTGCCGCTGCGGCTGCGAGCTGAGATTTTTCACACGCTGAGACCCGATCGCCACAAATTACTTTTGACGCCGCGTCCATCCTCCGGCTATACGCCCCCTCACCATGCCATCCCGTCGGAAAATTAACATCGCTCTCGTCGGCCTCGGCTTCGGCGCCGAGTTCATTCCCATTTACCAACGCCACCCGCACGCCCAGGTTCACGCCATCTGCCAGCGGTCGCGGAAGAAGCTCGATGCCATTGGTGACGCCTTTGGCGTCGATCGCCGCTACGACGACTACAAGGCCCTGCTCATGGACCCCGAGGTCGATGCCGTGCACATCAACACCGGCATTCCCGACCACGCCTGGATGAGCCTCGCCGCCCTCAAGGCCGGCAAACACGTCGCCTGCACGGTGCCGATGGCCACCAGCATCGAGGATTGCAAAAAAATCGTCGACGCCGTCAAGAAATCGAAGCTGCGCTACATGATGATGGAAACCGTCGTCTACGCGCGCGAGTACCTCTACATCCAGGAACTGCACAAAAAGGGAAAACTCGGCAAAATCCAGTTTCTCCAGGCGAGCCACCAACAGGACATGGACGGATGGCCAAACTACTGGCCCGGCTTGCCGCCGATGTGGTATGCGACGCATTGCGTGGGTCCGGTGCTTGGGTTGGCCGGGCAACCGGCGGAGTACGTCAGCTGCTTTGGATCGGGGACGATTCGCCCCGAGCTGGCGAAGATCCACCATTCGCCCTTTGCCGTCGAAACGGCTCACGTCAAAATCGCCAATTCCGACCTGACCGCCCGCATCATCCGCTCATTGTTCGACACGGCGCGGCAATACCGCGAAAGCATCGATGTCTACGGGTCCAAGCGGTCGTTCGAATGGACACTCATTGAGCACCAGAAACACGTCCTGCATACCGCGAAGAAGCCGGAGGCGGAGATTCCGGAACTGATCGAAGTGCCGGATTATGCCAAGCGCCTGCCCAAGGCCATCCAGGACTTTACCACCAAAGGGGTCTACGACATGGAAGGCACGACCCACCTCAGCTTCACCCAAGGCGCCGGCCACGGCGGCAGCCACCCGCATCTGGCACACGAGTTCGTCATGGCGCTCATCGAAGATCGCGACCCGTTCCCGAACGCCGTCCAGTCAGCCAATTGGACCGCCACCGGCCTCTGCGCCCACCAATCCGCCCTCAAGGGCGGCGCCATCGTCAAACTCCCCGCGTGGTCGCTCGCATAGCCGCCAGCTTTTCCAGGGCTAGTTTGAAATTTCAATAGTTATTATACAATCTTCGGAATTGTCGCTCGATGCCGCTGGCGATAGGGTGTCACAATTAATTCACACCCTATTGCCATGAAAACGATCGCTCTCGGTGCCTTGCTCACGTCGCTTCTCTGGGCTTCAGCAGCTCACGCGGTCCTATATAAATTCGAGGTCCCGTTGGACGGCAGCCAGGAAGTCCCAGTGCCCGGCGATCCGGACGGCACGGGTTGGGCGGAGTTGGAGATTGATTCGGACCTCCTCACCATCACTTGGAATATCACCCTACAAGACGTGGGCTTGCCCATCAGGGCGGCTCACATCCACAATGCGCCCGCAGGCAATAACGGCCCCGTGCGCATTGACTTTTCGGCACAATTGTCCGGTGGTCCAATCTTTGACCCGGATCTCGCGGGGGTCTTGGCTGACCCTACGCAGTGGTATGTCAATGTTCACAACGAGTCCTTTCCCGCGGGCGCAGTGCGAGGTCAGTTGTCGGCCCCGGTGAGAGGGGTGGCGGAAGGGGGCGTGGGTCTGAGTGCGGCGGCGGCTTGGGGCGGATTGCTACTGCTCGCGTCAGGGCGTCGAGGCCTAGGGAGGATTCGGCGTGGCAATCCCTGATTCCCAATCCCCTTCACTAGACAACAAAAAAACGGAGATCGCCCCTCTGGACTCCACCGCTCTGGTCGCCGGCGTGAGCGGGCAAACGCGTGAGCCGGTGGAAGATCAGCCCCAATCGCATGAGCGGAATCGAGCTGGCATATCGGCTGCTTATCCGTAATGGACCGGGCGAGTCACGGGAACCAAGAGCGCGCGAAATGAGCGGGCTCGCCCATTCGATTTTCCACTCCCGGCATGTCCCACTCTCTGAATCAATGATGCCAATCCCCACGATGCCTACCCGCGCGCCACTTCTGCTGGCGATAATCCCGCTGACGGCACTGCCCGCACACGCCGGGCTCCCGGAATGGCAAGCGGCCGTGCAGGATAATGTCGACCTGCACGTGGTGTATACTTCCAACGGAACGGATACTTCCATTTTTTTGAATGGGGCTCTCGCCGACACCATGACTGGATTCGCCCTCAACCTCACCGGAAGCCAGGGACTGGGAGCCGCCCGAAATGGCACCGACGACGGGTTCTTCGATGTGCTCGTCGGCAATATCTACGGATTCGCCAGTTACAACAGCGCCCTCTCCGCCGGCGAAATCCAGAGCCACTACAACGCGTTCACCGCCATCCCCGAACCAGCCGCCATTGGCCTCGCGGCCTTGGCCGGCCTCGCTGGTTTGAGCCGCCGTCGTCGGTAGGCTGGTTCTCGGGTTGGGAAACCATGGCCGCTCTTTCGGGCCATGGCTCTTAGACGGTACACGCGTTCCCTCTGAGAATGGTCTCCTTTCTCGAGTGATGGTCGTGTGAAGCCTCTCCGAAGACTCAGGCACTTCCCGTTCAAGGCTCGTCATGACGCCACGGTGCGTCCGCGCTCACCGCGCGCGCGAGTGCCGGACGTGCGAGGCCACGCCAGACATCCCAAGGCGCCGGCCAGCAAGAAGAATGTGGTGTTGGTTTCTGGCACGGTGGCGATGGAGAAGTTGTCGAACCGAGCCACAAAATTTGATTTCTTGTACTGGCTGTCAGGCGCGGCCTCGTCCGGAAATCCAAAGGCCACCGCGGACCCACGGAGCAGCAGATCGGACGAGAAGCCGACTTCAAAAGGGAAGGTGCCGAGGGAGCTTCCGTTGAGGAGGAAGGTGTAGGTGTCCGCGGCGAAGTCCACATCGATGCCGAGCGTGTGCCATTCACCGAGGGTGATCGACGTGGAGGCCAGCACCGGACTGCCAAAATTTCCCGTGTACCCATAGACTTTACCGTCGGAGGAAATCGAGATCTCCCCTACCCCTCCGCTCCCAGAGCGCGCGGCGATATTGGCGCCGAAAAAGTCGCCCGTGCCGAGCACCGGTCCGTCGAGTCTCACATCCGACGTGATCAACACCCGCGATAGTCCGCTGCTTGCATCGTAGTTGACCGGCCGGCGGTATGATCCGACAACGGCCAGCGGGTCGACTTGGGGCGCCGCCACCAGGTCGGCGCCGGCGACCTGGAGTGATTGCGAGCCTGAACGCGCGACGGCATCGGTGATGACCGCGGCATTCGGATTGAGAAAGGGTGGGATGGCCGTCGACCAGCCGTCCTGACCGAGCAGCACCGAGCCATTGGCCAGTGGAGGGTCCTCGAATCCCGTGGCATACAGGATGGCGGCGAATGACGTCACTGGCTTGGCGGCCAAAAGCCCAACTAAGGTGAGCGACGAGAAGGATCTGATCAGGAAGTATTTCATAACGAACAAGAGGCAATTGGAGTAGAGCCGGGCGAACTGAGTGCGATGAGCGACCGGCCCCGCCCCGGAGCGGTGCTGACCAGAGATCCCATCATCTGACATGCGCAAATCCCGGCTCGAAGCGGACATGGGAAGACATTATTTCGCGAAATAAGAGCGATCCGCCCCCTCTTCGCCCGCTGCGACCGCTTTCAGCATGAGAGTTACCCCCGCCATGGATGGAATATCCGATTCTTACCTCATCAGGCGACCGACAAGCCGTGAAATCTGAGTCGGCAGGATCTCGTGGTAGACCGGAGTGTGGCACGGCCAATGGTTCCCAAAATCTGGAATGCGACGACGCGTCGCCGCTTTTCGTCGGGCGACACCTCGTCCGACGAAAGGTGCGGACATGTCCGCCCACTCCATAGCGGCTTAATCCCCTCACTCTCAGTTCAGTCGGGCACAAACAAGCCCGCAAAAAAATCCGCCTTGTTTCCCTGCCCCCGCGCGGAAATTTTCTTGCTCGCGGAGTCAGGCCGTGAAACGATGCGCGAATGAAAGCCATCGCCATCGTTTCGTCCGCCGCCATTTACGCTGCTTTGGTCGCCAGCGCCTCCGCGGTTCTTTTCACTACGGACTTCGAAACTGATCAGACGGCGGACTGGACCGTAAACCTCGGCCCGACGGACGGGGCGGCCGATTTCTTCTTCGATTATTCCACGGCGGGCATTCCAGCGGCCCCGAGCGGCGCCGGAACGCGAGGGCTGAAACTCCAAGCCAACCAATCGAGCGGAGTGTTCGGCGGAATGAGCGCTTCCCTGACCAACCACTCGCTGCCCTCCACCTACACGCTGAAGTTCGACTGGTGGGCGAACTTCAACGGCCCCTTTCCGGGGGGCGGCAGCGGATCGACGCAATTGTCGACTTTCGGCGTCGGCACGGCCGGGTCCACGCCCCAATGGCCGGGCGGCACCCAGGACAGTGTGTGGTTTGGGGGGACAGGAGATGGCGGATCCTCCGCCGATTGGCGGGCCTATTCCACCGCGGCGCCCACTTCCTACCTCGAACCCTCGGGTGTCTATGCCGCCGGCACCGGCACTACCGCGCGCAATAACTCCGACCCATTCTACAGTTCCTTCGGCAGTGTGACCGCCCCCGCCGCTCAACTCGGATTCTTTTCCCAGCAAACGGGCACCACCAACGTCGGCTCCGCGGGCATGGAATGGCATCAGGTCGAAATCGTCAAGTCCCTGGACACCGTGACCTGGACAGTGGACGGCGTACTCATCGCCACCGTCAACGCGACCGCGGTCACTTTCGGAGGCAACAACATTTTCTTCGGGCACTCGGACATCAATGCGGGTTCTTCCAGCGACCCCAACGACGTCAATCTGCTCTTCACCCTCATCGACAACGTGCAGGCCGTCCCCGAACCTGGCACCGCCTCCGTGCTCGGTCTCACCGCCCTCGTCCTCCTGGCCCGCCGGCGGCGGTAAGCTTGGTTGTTGGTTCTTGGTTCTTGGTTCTTGGTTCTTGGTTCTTGGTTCTTGGTTCTTGGTTCTTGGTTTGGAGGAAATCGTTGTTGTGGCAGGCTGGTGGATTAGAATGGGAAAGGTTTGGGAATTGTTGGGCTGGTGAGTAGTGGGAACATGGGGGAAGGCGGGCAGGGGCATGGGGAGTAGTTGGGAGCGGAGAGGTCGTGTGCGGAATGGCTTCGTGTTCCGGGTAAAACC
>JBJXFS010000119.1:0-9181 GCA_046155625.1 Verrucomicrobiales bacterium | reverse complement strand
GACTGGGGAGAACGATCGGGTTGTAAGGGAAGCTGGCAGGCGCGGGCATGGGCGGTTGGTCGGGCATGGATGTGGATCGGTAGTGGCGGTGGGGAATCGCAACCGTAGCGGACGGCGCGGTAAAAGCAAGATGGGGACGGGCGGTTGGTCGACGATGGGAGTCGCGTAAAAGTCGTTGGCGTTGCCGAACCGGCCAGAGCCGGCGCGGGACGAGGCGGCGCGGCTTATTTTGGAACGATCCAGACATTGCGATAATGAACTGGGTTGCCGTGGTCTTGGAGGTATAGGGGACCCGGAGTGGAGCCCTCGCCGAGCGGGGCGGCGGCGGTGGCGCGGGGGAGCTTGGTGCCTTCCTGCACAACCACGCCGTTGTGGCGCACGGTCATCGTTGCGTCCTTCGTTTTTTTGCCGGACGCGTCGAATTCCGCGGCGGTGAAATCAATGTCGTACGTCTGCCACTGGAGCGGTGGCAGGCACATATTCACGGACGGGGCCGCAACGGAATAAATGCCGCCGGCTTCATTGTTTTCGCCCGCTAAGCCGAAGGAATCGAGCACCTGCACTTCGTAGCGGCCCTGCGCGTAGGCACCGCTGTTCCCGCGATCTTGACCGCGCGCGGCCGGTTTGTAGGGCGTGCGAAACTCCAGGTGCAGCCGGAAATTTTGAAATTCCTGGCGGCTCGTGGCACCGGCGATAAGCAGTCCATCATCGGTCATTTTCGCCCCGTCCCGCCAGGCGTCGACGTTCTTGCCATCAAACAGCACGATGGCGCCGGCCGGTGGGGCCTCGCCCTCCGTGGGGCTTTTGCGAACGAGGCGTTTCAGGGTGCCGACTTCGACGGATCCGCTTTCGGTGATCGAGAGCACTCCGTCCTTGATGGTGCCGGTGAATCGTCCGGCTCCGGCCATGAACCGCACCACACCGTCCACCAATTCCCCGGTACCCCGAACGATCGTGGAGCGGTCACCGTCCCAACCGGCCCCCGGGAGGCCGCCGGCAAATCCCACGCCTTCGAATTTGCCCCCGCCCAACGCCACGAGCTGGACTCCCCATGGCTCGGTGTCGAGCTCGCCGGCGTACTCTCCCTGGATCGCGTAGTCCGCATCTAGCTTGGCCGGATTCGCGGCCGCCTTTGGGGCGTCCGCCGCGCTCAGCGCGCCCACGTTCAAAATTGTCAGGGCGATCGGCAGCCAGTGCCCGAGGCGCGCCCGCGGGCTGGAAATCTGATTAATTTGCATCCCGGATAGGAGCCCCAACCGGGGATCGGGGTCAACCTGATTTCGCACGCCACCGTCGGTTGGTGCCGCGGCCTTTTCTGCCGCAATGGCGAAAAATTGATAATTCTCTGGCTGACAGTAGCATCAGACTCATAAAAAACCATCTCCCTGCGCGATTGGCTCCGCGAACCATCGAAGGTCAAGAAGCTCACCGCCGCGGGCCACGAGGTCGGGATTACGGACCGCGGGGTGGTGTTGTGGCATATTTTGCCCGCGAGCCGTCACCACGCGGAAGCCGAGGCTGCCGTCGCACTGGCTTGGGAGAATCGCTGGAAATTCCAGCGACGCTGCTGGTAGCCCGCGCGACCGGTGCTCACATCCCTAGCGGCTCTGGATCTCGGAAAATTTTTTATCGGGCAGGATTTTTCAGTGCGGGACGGGCCGGCGGCCATTACGGTAGCCGATTGGCAGGGATGGAGGTAGGTGCCTCCGGCTTATTTCCATGATCGCATGATTTCAATCGCCATCACGAGTCAAAAGGGCGGCGTCGGCAAGACGACCGTGGCGGTGAATCTGGCCTATGCGCTGGCGCGGCGCGGCTGGAACACATTGCTGATGGACACGGATCCGCAAGGATCGGTGGGACTGTCGCTGTCGGAGAAGGCGCGAAAGTGTCAGGGATTTTACGATGCGTTGCGGCAGGGGGTTAATGGCGTGGAGTACATTTTGCATACGCGGCTTCCGGAGTTGAAGATCATGCCAGCGGGTCAGGTAGAGACGATTTTCGATGTGAAGACGCCTGGGGCGGATGCGCGGGCGGCGCTGGACCGGATGCTGGCGGCGGTGGCCGAGACGGGGGTTGACGTGGTGATTGTGGATACGCCAGCGGGGTTGACCGGGTATACGGCGGACGTGCTGCGCGTGGTCGACTACGCGGTGGTGCCGCAGCAGGCTGAGCCATTAGGCGTGCGCTCGCTGCCGCAGATGCTGGGGGCGCTGCAGCAATTGCGCCAGCAAGGGGCGCGGCTGCAGTTGGCGGGGCTGTTGCTGACGATGATGCAGCACGGCCAGCACGAGAGCGCGGAAGTCGGACGCGAGTTGCGCCAGATCATTCCGCCGCGCCTGATGTTTGAGAGCGTGGTGCCGCGTGATCCGCTTTTCCTGAAAGCCAGCGGCCTGGGTGTCCCGCTGGGCCTCTTGTACGCCAACCCGCCGGCCGCCGCGGTCGTGTTCGACCATTTAGCGGCGGAATTGGAATCCCGCCTGCACCTCCATGCCCCCGATGACGCGCTCATCCCTACTCGGCTCATGGATTGACGTGGCGGCGGCCACCGCGGCCGCTGAAACCTTGTGCCAGCCGCCGGTGCCCACGGACGATCCGCGGCCACCCACGGTGGCGCTGAAGGCCGACCCAGAGATCAACCGGCCCGCTGAGAGGGCGGAGGGACCGCCCCCCGAAACGCCGGCGGGGCCGCCACCGCCACAGCTTCATGGACGATTGCGCGCCCTGCGCGAGCGCGCCGAACGAAATGGCCTCGTCTCCTCACCGCCCACCGACGGGTTGCCGCCGCGGCCATTTGCCGTGCCGCTGGGTTCGCTGCCGGTGCGGGTGAGGGCGCTGGCTGACTGGATGAACGAATGTTTCGAGCCGCAGGCACTCTTTGTGGCCGATGACTTGGGCCAGCCGCTGGTGGAATTTCGCGGCGGCGTCGACCTGCTGGCAGCGGCATCGGTGCTGGCCGACGCGGCCGCCAAGGCCCGCCGCCACCTTCCGGGCAACGAGAGTGTGTCGGTGGTGCATCTCACGTTGGGACCGGGCCAGGTGCTCTCGTTGGTCAGCGTGACCACCGTGGTCGGGCGATGGCATGCCGGAATGACGACGGCCATGGCGCTGGAGGAGTCAGCGGTCATGGATCTTGCGCGCAGCCTGCAGGAAGCCGCCGCGGGGGCTTGAGCGCGCCGGTCCTGGAGATTGGGCACATGTATCGCCAGCGTTGTGGGGGGGCTTGTCGATCGTCAGCTTACTCGTTGTCGTTTGCGCCGAAGTGCACTTCTGCGATTACCCCCCCGCCGAAGGAGCCGCCAAATCGTTCGCCCACGGTGACGGTGGGGAAGTACAACGGGACGGTCGTGGTGGCTTGGCGATGGCGGTGGAAAAGCCATCGGGCGAGGAGGGCGAATGCGGAAAGCGCCAGAATGCTGGCGGTGACGGCACCGAAGATCCACCAAGCGCGCGGACTGACGCGGTACCGCGTGAGGGCGCGATGTTTTTCCATGGCATCACGCAGGCGTGGCGCTAGGTTTTCGATCACGACCAGCACTTTGTCGGCGCTCGTGCCATCGGACGCGGCGGCAACCGCGCTGGCCTCGGTGAAGATCCGCTGGAGTTCGGTTGTGCTCAGCCACTCGGTGTCGGCGACATGAGACAAGTAGGTGCACTGGTTGGTGCTGGTGTCGGCAACGACGAGCAGTCCGGATCCATTCGGGCACCAGACTTCCTTGAGCCGCTCCGCCCGGCGTTCGATCGTCTCGCCCACGATGTAGCTGTACAGCGCGACATGGAGGTCGACCCCGGCGGCGCGCGCACTCGCCACCGCTTTGACGGCCGCCGCCCGCTGGACGTCGCTGAGAACCGACGTATCGTCGTAAAGGCCGTCCGCGGGCGCGGGTGGCACTGGTGGGCCGTCCGCTCGCACGCTGACCGCGAGCAGAACGCCGAAGACCGCCGCCAGGACAGGAGGCAGCAGGAAGCTCAATCGGCGGCCGCGAGACATGGTGCGTGTCTACCGCCGAGCCAGGCGTCTGACAAGCCCGCAAGGGGGTGACAAATGCGGATCCGTGAGTAAAAGCGGAAACGTGATTCTGGATTTGGACCAATTCATTCGGCGGGAGCGGCCGTTCTGGGAGGAATTGGAGCGGGGTGTGGGGGGGCAGGGTCGACAGGACGGGGTGGAAGCGGCGCGTCGGTTTTATTATTTGTATGAGCGGGCGGCAGCCGACTTGGCGAAGGTGCAAACATTTGCGGCCGAACCGGAGTTGCGTGCGTATCTGGAGGGATTGGTCGGGCAGGCGTACGCGCGCTTGCATCAGCGGAGTGGGCTCGGGGTGCGATGGCGGCCGCTGTTTTGGCTGACCCGGACGTTTCCGGCGACGTTGCGCCGGCATCTTGGGGCATTCTGGCTGGCTCTCGGGCTGACTGGATTGGGAGCTGGAGTGGGGGCGTTCGTGATGGCGAAGGATCCTGACAACAAATGGATGCTGGTGCCGGCGCAATTCGGGCATTTGCACCAGACGCCGACGGAGCGGGTGCTGGAAGAGGAGGCGGTCGCCTCGGAACGGGCGAGCGAAATCGGGGAGACGGCGCCGGCGTTTTCCACGATGCTGATGACCCACAACACGAAGGTGGCGCTGACCGCCATGGCGCTGGGATTCTTGTGGGGCGGGTTGACGTGCGTACTGCTTTTCTACAACGGAGCGATCCTCGGATTCGTGGCTTACGATTATATCATGGACGGGCAGGGGAAGTTTCTGGCGGCCTGGTTGTTGCCGCATGGCGTGCCGGAATTGACGGCCATATTTATCGGGGGCCAGGCGGGCCTGGTGTTGGCGGGTGCAGTGATCGGGCATGGGACGGGGATTGGATTGCGGCACCGGCTTCGGTCCGTTCGCGATGATTTGGCCACGCTGGCGGGCGGGCTGGGGGTGATGCTGGTATATGCGGGTGTCGTTGAGGCGTTCCTTTCGCAGTACCACGGGCCGCATTTGTATTCGCTGAAGATCGGATTCGGGCTGATGGAGTTGGTCCTGATGATCGGATTCTTCGCCTTGATGGGACGACGGTCGGCGACGGCCCGGTCGGCGGCCGTCCACCTCAAATCAGCATGACCACCACGCTGGAAATCCGGACACCGGAAGGGGTGGTTTTCGCGTTGCCTCTAGCCGGTCCGGCTTCGCGCGGCGCTGCGGTGGCCATCGACCTTGTGGTCGTCGTGATCACGGCCTGGTTGCTGTCGACGCTGGCGTTGTTGGTGGCAGTGGTATCGGCGGACTGGGCGCGGGCGTTGCCCGTGCTTATTCTTTTCCTGGTGAAAATGTTGTACGGCATGGTGTTGGAGGGGTTTTGGCGCGGCCAGACGCTGGGCAAGCATGTCATGGGATTGCGGGTCGTCGATGACCGGGGTCTCAGCCTGCGGCCGTCCCAAGTGGTCGTGCGAAACATTCTGCGCCTGGTCGATTCGCTGCCTATTTTTTATCTGGTGGGAGGGATTTCGATGGTGCTGACACGTCATTGTCAACGTTTGGGTGATCTGGCGGCCGGCACGGTGGTGGTTCGGGAGAGCCGGGCGCGCGAACCGCGACTCGACGCCCTGCTGGCTGGCGAATTTAATTCGTTTCGCCAGCATCCGCTCGCGGAGGCGCGGCTGCGCCAGCGGACCAGCCCTGAGCTCGCGGGTGTGGCGCTCAGCGCGCTGCTTCGGCGCGAGTCGATGGAACCCGCGGCGCGGCTCCGGGTTTTTGGTCAACTGGCCGCGCACTTTCGGTCGCTGGCCGAATTTCCGGCGGAAACGACGCTGGGCCTGAGCGACGAACAGTATTTGAGAAACGTGGTCGAAACGGTGTATCGGAAACGCGGCATTTGAGACGAATCGCCGTCGTCCGCTTTCGGCGCGGCAGGCATGGCCGGATTTTCGCCTTCCAGGGGAACGACGAGGGTATCGACAGACGGCGTGGCTGCGACATGGTGGCCGCTCGCCATGGCCGCCCGCACCCGATCCAGCACCAAGCCACTCCGTTCGACCGCTCGTCCCGCCGCCCGGCGCGGCGGGAAGTTTGGCGCGGCGGGGAGCGAGTCGGCTGTCGCCCCCACGCCTCAAGCACCGGCCATCGAAGTGCGCGGGGCGTGGCAGCACAACCTGCGGGGGATCGACGTCGACATACCGCTGGGGCAGCTCACGGTGGTGACGGGTCCGAGCGGATCGGGGAAGAGTTCGCTGGCCTTTGATACGGTGTATGCGGAAGGGCAGCGCCGGTACGTGGAGACATTCTCCCCATATGTGCGCCAGTTTTTCGAGCGGATGGACAAGCCGAGGGTCGACGACATCCGCGGCATTCCGCCGGCGATCGCGATCGAGCAGTCGAATTCGGTGCGGACGACGCGTTCGACGGTTGGCACGATGACGGAGATCAATGATTATTTGAAGCTGTTGTTTCCACGACTGGCGACGGCGAGTTGCCCGTCGTGCGGCCAGCCGGTGCGGCCGGACACGCCGCACTCGGCGGCGCGGCGGGTGGCGCGGGAGTGGGGTGGGCGGGAGGTGCTTGTCGTGTTTGGATTGGCGGTGCCATCGGGCACGGCGCCGGCGGATTTTTTCGGGTTTCTGCAAGGGCAGGGGTTTCTGCGGATCCGGGTGCTGGGGAAATCGTATCGCACTGACGATCCCTCGGCCTTTGACCGCGGGGTGTTGCCGGGAGCGGTGGAAGTCATTCAGGATCGGATCAAGATCGGTGACGAGCCGGGGGGCGAACCGACGCCGCGGTTATTGGAGGCGCTGGAGCAGGCGTTTCATTTCGGCAAAGGATGCGTCAGGGTCTTGGACGAAGCGAGTGGCGAGGGACTGGCGTTTTCGCGCGGTTGGCATTGTGCGGCGTGTGACGTCGCGCTCCGCGAACCGACGCCGGCGCTCTTCAGCTTCAACAATCCCGTGGGCGCTTGTCCGGTCTGCCGCGGGTTTGGGCGGGTGATCGGGATAGACCTAGACCGAGCGCTGCCGGACAAATCCCTGAGTCTTCGCCAAGGCGTGGTGCGGGCGTTTCAGGGGAGCGTGATGGCGGAGAGCCAGCGAGACCTGATGCGTTGCGCGAAAGGGCGCGGAGTGGAAGTGGATGTCCCGTTCGATGACATGCCGGCCGCCGACCAGCGGTGGGTGATCGAAGGTGATCGCGCGGACCCGGAGGAAGCGTGGCGCGAAGGGACGTGGTATGGCGTGAGGGGATTCTTCAAGTGGTGCGAGTCGCGGCTCTACAAGATGCATATCCGCGTCTTCCTCAGCCGTTACCGCGCCTACACCACCTGCGGCACGTGCGGCGGCGGCCGGCTGCAACCGGAGGCCCTGAATTTCCGCGTCGATGGCGCCACGCTGCCGGACTGGTGGCAAATGCCGGTCGACCGGCTCTCGGATGTGTTGGCGGGACTGGCAGGATCCACGATCGATCCCACTGCGGAAATGCTGCGCAGCGAGATCGAGACGCGGCTGCGGTACCTCGCCCGGGTCGGGCTCGGCTACCTGACGCTGGACCGGGCAGCGCGCACGCTGAGTGGTGGCGAAGTGCAACGGGTGAACCTGACGAGTTGTCTGGGAGCGAGCCTGGTGAACACACTTTTTGTGATGGACGAGCCGAGCGTCGGTCTGCATCCACGCGACATCGGACGCATGATCGATGTGATGCGCGACCTGCGCGACAAGGGGAACACGCTGCTGGTGGTTGAGCACGAGGAAAGTGTGATCCGGGCAGCGGATCACTTGATCGACATCGGACCAGGCCGTGGATTGGCTGGCGGGAGGATGGTCTATGCGGGCCCGGTTCCCGACGGCCTGGCGAATGCGGTGGGTTCGAGCGCCGAACGGGCTGCGACCGGGCGCCAGTCGCACGGCTCCGGGTCGGGAGAGGCGTCGCTCACACTGGCCTACCTGGCTGGCGAAAAGCGGATCCCTGTGCCAGCGGTGCGCCGGGTCCGCCAAAAGGGCCATGAATTGCGCCTCATCGGGGCGGCGCAAAACAACCTGCGCAAAATCGACGTGACCATTCCGCTCGGTCTGCTGGTCGCGGTGACCGGAGTCTCTGGTTCAGGCAAGAGCACGCTGGTTCACGATGTTCTGTATGCGAATTTGATGAAGCGCCGCGGGCTGACGACGGAAAACGAACCGGGCCGGCTGAAAGAGTTTCATGGGGATGATCGCGTGGGCGACGTCGTGATGGTCGACCAGTCGCCGCTCTCGCGCACGCCGCGCAGCACGCCCGCCGTGTACATCGGCGCCTGGGACGCCATCCGCGCTCTCTTTGCGGCGACGCTGGAAGCTCGCGATGAGGGCCTGACGCCGTCGTATTTTTCTTTCAACTCCGGCTCTGGACGTTGTCAACGGTGCCAGGGCGCGGGGTTTGAGAAGGTCGAGATGCAGTTTCTTTCCGACCTCTTTGTGACGTGTCCGGCCTGCGATGGGACGCGGTTTTCGGCGGCGGCACGCGCCTTCACCCTCGACGGGAAAGCGGTGCACGACGTGCTCGAGCTCACGGTCGCCGAGGCATTGGAATTCTTGGCGACCAAAAGTCCGGTCGCGACGGCCAAACTCCAGATGCTCGCCGACGTCGGACTGGACTACCTGAAGCTGGGTCAGCCGCTGAACACGCTGTCCGGTGGCGAAAGTCAGCGGCTCAAGCTGGTGGCCCATTTGGCCGAGCACTCGGCGGGCGCGGGGAGATCGGCGAGCTCGACCGTGTCGCGTCGGCGTCAGCGCGACGCACAGGTAACGTCACCCGCCCGTGAAAACCTGCTGATCTTCGATGAACCCACAACGGGTCTGCACTTCGATGACATCGCCCTGCTGCTCCGCGTGTTTCATCGGCTGGTGGACGCGGGCCACAGCCTGGTCGTCATCGAGCACAATCTGGATGTCATCAAGAATGCCGATTGGCTGATTGATTTGGGTCCCGAGGCGGGAGCCGCCGGGGGCGCGCTCGTGGCGGTGGGGACGCCGGAATCGGTGGCCGGGCAGGCGGGCAGTCATACTGGCCGCCATTTGTGCGGCGTGCTGGGCCTGGCGACGGAGACCAAGACCGGGGCGGCGCGCGTGAACGAGGAGGCGCTGGGCTATGGAATGGGGCGACGGGCATCGGTGGCGTCGATGCGGTCGATTGCGGTGCACGTGGCGCGCGAGCACAACTTAAAGAACTTGTCGCTGGAGATA
>JBJXFS010000272.1:0-26224 GCA_046155625.1 Verrucomicrobiales bacterium | reverse complement strand
AAAGACGAGGTCATTGGAAATTCTCCGGGTGTGAATCACGCGACCATCACTCGAGAAGTGGAGACCATTCGCGGATGGGTACGCCTTCACCGCCTACGCGCCCGGGAGGTCGCGTCCCACCTCAATGCCCTCATCTCGCCTTCGGTTGGAGAGAAGCTCCGCGGAAGATGGGCAAAGATCTACAAACTTCACGCGGCGGTCGACGGCCGCCATGGGAACGAGGGCGTTCTCGCGTTGCTTTCCCCGCGGGGGGCGGAGGACGAGCCTCAACGCCTCAGGGCGCGACGATGCGGAAGTAGTGGGCGGCGGCAGGTGGTGCGGGGGTGAGATCGGGGGTGAATTCCCAATGGCCGTCGGCATCCGTGAGGAAGGTGGTGAGGCGCGTCCAGGCGTCCAGGCTTTTGGATGATTCCAACGCGTAGGCGGCGCCCGGGACGCCTTGGAACTCGAGGCGTGGCCGGCCGTCGGGGAGGATTTCCACGAGGTGGAGATCGAACCGGGTCGATTCGGGCACCGGTACAAAGAGCGCGGTGGCGGTGGTGGCTCCGGCGAGGGTGAGTTCGATTTCTCGATGCGGGCTGACCCCGTTCGGTGTCCTCCAGCCAGCGAAGGCGAATCCGGGAGCCGGTTCGGCGGCGAGATTGACGGGGAGAGTGCGAAAGTACGTGCCTCGCCACGGGTACACCGGCGACCCGACGCCGGGCAGCGAGGCATCGATGGTGAACCGTCGATTGACCACGACATGACCGGCCCCTGACGGCGCGACATCGGTGGTCAGACTGGCGTATCCGCCGAGAGCGAATTGGGTGGTAAAGTGTTGACGCACGTTGATCGACCGCTGGGCGGCGAAATTGCGCATGCTCTGGACGTGGGTTCCGGTCCAGGCGCTGAGGCTATTGCCATTGCTTTGCCAGCGTCGGATGTGGTCGGTCATGGCCGGCTGCAGGGTGGCCCGCATCGAGTCCACCAGTGCGGTCACACGTGTGTCTTTGAAATGCGTGTTGAGCAGGTCGGCGGCCAGCGAGGCGAACAATTTTTTGACCTCGGGGTTTTTCATCAGGGCACGCAAGAACGCGGTGGCCCATGGGGCGTTGATCGGTGGACGCCCGGTGGGCGAAAGTGCGTAAGCCAGCGTGTTTTCGCCCGCTCCGCCGGCCCACGGGTGCGCCACCGCGAGGTCCAGATCGAACATCAACCACCGCCAGCGGCCGTCGTGCCCCAGTGGCAGTGCGGACGAATTGTCGAGTGGTTCGGCGAGCCGACGGCGCCAGGCGCGGTTGTTGTTGTGCGGCCAATCCGCGTTGCCACACCAGATTTCGACGAACTGGTACAGGAGGAAATTGTCCACATCGAGGCGCGCGGTGACGTAGTCGTAATGCTCGGGCACGGCGAGGTCATGGGATTCGGCGTACGTTCGAAGCGCCACGAAGGGTGAGTGGTCGCCGTTCACTCCTTCCACCACGCTGCCCGGGGCATTGACAATCACGACCTCGTCGCGGGGGACGCCAAAGTGCGCCGCAAAATAATCGCCATCCAATTCCTCGCGCATCTCGAGCACGCCCCAGTACTCGCCATCGAGATACACCGACACCGGCTGCCACGCCATGCGCACCAAGCCAAGGCCCTCGGCCAGTCGGTGGCAATAAGCATCGCGCATGGCCGCGTACGCCCAGTCGTTCCCCATGTTGCGCAGCCGGAGCGTGCGAAACGTCTCGAGTGGTCCCGCGCCCCCGAGCTGACTCAGCCCGGGGAACAGCGGGTACCGAATCATCCCGCGACCGCCGTCCGCGTCCCGCACGTCGACTCCTAATGATTTCTGCCGAAATGACCGGGTCGACTGTCCCTTGATGTCGAGGTTGATGTCGTGAGCGAACGCCCGCCGTCCGTCAGCCCCGAAAAACTCCAGGCTGGCCGGGCGATTCCAAGCCGCGCCGCGCTGCGTGTAGTTGGCGGGCGTGTGGCCGGTCAGTTCTTCGTTCGGATGAGCGGCCACATAATCGTCAAACACTTTGCCCAGCATGTAGATGCCGCGGGTGTAATCGAAGAGTCCGACCGGATCCGTGGCCAGGCTCACGACCGGCAGCCCGTCGATGTGGCGCGCGGTGGGTCCGACAAAGTACGTATGCGTCACCACCGGCGACGGTCGGGTGTCCGGCTTGAACGCGCGGGCGCGGAGCACGGTGGCCTTGCGCACCTCGCCGACGGGTGGTTTCCAGCCGTCCGTGTGCTGGTTCGCCGTCGAGGTGCCCTGGATCATCGAAAGCACGTTCGGTTCACCCGCCCGGCTCGCGATGGTCAGGACGTCCGGCCAAACGGGCGACGTCTCCACCGGCTCGCTCCCGTCCAACGTGTACCGAATGACCTGCCCCTCCCCGGCCGTGCCCGTCACTGCCACCGCCTCATCATAAAACCCGCCGGCCACCGAAAGCGCCGGCGACGCCTGCAGCCACTCGCCCCAGGATTCGCCGCTATTCGGCTGGCCTGGACTCGGCCGCGCAAAGAATCGCCACGCCGCCGCCACTTCCTCGGCGCGGCCGTAACTCAACCCCTCGGGCAACCGCACGGCGAGCGAGCTGTCAACACGCTGGCCGTCGGGTGCCGTCAGTGTCACCTCCTCGCCCTCGGCGGCGAGGGCGAAATTCGTATGAAGCCGGCCGCTCGGCACAGCCCGGTTTTTTCCCGACGCGAAAACGACGAGCCGCGCGCCCCCCGACAGCACGCGCGCCGGAAACACCCACTTGAATGGCTGGCCGGGCCGGTCGCTCAACCCCCATCCCTCCAGGGACACCGACCCCGCACCGGCATTGTGCAGTTCGATCCAATCGGACGCCTCGCCATCCTCGTCCCGCAGCGCTCCGTCGTTCCCCGCCATCAGTTCCGACAACCGAACCGACGCGGCCGCGGAATCCGCCGTGAGTCCAGCCAGGATCAGGCATCCATGGCACAGCGTTCTCGCAAGGGGATCGAGGGGCTCCGTCCGCACCCGTACTTGTACGCAGGCGAACCCCGCGGAACAAGCGGCCTCATCCTTCCTCTCCTCAATATGGCAGTGATCCTGTTTCGAGTTCGCCTGCCCCAACCCCCGCGCCGACCAAGCCTCCGATCCTCAGGCCGCGCCGAATCCGTCATTCGGATCCCACGAAACGGCCCGCGACTTTATCCCAAAAAGGGACATTGGAACCACGAAAGTCACGAAACACACGAAAATTCATTGGGTTAGGACAAGCGACCTCCTCATCCATCAGGTGGACAGTGATAATTGGGCAACGCCTTGGTTTTTCGTGTGTTTCGTGACTTTCGTGGTTCCCATTCGGGTCTTTAGGTTTATGAAGACTGGATACTTGATTGACGTGGACGGGGTGATCTACCGGGAAACTCACCTCATCGCCTCTCGGGCGGCAGGGCGACACGCAGGCGCTCGAGGAGAGATTGTTCCTGAGGATCGAGCGGGATGGTGTCGAGCCGCTCGAGGTCATCGGCAGCCAGGCTGGTTTCGCGCTGGTCGATCGCGAGGGCGGCGCGGGCGAGTCGAAGGCGCGGGTCATCCGGATCCAGGGCGACGGCCAGGTTGGCGTAGCGCAGGGCGGCGGGGCGGTCGTCTTCCCGACGGGCGAACGACTGGAGGTTGTTGAGCATGCGGAGGATGATGTCGTGGGGCGTCGCGGCGGGCAGGGCGGCGGTCTCGGGCTCGACGAGCGTGGTGCCGCCGCCGAAAACGTCGATCACCATGACGGCGGCGTCGGGCGCGGGACGCAGGCCGGCAACGAAGTGTCCCGGCCGGGAAAGCCCGATGAGGTCGAGGCCGGCGCGGCGGCCGATTTCGATGTACAGGGTGGAAAGCATAATCGGGATGCCTTCACGATCGTCGAAGACCTCAGGCAGCCGGCTGTTGGCGCGATTGCCGTAATCGAAGCGGGCTCCGTGAAAGCCGTTTTCGCGGAAAAAAAACTCATTGAGGCGGGAAACACGGTCGGCCGGGGCCACGGCCGACGGGTCTGGCCCGAGCGAGGCGACGAATTCGTTGGCGAATCCAACGATGCGCGCTTCGTAGGCCTCGACCTCCAATTCCGGCACATCAAGGCGGGCGAGCACCAGAGCGGCGCGCAGCAACCCGCCATCCGGCTGGGCGAGGGCGCGCCTCAGGTCAGCCTCGATGGAGGCCTGGTGAGTGCGGTCGGCGAGTCGGCGAAAGCGTCCGGCGCTTTCCTCCATGCGGCGTGCTTCGCGCAGGTAGCTGTCGTATTCTCGTTCGTGGGGTGGCGGCGTGAGATCGGAGCCGAGGCGGAACCGGCGGAAAGCGGGGTGGGTTTGGCGGAATTGGGCGAGCCCGGTTTGGCCGGTGCGCCAGGCGGTGTCGGAGGACTCGATGACAAGCGCGCCGTTGAGGAAACACTGGATCGTGTCTGACGCGACGCGCACGCGGAGGTCGTTCCATTCGCCGGTTTGGTAATGATCCGAGCGCACATCGGCGAGGATGGTCCAGGAAAACACATCCGGGCCGTCGAACCGAACGAGCCGCAGCGATCCGTTCGTCGGGTAAAATCCGTAGTGCCGGTCGCCCCCATCCGCGCCAAAAATGAGCCCTGCCGCGCCCGTTTCATCGCCCAATCGGACGCGGACGCCGAGTTCGTACGGCATTTCGGGGACCGGCGCCGTCGACAGCAGCAGGGCGCGTCCCCCGAACCCGGTGCCACGTCCTTCGGCGCGCAGTTCGCCGGCGCGCTGCGACCATCGTACGCCGCCGCCGGGGCCGGGCTTCCACAGGGCGGGATCGAGCGCCCCAATCGTTTGCCATCGGCTCATGGGAACGGGATTCGGTTGGGCGAGCAGGACGTGGAGAGCGGACGCCGGCAGCGCGAAACCCAGATTGGCTGTCCGCTGGCTGCGCAGGGTGACGATACCGTGCACGCGCCCGTCCCGATCCAGCACCGGCCCTCCGCTGTTGCCCGGTTCGATCGGCATGGCGATCTGAAGCAGGCTCACTCCGGGAAAATCATCCATCGTTCGCCGCGCCGATAAAACGCCCTGCGCCACGCTCGCCGTCAGTCCCTGCGGAGCGCCCACCGCCAGAACCGGGCTCCCGTCAGCCAGAAGCGGGGAGTCCGCGGCCGCCAGTGGGAGAGGCGGAAATTCCGTCCAGCCCCGTCCCTCCGGCGGCGGCCCTTCGACCACCGCCAAGTCCATCGCCCTGTCCCAAGCGTGGATGCCCGTGACTTCGCTGACGGCGCCGCCCGGCCATTCGATGCGCACCGCCCGCCCTTCGCCAATGACATGAAAATTCGTCGCAATCCGCCCTTCGCCCACCACAAATCCCGTGCCCACACCGCCATCGCCGTCGGCTCGGTCCGCCTGCCGCAGCGTGACCACCGACCGCCGCGCCGCCTCGGCCACTTTTTCCAGCGACGCCACGGAGTCGTCGGCGCCCGCCATCGGCGCCCACAAGGCGCCCGCGACAACCAGTCGGGTGAGAATGGAATCACACAGCATCCCGCCAGCATAATCGCCAATTCCGCGCTGTCGCGCACGGGCATAGGCGAGAGGTTGTGGTGGCTTTTGACACGCTGCCCCGCGCCCGCCAAGGTCGCGGCCACCAGCCGGCATTCGCGCCGGCTCGAATTCGCTTCATTCCGCTGCCTCCCGCCGTCCTGTCCCCGCCATCCATGCCATTTTCCCTGTTCCTCGCCCTGCGTTACCTCAAGCCGAAGCGATCGGTCATCTCGGTCATCACGCTGTTTTGCGTGGCCGGGGTGATGCTCGGCGTGGCCGCCCTGGTGGTGGTGATGAGCGTCATCAACGGCATTCAAAACAAAGTGCGCGAGGAGTTGCTCACGTTCGAGCCGCACATCGTCGCCATCGAACACCCGCTCCCCGACGAGGTGTCCAACGACGCCCGCCCGAACTGGCGCGCCGTGGCCGCCGAACTCCGGACGCTGAAACCAGATGTCACCGCGGTCAGTCCAGTCATCGAAGTCCCCGGCACGGTAAAACTCCAGCGTCAGGACGGCAGCAGCCTGCTCGAACCGGTGCAACTCAATGCCGTCGACCCGGAAACGGCCGGCCTGGAGTCCAAACTGCGCATTGTCGAGGGCGTGGCCGACCTCGAGGGCGACAATGCGCTCATTTCCGAAGCGATGGCCAACAAGTGGAACGTGTACGTCGGCCAGACCATCACGGTGCAATCGTTCCGCAACGCCGAGGAGGCCTACCGGATGCTCGACGAGTGGGAGAAGACGCCCAAGGAGGAGCGGGGTGAGGCGGACGAGTGGTTCGAGAAAATGAAACAGGTGGTCCAGCCGGCCGAACTCACCGTGACCGGCATTTTCCGCACCCCTCAGCGATTCGTGCCGATCTTTATCCCGCTGCACATCGGCGGCGAAATGATGGTCAAGGGCGATGACATCGACTACCTCGGCGTGACCACCCCGGACGCTCTGGACGTCGGGCGCTTCCGCACCGCTGTCGAGCGCGCCTTGCCGCAGCACTGGACCTCGGAGACGTGGCGCGAGCGGAACCGGGCGTACTTCGATGCCGTGGAGAGCGAGCGCGGCATGTTGTACGTGCTGCTGCTGCTGATCATGATTGTGGCCGCGTTCTGCATCATCGTCACCCTGGCGACCGTGGCCATCCACAAGCGCAAGGAGATCGGCGTCGTGCGCGCGCTGGGATCCCGCCTGTCCCAAATCATCGCCGTCTTCGTCCAGCAGGGTATCATCGTCGGATTCCTCGGCACCGTGCTGGGCGTGCTGGGCGGCATCGTGTTCCTCCATTTCCGCATGCAGATCAAGGCGCTCGTCTCCATCCTCTTTGGCGTGGAAATTCTGGATCCCGCCATCTACGGAGTGAGCGAGATCCCGAGCGACGTCCAGGTCGACGATCTGATGGTCATCTGCGGCATCTCCATGATCGTCAGCACCCTGGCCGGCGTCTTCCCCGCCTTCATGGCCGCCGGTCAGGATCCCGCCAAAGCCCTGCGATCCGAGTGAACCTGACACCCGCTTAACCACCGCGCCTCTATCCCGTCCCTCATGGATTTTTATCTCACGCAAAACGGCGTCCAGCGCGGCCCGTTCCGCGTCTTCCAAATCAAGGAAATGGTCGATCGTGGCGAAGCGTCCCCCGCTGACCTCGGCTGGCACCCCGGCTTGGTCGGCTGGTTCCCGCTGCGCGAAATCGACGCAATCGCTCCGTACCTCCCCGGGGCGAGCCCCCCCACCGAAGACACCAGCGATCCACACCCCGCAGCCGGTCCGGCAGAACCGGAGTTAGTCGCACCGGCCTCGCCGAGGGGGCTGCCGGCACCGCCCCCAACCCGACCCCCGTCGCGGGAATCGAAGTGGCATTTATTCGGTCTGCGCGCCTTACCTCGGTTCTTGGCCCGCAGTTTTGACGCGATGCTGTGGTTCTCGCTCGTGTGCGGCCTCGGCTCGGCGCTCGGTGTCTTGCCACCATTGGCGTTCGGCATCCCGGTCGTGGTGAGCTTTTGGTTCATTCCCCTGCATTCGCTGGCCTGGGTGGCGGTGGAAGCTTGGCTGCTTTCGCGGTTTGGCACCACGCCGGGCAAATGGCTCTTCAACCTCCACGTGCGCGACCACGAGGGCGGATTGCCGAGCTACATGAATGCGCTCAAGCGCGCCTTCTTCATTTGGGTCTTCGCTTGGGGGATGGGGCATTCGCACTGGGCCATGTTCGGATCCCTCATCTCGCTCATGCTTTTCCTCCAGCACGGCCGCATGGTCTGGGACCACCTGGTCGGCACCCAGATCGTTCAACCGCGCGTGCGGTCTGCCGCTTGGGTCGTCTATGCCGTGGCTCTGGGGGTTTTTTGTGCCGCCAAACTCCTCATCGGCCTGAGCCAGCCTATTCCGGCCACTGCGCCCGCGGAAATTCGCGCTGTCATCCAACTTCAACGCGCCGCCTTCGAACAACAACGCGCCGCCCTTCGCGAAACGTATCGCCAAAGCCGCCCGACCGACCCCCTCCGACTCGATTGAACCAGCAGCCCGACTCCTCATGCCAGAAAAGAACATCGTCTATTTCGATCTCGAAACACAGCGGCTCGCCAGTGACGTCGGCGGCTGGGCCCACAAGGACAAGATGGGCCTCTCGGTCGGCGTGACCTACAGCACGGCCTCCGGCGCCTACAAGATTTACCACGAGGCCACCGCCGCCGCTCTGGCCGACGAATTGCGCGCCGCCGACCTCGTCGTCGGATTTAACCACGTCGGCTTCGATTTCGCCGTGCTCCAACCGTACACTATGTGGGATCTGCCCAGTCAGACGGTCAATCTCGACCTGCTCATCGACCTCGAGCAACGGCTCGGACATCGCCTTAAACTGGAGTCGGTCGCCACCGCCAGTCTGGGCGTGGGCAAAACCGCCGACGGGCTTGAAGCCATCAAGTGGTGGCGCGAGGGCAAAATCCTCGAGATCGCCAAATACTGCGCGTACGACGTCAAAGTCACCAAAGCTGTCCACGAATTCGGCCGCGAACACGGCTGCGTGAAATACCTCGACCGCTTCGGCCGCCCCCAGGAGGTCAAGGTGGAGTGGTGATCATCTCGGTTCGTAGCACACAGGCGCTTCTTCCCGGTTGTCGGGTGCGCCTTGCCGGAGTTCCATGGACGGAATGATGAACTGGATTGATGCGGCGAAACAAGGCGCCCTGATCGCGGGGATCGGAAATGTTGTTTTGATAGGGATGCTGCTTCTGACGCGCCGCTGGTGGTCGCTGCCGGGCGCAGGGGCGTCCGCGCCTTCCGCCCAGGTTTGCGCCCAAGTCGCAGCGGTCAGGCCTGGGCGGCTGGATTTCTATTTTTGGATTGGCCTCGCCATGATTGTGGTGGGAGCGGCCGTCCTCCGTGTCCCATTGGCGCGTTCGTCGCTCTGGTGGGATGAAGTCTGGCAGGCGCGGAATGCCTCCGTGGGTGAGTGGCGGCCGGACCGGAAAGACCCGGGTGAATGGCGATTTCGAGAAACAACCTTTGCGCAGGCTCTCTGGAATTACCGCAAACCGGCCAACCACCCGCCCATGGCTGTCGCCAGCAAGGCGTGTCACGAAGTGTGGCGAAAGCTGACCGGTGCAGCGCCCGGTGCTTTCAACGAATTTGTGCTTCGGTTCCCAGGATTTGTTGCGTCACTGGCTGGCATCGCCTTGGTCGCCCTCCTTCTGCGCGCCTGGGGATCACCGGTGGGCGGACTGTCCGCCGCGTTGTTCCTCGCTCTCCACCCGTGGCATATCCGCTACGGGATCGACTGCCGCGGGTACGCGTTTCTTCCGTCTCTCACCCTCATTGGCCTCTGGTCGCTCTGGCGCGCCTGTGGACCGATCCGTTCCTCTGGACCGCCAAAGACTCACCACACTCCTTCGGCGGCAGCCCAGCCTAACACTGCGAAAAACGACCATCCTCTCTCGTGGTGGCTTTTCGGTTTCACCCAGTCGCTGATCCTCTGGTCGCACCTTCTCAGTGTCTGGGTCTGCCTCGCGCTCTCCACCACCGGCCTCTGGTGGATCTGGTGCCAGCACACCGGCCGCGACCGCTGGCGGCGGCTCGCCCGATTCGCCGCCGTCCAAGTCGCCGGGGCCATGCTTTTTTTCCAGCTCTTCCTTCCCAACCTCCTGCAAGTGAGGCATTGGGGCGAAAAAAACCAGGACGGCCGGCTCCTCGATTGGCCGGTGCTCGCCGACACGATGACCCAGGTGGCGCTGGGTGGTGCGTCGACCTCGATGGCGCCCTACGCGACGGTGTTCGTACTCGCGCTGGCGATCATCGGTTTGATTGTGGCGTGTCGGGCTCGAGTTCCCGGCGCGGCCGGGCTGGTGGGATTGTCTGTCGGTGCGGCGCTTTTCCTCACCGCCGTCTGGGCAGCGGACTTTTATTTCTACCCTCGATTCCTCTTCGCTCTGGTGGTGCCATTGGTCATGGCGTTGGCGATACGTCCGCATTGGTTCATTCTGGCAAACCCCAGCGTCAAACCATTCGTCATGTGGAGTCCCTCTCTCGGGGCGGTATTGGGAATCGGGATGATATTAAGCTTTGGCCTGCCGTCGGTCTTGCGGCGTGGCTTCTCGCCTCTACGCGAAACGGCCGCCGTGTTGCGTGACGGCGCGGCCGAGGGAGCCCACGTCTTTGGCTACGGCTTCGGCGCCGAAGCGCTCCAGTATTATTTTCCTGTGCTCCCGTATGCGCGCGAGGCGGACGCCTCGGAGGTGCTGGCCGCCGCCATCGAGTCCGCCCGAGCCGCCGGAAAGCCGCTGCTCGTCGCCACCGGCTACGAAGAGCTGAATCGCCTCGCCCTTCCCGCCGGGTTCGAGCAGCTCGACGACCCGGCGCAATTCCAGGAAGTGTGGGCTCAAGCCGGCCTCGAATCCCAATTCGCCTACCGCATCCGCCGATTCGATCCGGCCGCCGCAGCTTCTACCAAGACTCGTTGAACCCAAAAAGGGACATTTGAACAACCACGAAAGGCACGAATTACACGAAAAACCTCTTGGTGAGGACAAGCAATTTCCTCATCCATCAGGTGGACGGTGATCGTTGGGCAACACCTTGATTTTTTTGTGTGTTTGGTGTGTTTCGTGGTTCCAATCCCTGGGGATTATTTCACGTCGCTTTCCTCGAATGTGGCGTGCCGGATCACGGTGCGTTCGTCGGAGGTGAACGTGACGTGGATGGTGCCGTCGCGGGTTTGGACGGCCGTGGGATACGAGAATGATCCGGGACCGGAGGCGAGATCGAGCTGACGCGGCCACGTCTTTCCGCCGTCGGTCGAGAGCACGGCGCGCAGCGGCGAGCGGTCGTTCATGCTGTGGTTGTAGATGAAGAGGAGGTGGCCGCTCTGGAGCTTGATGAGTTCGACCGAGGCATTCGGGTTCGGGAATTCGGTTTCGACACCAGGGGACCATGATTTCCCACCGTCGCGGGACTCGGTGCGGACGACAAAACCGTCGTTGCCTGGCTCGTAATCGCCGCCGCGTCGACACAAAGCGAGCAACCGGCCGGGCTCGATCTCGACGGCGGCAGCCTGCAGGTTTCCCATCCGGGAGAGGACTTTTTCCGAGCGCGACCACTGTTTGGCGGCGGGGTCGAAGCGCAGGAAGACCGATCCGGTGTCGGGCGCCGTGAATTCGGTGTCCGCGCCGGTTTCGTGGTAGATGGGGAGCAGGTAATGGCCGTCGCTCAGGACGATCGGGCGGCTGCGGACCATGGTGCCTTCGTCAAACGTAATCATGAACGCGTCCGACCACGCCGCGCCGCGGTCGTCGGAAACTTTGGCGCCAATCCGCGACGTCGACCATGTCTCGCCGGGCCGGATGACAAAAAAGAGCCAGACCCGGCCGTCGGGCGCCTGCCAGAGGACCGGGTTGCCCATGGAATATATCGGGTTGCGCGCCAGGACAACCGGCGCCGTCCATTCGTTTTTCCCATGGGGTCGGCGCGCGCCAAAGACCGCGGTTTCGGTTTCATACTCGCCACCGCCGCCGTAGTACGCAACGAATAGGTCGCCATTGTCCAGTTCCGTGAGAGTGGAGGGATGCTTGTAACGCCCGGTCGGCGTCTCGGGACCGAAGACCTTGTCGATGCGCAGTTCGGCCAGGGCCGGTGCGATCGACGCGAGGACGGAACACGAAAGAGCGAGAGCGATCTGCCGCAGGCACCGATGAAATGGCGCGAGTATCATGGATTCAGAGCGAGTAAGGGGTCGAGGCTTGTTTGGAAAATGGAAATGAGTCAATTCATGACCCTCACCATGACTCGGTCAGCAGCCGAATGTACTGCGTTCCCTTGGCGGTCAATTCCGCCGCGTTGCCCGTGCCGTTCAGGCGCCCGCTCGTGCGCCAGGAATGGCGCCCGTGAAATGGGACAACCGCGGTGACCACCGGATAGGGCGGCGCCTCCGCTCTCGGGATCATGCTCAGTGGCAGCCCGCTCGCGGTCAGGGTGATTTCGTAGGCGGGACAGACCGGTGGCTCGGCCGTCGAGTTCGCCTCAGGATTCAGCCACGGATACCGGCGGAGCAGCGTGGGCGTCGCGCGCCCCGCAGGTGCCAGGACCCGGTAATACGGCGGCTCCGACGCCACGAACTCCGCCAGCGTCAGCGTGGGGTCAACGGCCAGGGCGCGGTACAGCCCGGCCAGATCCAGGCCCACCAAATTGTGCCCGTGATACAGCGCGGCGGCGCTCGGCGTCCCCGAACCGACCTGTCGCTGCCACTCGGCGAACGACTCGCTGAGCAGCATGTTCAGCTCGAGGTGAAGGTGGGCGCGGCGACGGTCGATGCCACTCCCCGTATACCCAAGCCGTCCCAGTGTCTGGCCGGTCCGCAGCGGAGCCCCGAGCGCCACCTCGGCATTCCGCAAATGGGCATACAAGCTGTAAAATGTTCCATACCCCCAGTCATGCTCGACCACCACGTACACCCCGTAGTTGCTCGCGCCCGGGGCGGTGCTCACAAAGACCACCCGCCCGTCAGCAATCGAACGCACCAGATCAAGCGGCTCCCCCCGGTTGTCGCGTACCGTGGGCGCAATGTCCAGCCCCTCATGAAACCGGATAAACACCGTCTCCTCACCGAGCTTCGTCGGGTTGCGCACAAATCCAAATTGACCGCCCTCCCAGACAAGCCGCGATTTGCCTTCAACCAATCGGTCCACCCCCATGAAAAATTCCTCCGGCCGGCCGTCCAGCAGCCCGCGATTGTCGGTCGGCAACTGCAGCCCCAGCGGACGCACCGAAGCCAGCGGGCTCGGATAAGGCGCCGGCTCAAGATGAGGCGCCGCAGGAATCGTCGGGGCCGCCTCCTCCGCCGCCAACTCCTCCCGCTCCACCAACTCCGGCACCCCGCTTCCCCACGTCAAACCACCCCAGGCGACCCCGGCCGCAAGGAAATGACGGGCGCACCAAAGCGAGCGAAATCGGCGTGTCGGGTGTTGGGAAGTCAGAAGTCGAATGGGGAAAAGGTTATTATCGTAATGCCAGAAAGTATCAAATCTGGCAACCTCGCGCCGCGATAAATTGCCTGGCACTTTATGGCGGCTCCGGGAGTGGCGGGCTGCGGCCGCCATAGATCTAACGGCATGGAGCACCAGCTTGTCCCCTGGTGTTAAACGGCGTGGCGCATGTCGTCGTCATATGGCGGCCATAGCCAGCCACTCCCAGCGGCGTCCCGTATGCTTGCCATGTTCCCGCCGGAGGGGGTGGTTTCGCGCAAACCTCAAAACAAACAGCTTCCGTCCGTGAAAAAATCCACCGTGGTGGGGATAGGATAAATTGCCTGTCACTTTATGGGTGCCCTTCATCAAAGGTCGCGGGGTTCAGGGGCCGATGATCTTGATCCGGAAGAAGCGCGGCACCCGGCCGTTGGAAAGGCGGGCCGGGAAGGGCACGGAAAAAGCCTCGACCAGCGCCTCTTCGCCGGCTGGAACCGGAGGTGCGAGGCTGGTTTCCCAGTCGGAGAAATCACTGGTGAACTGAACATGGTACTCGAGTCCCGAGTTCTTGCGTCGGCCGAAGAGCGCGGAAAACCGGGGAGGGTTTTCACCGCCGGCCGGCAGCAGAGCGGGCATGCCGCGCCGCTGGATGACTCCGCCCGCCGCGGCGAGCGGGCCGTTTTCGCTTCCATCGGTATTCAGGCCGAAGGCGTAGGCGAAGAAGTTCATGCCTTCATTGGCCGCCGCGTCGGTGGACAGTCCGTTCCCCAAGGCCCATCGCTGAAATGGGGTAATGAGGGAGACGGTGAAATGACGGACCGTCTGATCGATGCCGCCGTGGGCGGTGCCACCAGCGTCACGAACGGTCACGCTCAGTGTGACCTGCCCGGCCGCCCCCGGCGCCGGGGTGTAGGTCAGCGTCCCTTGTGTGGCCGGGCTGGCATAGACCACCACCGGATGGGGCACCAGAGCCGGATGGCTTGAGACCGCGCTGAGGGAAAGCGGCTGGGATTCTCCGTCGCCGGCACTGATGCCTGACAGGAGGATCGTTTGCGGGCTGGCCTCGGCGGCCATCAACGGCGGGTCGGCGATCAGATCCAGAGTGGGCGCGTCATTGGAGTCGTTGACTGCGAAGGTCACGGTGTCCGGCGTGGGGTCGAGGTTGGCATTCGAAGGCCCGTCATCCTCCACCTGGAACGTGAAGGACGCGTACGGTGAACCCGAGGCGTTGGCCGCCGGAGTGAAGACCAGCGACTCCGGGGGCGCGATGGCTGAGGTCTGCATCCTTTCGCCGGGGGCGACGGCGATCAGGCGGTTGCCGTCGGCCGAACTCGCGATGGCCCTCCAGAAGCCGTTGGCCGCCCGCGCCGTCCAGGTGGCCCCGCCATCCATGGAATGGTGGATGCGCCCGCTTCGCACCACGGCCGCCAGCCGTATCCCGTCGGCGGACGAGGTGATGGAGTGCCAATCCCGCGACGATTCGCGCGGGGTCCACGTGACGCCGGAGTCGTGGGAAATATGGATCAGGCCGTTCTGCTCCACCGCGGCCAGTCGTCTGCCATCGGCCGAAGAAGTGATGGCGCGCCAGTTGCGTGTGCTTTCGCGAGACACCCACTGTTCTCCGGCATCGTCCGACGTGAGGATGGTCCCGTTTTGCACGACAGCCGCGAGCTTCATGCCGTCGGCGGATGAGGCGATGGAATACCACGCGCGCGACGACTCACGCGGGGTCCAGGTGGCGCCGAAGTCGGAGCTGACGTGGATCTGCCCAGGTGAATCCAGGGCCACCAGGCGGGAGCCGTCGGCGGAGGAGGCGATCGCGCGCCAGGCCCGCGGACTGGCCCGCGGCACCCAGGTCGCACCCGCATCCGCCGAGGTGTAAATCAAACCGCCTTGCACCATCGCCGCCAGGCGTTGGCCGTCGGCTGACGACGCGATGGCGTACCAATTCCGGTTGGTTTCGCGAGCCGTCCAGGTGACGCCGGCATCAACGGAAGTGTGGATTCTCGCGCCATTGACCACCGAGGCGAGCCGCATTCCGTCGGCCGACGAGCAGACCGCCCACCACGAACCGACTACCCCGCGCGGTGTCCACACTGCTCCCGGGGCCGAAGGCGTGAGGCGGACGAAGGCTCCGGGTGCCGCTGGCACTCCGTCCACAGTGAGCACGCCGGCACTCGGCAAAGTAGTCAGCTTGACTCTGGAAAAAGCCCCCGGAGGAACATCCGCCGGATCGCTGAAGCCGAAATCGGCAGGAGAAAAGTGCCACGGAACATCCTCATTCAGCGGGAGCGTCACCGCAGTTCCCATGGGCGGTTCGTCGACGTTTTGCACCAACAGCCGGAAGGTGTCGGTGACCGAAAGCCGCGGCACCGCCGAATCGCTCGCCGTGACGGTGATCTCGAGCACCCCGGTGTCGGGAGGTCCAGGCTTCCCGGAAAAGGTGCGGGTGGCCGGATTGAATTGCAGCCACGCCGGCAACGGCGCGCCCGAAGCCAGGGTCGCCTGATACGTCAGTGCCGCGCCTTCCTCGGCATCGCTGAAGGCGCCGGGTGGGAAGGTGTAAAGGAAGCTGGCGTGTTCCGTGGCCGTCCGGTCGGGAATCGGGAGGGCCACGACCGGGGGGTCATTCACCGGCAGGACATCCACACGCATCACCGAAGCCGTCGTCGCCAGGTTGGAGCCGGGGGTGCCGCTGTCGCCGACCCGGATCGACCATTGGGCGTAACCCGGGCCCGCGGCATTTGCCGCCGGCTTGTAAACGAGTTCCGGGACCGCCGCCTCGGAAGTGAAAATGAATCCCGGCGAGCTTGCCGCCGCCATGCCGGATCCGTCATCGGAGCAGGCCAGACCCACCCAGTTGTTGCGCCGTTCTTTTGGAGTCCACGTGTACCCCGCATCCGAAGAAACGTAGAGACGACCGGTGAACCGGTCCGCCGCCACCAGCCGGCGGAGGTCCGAGGAACCGGCCAGTCGGCTCCACGTCAGCGAGGGGCCGCGCGTTTCCCAAGTCTCACCTTGATCGTCGGAATACAGAAACTGCTCGCCAGTGGTCGCGGCCAGACGTTTCCCGTCGCTGGAAAGAACTACCGAAGTCCAGTTTCCCTCGCCGCTCCGCCTCGTCCAGGTCTGCCCGCCATCGACCGAAATCCAGACCCCCGAGCCGGCCGCCGCCATCACGGAACCGTCATCCGACATGGCGACTTTAGACCAGAACAGGTCCAGCTTGGAAGCCCACGTCAGTCCGCCGTTGCTCGAGACACGCAGCGGCCCCCAAATCGGGGCGGCCAGTATCTTTGATCCGTCCCCGGAAACCGCCACCGAGAACCAATCCTCGGCAGGGCCACGCTGAGTCCAGGACTGCCCGGAATCCAGAGAGATGGCCAGCCGGTTGATGCGAGCGGCCGCGACCACCTTGGTGCCATCCGGACTCATGGCCGTACAACTCCAGTATTTTCCGGGTTGGGCCGCTGTCCAGGTGGCACCAGCGTCCGAGGACAAAACGATCTCGCCTGACGGGGCCTCGCTCCCGGAAATGCCCCAGACGGCCACCAGGCGGCTCCCGTCGGCGGACATCGCCAGATCCTGCCATTCTTTTCGCGTGGCCCGCTGCGTCCACACCATACGGGCGTCGGGTAGCATGGACACATATTCCCCGGCTCCGAGCGCGATCCCGTCGATTGACAAGGCGCCCTTCTCCGGGGCGGATTCCAGGAGAATCCGGCTCAGGGAGTCAGGAGGGGTGTCACCCGGATCGGAAAACCTGAAATCGGCCGGAGTGAACCGGTGCTCGCCGTCTTCCGCCATGGTGATGGTGGTGTCGGCTCCGACGGGCGGGTGGCTTAGAAACGTCAGTCGCAGCAGCGCGTGGGTCCGCCCCGGGGGCGCTCCCTGGTCGCTGGCGGTAATGCGGAGCCGGTACGTCCCCGGGACGACCCCCTCCGCCGCCGCGGACAGCGTGCGGGTGGAGGCATCGAAGTTTAACCAGATCGGCAACTGCTGATCATCCTCGAACGTGGCTCCAAAGACCAGATGGTCTCCAGGGTCAGGGTCGGTAAAGGCCGTGGCGCTAATCTGATAGTGGAGGGAGGTCGAGGGTGGCACGAGCTGCGCGGGCAGCGGCTCCGCCGCCACAGGTGGGTCGTTGGTGTTGGTGACATTGATGGCGAACGTGCGGGGCACCGGATCCACATTCAGCCCGGGCGGACCGCTGTCCTCGACCTGAAACGTGAAGTTTGTGTACGGACTGCCGGCCCCGTTCTCCGGCGGCGAGTACACCAGCGACGGGATCGAGGTCGCGGAAGTGAAAATGCCGCCGGCTCCCGCGCTCACCATGTTCCGGCCGTCGCTGGACGACACCACGCTCGACCAGTCAGCCGTCGCTCCGGCGGCGGCCCACGTTGCCCCCCGATCGAGGGAAACGTGAATCCGGCCGCCGGCGGCGGTCGCCACTAGAGTACGGCCATCGCTCGAACTGCTGACACTCGTCAGCTTGAATCCGACCAGGACCTGCCGCCACGTTTCGCCGGCGTCATCCGATAGAAACAGCCCGTTGGATGACGCCGCCGCGAGACGCTCGCCATCGGCGGACGACGCCAAGCCCGACCAGTCCCCCTGCGGACCGCGCCCGGCCCACGTGTTGCCCCCGTCGTTCGATGTCATGATTATCCCGAGAATGGTCTGGTTCTGACTGGCAATGACCAGTTTCATTCCGTCCGCCGAAGAAGCGGCAGCCACCCAATTCCTGAACACCGTTGGGCGCCAGTTCCAGGTCACGCCAAAGTCAGTCGAGATGAAGGGCAGGCCGCCGGATGCACCGAAGTCGACGGCGAGAATGCGCGAGCCGTCCGCGGAACAGGCGAGCGCACTCCAGTTGCGCGCCGATTCACGCGCCACCCATGTCTGACCGTAGTCGGAGGAGGTGTGAATCCGGCCTCCCTCCCGAGCCGCCACCACCCATCGCAAGCCGTCCGCAGAAGCGGCGGCGCATGTCGGACGGGCCAGATGGCCGCCGAAAAAAGTCGCGGGCGTCCACGTCTGGCCGGCGTTGACCGACCGGTACACCGACGGTCCTTCAAGCGGAGTGCGCACCGCGAGCAGGCGGCCGGCATCGGCGGAGGCGGCCAGCACACAGTTCGCGGAGGAGGTGCGCTGAGTCCAGGTGACGCCGGGCGTCGGGACCAGTGGAACAAAATCGCCGGCCTGCATGAGATTGTCATTCAGTCGGAGGACGCCAAGGGCGGGTACGGTCGTCAGGCGCACCCGGGTCACGCTGTCCGGCGGAATGTCGAATGGATCGGCAAAGGGGAAATCCGCACCTGTGATCACCTGGCTGGTTTCCTCGTCGAGCGTGAGGCTGCCCGCCGCACCCTGCGGAAAACCGGCGACCTCCAGCCCGAAGGTGTCCGTGGCAGACAACCCGGTGAGGTCCGTGGCGGTAACGCGGATTTCCGTCGGGCCCCGGTCCGCCGCGGCCGGTATGCCGGCAAAAGTTTGAGTCGCGGGATCGAATGCCAGCCAGCCTGGCAGCGAGCCGCCATCAGTCCTGACCGCGCTGAAAACAAGCGTGGGGTCGGGATCCGCATCGGCAAAACTGCCGGAATCAATGGTGTAACCGAACGGTTGCCCGATCGCCGCCGCTTGATCCGGGAGAGGAATGGCCAGAACCGGCCGGTCCGCCGCCGCCGTCACGTCAAAACCAAACACCTTTGGTGAGGGATCGACGTTGAAACCATCAGGACCGGAATCGACGACCTGGAAGCCGAAGCTGGCGTAGGGATGGCCTGACTCCTCGGGGGCCGGCTGAAAAACCATCTCTGCAGGCTGCGGAACGGAACGGCGGAGCCGGCCGTTGTACTCGCACGCCCACAACTCGCGGCTGTCCGCCGCCAGAGCCAGCGCCATCCAGACCCGGTCCGCATCGCGGGCAATCCAAGTCATCCCGCGGTCGGAGGACGTGAAAATCATGCCGCTCTCGGCCGCTGCGGCCAAGTACTTGCCATCCGGGGAAGTGGTGATGTCAATCCAGGTGCGGCTCTCGCCGGTGGAACGCCAATTGACTCCGCCATCGTCCGACAGCCAGATCCGTCCGTCGCGCACCGAGGCCGCGAGTTTCAGGCCATCAGCGGACGACGCCACCGCCGTCCATTGGCGCGCCGATTCCCGCAGGGCCCAGGTGGCACCCCCGTTGGTGGAAATGGCCAGCGCGCCGTTCCACTGGCTGGCCAGCAAGCGCAGTCCGTTTGTTGAGGCGGTCACGTCTGACCAATCCGCAGATGGCCCGCGAGGGTTCCACGTCACCCCTCCATCATCGGAAAGATGGATAAATCCGGAATTCGGGACGGCCGCCAGTCTCTGGCCGTCGGCGGAACCGGCTACTCCCAGCCACGTGGCACTGGGCCCGCGCGCCGCCCAGGTCACGCCCGCATCGGTGGAGACCCGCAAGCTGTCGGACTGGGCGGCACAGACGATGTGCGTGCCATCGCTGGAAACCGCAAGATCGTGCCACGTCCCCCCGCCATTGCCGGAAGGGTCGCGCGCGATCCAGGTCGCCCCTCCGTCCCGGGAAATGTGAATCACTCCGCCATACAACGTGCCTGCCACCACCGTGGTGCCGTCGCTCGAGCAGGCCACCGACCCCCAGATCCGGACCGTTTCACGCAGCTCCCAGTCCCGCCCGGGCCATGGGTCAAAATCAAGCAAGCTCCCGGCACCCGCCGGAACCCCCTCGATCAACAACACTCCCGCCGAAGGCACGGAGGCCACGCGAACCCCAGTGAATTCATCGGGCGGCACATCCAGTGGGTCGCTGAATCCAAAATCTTCCGAGGAAAACCGATAGGCCACATCTTCCTGTGTCGTGCGCGTCGCCGCCTTTCCCTGCGGAGGATGGGCTGCCGGTAGCGCTTGGAAAAACGGCCAACCGGAGACGGCCAGCATGACTGGCCACCAGCCCGGGGTGCGGGGCGAAGGAATGGAAGGCGTCTTCACAAGTGTTGGAGGCAAGAATTTGGTTGATCCTGCCGCCGGCAGGCCGTCTTTGTCAATGGATATCAGCGCATTAACGAAATCCGGCTCAAGAGGAGAAACCCGACAGGGCTCTCCAACGGATTCCACCCTCCCCGCCCCGCGCCGTCGCGACGGCGCCCCCTGGGACGCGCTAAATTGCCTGTCACTTTATGGGTGCCCTGCATACGTGGGCACAAGACTAATCATTATCCAAGACGTTCGTTCGTTCATCCGATCCCCAATCATCTTTTCCAGAAGTTGTTCCTCGTCCCAATCTCTTTCTTCATTTGGAAAATGGTTGAGCCGATTGATGAGCGTGCGCTCGGCATCATTGAAATCAAACCGAAGACGAAGGGTTCTGGTAAATGGCCACATTTTCAGTGACCTTTGTCCTGGAACAAAGGGAGGCCGCAGAACATTGTTCAAAGAGGCAGGGAGGGGAGGAGTGGCGCGTTACTTGCTGCCATGGGCTGAGTGGGCCGAATCATGACCGGTGCGGTGAACTGCCACCATGTGGATTCGGTTTTCACGGGATCCAGACGCGGAGGCGGATGTAAGCGGGGGCGGTTGGTGAGATCGGCTGGGTGGAGCGCCATGTTTGGAGGGTGGTGCCGTTGGGGCCGGGCGACTCGCTGGCGAGGACGACGTGGGCGGGGCCGGAGCGCCAGAGGGTGAGGCCGGTGGTGGTTTCCACGGTGTAGGCGAGCGTGGACTGGGCGGGTTTGGCGAAGGTGAGCGAGAGGAATTCGCCGGCCACGCCATCGGGGCTGAACGGCAGGATGGCGGCGGTGACGCGGTCGGGGCCATCGGCCGGATTGGAATCACTGGTGCCGACGGCATGTTCGAGGAAGGCGCTGAATCCATCGCTGTCGTTATCGGCATCGGGATTCGGGCCGGTGAAGCCGCCGGTGCCTCCTTCGTGGGCTCCCGGGGTGCCGCCGGCAGCGGTGCTGGCAACCCAATTTCCCGGATCACTGTGATCTGGATTGGATTCGGGGTGGACGAGGAGCAGGCTGGGGCCGGTGCCGTCGGCTTCGACCGGCCACGGCGAGGCGTCGTCGTAGGAAAACCGGCGGATGACGCCCTGGGCATCACTGATCACACTGATTTCCTCGCCAGCGTTGTTCAGGGCGCCCGAGAAGGGTCCCAGCGCCGGCCTTGGCGCGTTCGGGTAGCGCGCGGCGAAGTCAACCAGGCTTCCGGCGACCACCAGGCGCCCGCCTGGAGCCAGGCGCGTCTGGGCGGGGAAGGCGAAACTGACCGCTCCCTCCACGCGCACCCCGGTAAGGTCAATGGTGGCTGACCCGATGTTGAGGAACTCGAGGAACTCGGTTTGCCCGGGATCGGCCGGGTGGTAGTGGATTTCCGACACGACGAGGGTACGAGCAGAGGCCGGCTCACCACCCACCGTGAAAGTAGCCTCGTTGAGCGCGCTCCAATTGGTGCCAGTGAAAACCCGTGACCGAACCCGGACGGTACCCGTGAGGGTAAAGGGATCGGCGTAGGTCATGGCGGCGGGCGCCACGGCCCCTCCGAGCAATCGCGGGTCCGATCCATCCAGGGTGTAATGGATGGTGCCGGCGGGCGCGGTCATGGCCAGTCGGAAGCCGGGGTCGACCGATCCGCCGTGGCGGGGAGTACCGGCCGCGGCATCCACGAACGATGGCGCGACCGTCTGCGGATAAAGACCGTTTTTGGCAGCGCGGAGTTGATTGAGCACGGTGGTGCCGCGGTTGGGCAGCGTGGTGTTGACGACCGACGTGATGGCCGACTGCCAGTCAGCCACGTTGTAGTACGGCGGATGGCCGGCGGGCAGACCGGAAATAGATTGCGTGTTCCCCCATCGGACCGACTCGGCGGTCATGGCCTTTTCGACTTGGGCGGCGCGTCGACGAAATCGCGCGATCGTCTCGTCGCGGGTCAGTGCGCCGCCGTTGAAGAAATGCCGGTGTGCACGATCGGCGAAACGCAGTTTGTATTCCGCGTTCTTCATCAGGTCTTGATGCATCCACTGGGGATTGGAGAAGTTGAAGCTGTTTTGGTTGCTGCCGGTCCACGGTCCGGTCTGGTCGTTGACCCAACTCGGGGCACCGAGTGTGTGTTCGGCGTCGCGGATGAAGAACCGGAAGCCACTCTCGCCGTTGCGCCGCCGCGACCCCCACCAGTTGTTCGGCTGGTTGTGCCCGAGGAAATTCGAGAGCACCGCATCCCCGTCGCCCGTGAAGAAGATGGCCAGCATTTCATCGATCAGGTTGTCGATGTCGAGCCACACCGGCATGACAGGATCACGCACGCCGTTGGCATCCCGACCTTCGAGTGCGAAATACTTGGCGTTGCTGGCGTCCGCCGTGCCGATCGCGCGAACTTTCTGCCAGAGTGTCCGCCACGCCAGCAGGTCGCCATCGGTCACCTCGGTCTGAAAGCCCCCCACATGGTTGCCGCACTTGACGACATCGTAATCGTCGGAGCGTCCGCCAAAATAGCTGGCGGCATAGTCCGCTTCCGCGCGCTCCTCGACGTAGTGCACGCCCCAGTAGACGCCATTGATGTACACGTGGACGTAGCGAGTGCGCGCATTCGGTTGGCCGAGCGCGCCCTGGGTGTCGCGACTGAAGGGATCGCGGCACATCGTGTTGAATCGGCCGCTGCCATAACTCGATTCGCGAAACCACCCGTAGTTCGATCCGATGCCGAGCTCCAGTTTGCCGAACTCGTTGGCCCCCTCGGGGCCGTACACTCGCGTGCGCAGCTTGCCTTCGTATTTTCCGGAGAAATACATGCGCAACCCGTGTTTCTGAAAGTTGTCGTTGCGGCTGTAGCCGCCGCGGATGCGCAGCCCGGCGTTGATGTGAAACGGGATGGGGCGGCCCCACGCTTCGGTCCAGCCGGGAGGAAAGAACATTTCCACCGACACCGGCCGCTCCCAGGCAGGTCCGTGTTGGTCGGCATTGACGTAGATTCCGGTCGAGGGAGCCGTGAGATGCGCCTGGTCGGTGACCAACGAAACGACGGGCAGCGCCTGCAGGCTGGCGATGACCGCCGCATCGGTGTACGTGTTCACGGCGGCGGCATTCATGCCGTACTTAAAGACTTGGCCATTGACCGAGGACGACGGCCAGCCGCGAGTGCGCGCATCCGCGACCGACTGACGCGCCACCACGCTGGTGAAAATGTACGTGTGCGTCTCGACCCGCGTCGGCGCAAAGCCGTCCTTGAAAGCCGCCACCCGCAGAGTGGTGGTCCCGCCGATGGAGGCGACCGCCGGGCCGGTTTCCTCCGCGGGCACGGAGCCGGGAAAAATGGCGATGGTGAGCACGGGTGGACTGGCGGCATCCGGCGGCGGCACGACCGTGCCGTTGGTCAGGCTCGGCGTGGATCCGTTGGTGGTGTAGATGAGGCGGGCCCCCGGCGTGCGTGCCGCGACCACCTCGCGCACGGGATCCGCGAAAAACCCGCGCCCGACTGAGAAGGTCAACGCGTCCGTGTCGTCGAGAAATCCGGCGGCGCCCGACGCGGCATTGGGCGCTCCGGGGGTCGGGTCGCTCAAGGGGGCGCCGAAGAACCCGAGTTGCGGCGGCTCGCCCCACCACCCGTACGACCGGTCTTCGCTCATCAACGGGAACGCGGGTGCGAATTCGCTGAGGGCCACGCCATCCGAAATGCGGACCAGCGCCAGATACTCACCGGCTTTGTTCAGGGCGAAGTTCGTGTGCAGCGGCTGGGCAGGGTCGGTGCGATTCTTGGCGGAGGCAAAGACCACGCGATAACCGTTGGCCTCGATCCGTGACCCGACCGGAAAATCCCACTGGTCAGTGCCGTCGCGCAGCCGCAACCCGGCCAGATCGAGCGCGAACGGATTGGGATTGATTAACTCGATCCAGTCGGAGGCGTCGCCGTCCTCGTCCTTCAGCGTATCCTCATTCTCGGCCATGAGTTCGTTGATCCGGACTGGCACCGGCACCACACCAACGTGGATCACCACACTGGCCGTGACCGACCCCTGGGCATTCGTGGCGGTCAGGGTGTAGGTCGTCGTGGATTGGGCGCTGACGTTCACGCTGCCCGTCGGCTGATTTGACGAGGCCAGCAGGTCGTGGTCAATGGTCACGGCCTCGGCATTCTCGACGTTCCATGACAGAACGACCGACTGGCCGGAAGGCGAAAGCAGGCCGCCGGACGACGTCAGGCCGCCCTGCGCGGCGGTGAAGGCGCGCACGAATGGCTTGGGGGGCGGAAACGTCGTGGGCAGCGCATACTTGTTCTGCAAGTACCACCCGACGCTGGCCAGCCCGTCCGCGCTCAACACGCCGTCGTACACAATCAACTCGGCAACGCTGCCGCGCCAGAAACCGCCCGCCGTCGTGCCCGGATTCCCAATCCAAAAGGCCGAATAATTCTTTGCGTGCCCGGCGGTGGCCACAAGCAGGTGGGGCGTGCCCGCCGTGAAATTGCCGCTCGCCACCGCATTGACGGAGAGTGTGCCCGCCGGTGTGCCGCCGACAAAGTCGAACACCTCAAGCCCCTTGCCCGGCGACCGGTAGGCGAGGGCGGACGCGTTGCGACGAATGTGCAGGTCATTGCCGCCGTTGGAAATCAAGGAGGCATTCGTCGTGGCCCCCGTGTCGAGCACCACCGCCGCAATCAATGTCCGCGCGTTCAGGTCGGCCTCCGACCACGTCATGTAGTCGGTCGTGCCGTCAAACTTGACGGCGGGCTTCCCGTTGAACCGCGCATCGGCCGCGGTAAACGCGGGCGCGGCTGTGCCAGCCGACGACAGCGGCCCCCAGGTCGTCACCGGCGCGGCGTTCTCCAAAGCCAGCTCCTCCGCCTTCAGATGGAGGACCACCCGACCGTAATCAGCTGGATGGACCGTCTGGGCCACGAGTTGATCGAGGAAGGCGAGACATCCAAGAATCGTGGTGATGAAGTGGCGGCGGATAATCATGGGGAATAAACGGGGACGTGACTGTAACGGGTCGCTTGCCCGCCGGGAAGGCAATTTTGGCGCGTCGATTGGTTCGACTTCGTCAAATCAGCCACTTTAGTCGGATGACCATGCGCTTCACCCCCACTACCCGCACTCGCGGCGTGATTCGTCTGCCGGCCCTCCTTGTCATGAGCGTGATTGTTTGCGGTAGCGCCAGCCCGACCACCGCAGGGACGGTCATCGAGACGTTCGCCGGCACCGGGAAGCCCGGGTTTTCCGGTGACGGCGGTCCGGCGACGGCGGCCACTTTGAACCAGCCGTTTGGCATCGCCGTCGCGTCGGACGGCGGCGTCTGGTTTTGCGACACCAACAACCACGTGATCCGCCGAATTTCCAAGGAGGGCGGCACCATTGAAACTCTTGTCGGCTCCGGCCGGCGGGGGGCGGCGGGAGACAGAGGACCGGCTCGGGCGGCCGAACTCGACGAACCGTACGAACTCCGGTTCCATCCCAACGGCGACCTCTACTGGGTGGAGCGCTTGAATCATTGTGTCCGCCGACTCGACCGCGCCACCGGACTGGTTCACCGAGTCGCCGGCAATGGGAAACCGGGCTTCTCCGGGGACGGTGGACAGGCCGCCGAGGCCGCGCTGCACGAGCCGCACTCGATCCAGTTCGACCGCTCGGCCACCCACCTCTACATCTGCGACATCCGCAACCACCGCATCCGCCGCGTCACACTCGCCACTGGAGTTGTCGACACTTGGTGCGGTAACGGCCGGCCGGATCCCACACCCGAAGGCGCCGTCGTGAGCCCGAATACGCCGCTCAATGGACCGCGCGCCTTGGATTTGGCTCCCGATGGCGATTTGTGGCTCGCCCTCCGCGAAGGCAATGCCGTCTACCGCATCGCCATGGCCGACGGCTCGCTGCATCACGTGGCTGGCACCGGACGCCCGGGATTTACCGGCAATGGCGGCCCGGCTCGCCTCGCCACCATCGCCGGCCCCAAGGGAATCGCCGTTTCACCCGACGGTCACCGCGTTTATCTCGCCGACACCGAATCCCACACCGTCCGCACCATCGACCTCACCCGGAGTCCGCCGATACTGGACCTCGTCGTCGGCGATGGTACCCGCGGCGACGGACCGGAGGCGTCAGACCCACTCCGCTGCCGGCTCGCCCGACTCCACGGGCTGGGTATCGACCCGCAATCCGGCGATCTCTACATCGGCGATAGCGAAAATCACAAAATCCGCGTTCTCCGCGGATTGTCGCGCCAGCCCTGAGCGGCGCGGCGGAGATTGGCAGGAGGATTTGAGGCGGTGTGCCACTGGGAGTGGCGGGCTGAGGCCGCCATG
>JBJXFS010000263.1:0-14994 GCA_046155625.1 Verrucomicrobiales bacterium | reverse complement strand
GAACAGCGTCAAGTTCATCCGCTGGGTAGCTACCTTGCTCTTTCTCCACGTGCCCTGGAAACACGCCGTAAACCAACTGCGCGCATCTTATGCCACTTTATGACTTCAAATTATGGACTCCCATGGGGAAGGGGTTAGGGGCGGGGTTTGCGGTGGCGGAGGCGAGCTTGGGTGAGGCGTTCGCGCAAGCCGCCATGCTCGAGGAACTCGGCTTCGAGTCGGCGCAGTTGCTGGTCCAGAAGGTAATTGGCTTGGTGGATGAGACAAATGCAGAGATTGGCGATGATATGGGGTGGTTTAGTCTCCACCCATTCGCGGTAGAGTTCGTAGGTCTGCGGTTGGGCTCGGCCGCGGTCGCGTACAAACAGAGCTTCAGCGGAATCCTTGGACCATAGAGGGTGGTTACGAACGCGGAGGTAGTCCCGATAGTCCGCCAGCAGTTCCTCCAGGCTGGCGCGCGCCACATTGGTCAGCTTGATTTCAGTTTCCTTGGAGGTGGTTCCTGCCTTGCTTCCTTCCAGGATGTTTTGTTTCCCTGATCGCGCGGATTGGATCATTTGGTCCACCGTGCGGTCGCCCTTGGCTAAGTGCGTGTGAGCAAAGCGGAACGTGATGTCGTAAGTGACTTCCGCTTTTTGGTAGGAGAGCAAGGTGCGGTAGTCCCCGCGAGGCGGAATAACCCGAGGTGGATCCTGGGGAGAGGAGGGGGTGGACATGGGGGGGACTGGGAATGGGAATTAGGGGAAGAATGTGAAGAATGAAAGAGGGATCGATGGGAATGGGAAGAATGGGAATAACGGGAAGAATGGGAGGATTCTTTCACGCGTGCTGCGGATTCCTTGGGCTAGGGCGCCATTTTGGACAGAGCACCAAAGCCCATTCCTACGAAGTGCATCGCTATTATTCCCATTCTTCCCCTAATTCCCATTCCCATTCCCTGAGAGACCCAACACATCCTGCATGTCGTACAGTCCGGCGGGTTGGGTGCGGAGCCACTTAGCGGCGCGCACCGCGCCCTGCGCAAATGTCTGGCGGCTGCTGGCCTTGTGAGTGAGTTCGACGCGTTCGCCGGCCGCGGCGAAGACAACGGTGTGGTCGCCGACCACATCACCGCCTCGGATGGCGTGCATGCCGATTTCGCGTTTCGTGCGCGCCCCCACGATTCCGTGGCGGCCGTGGTGCACGTCCGCCTCGTAGCTGAGGGCCGCCACTTCACACAAGATTTCGGCCAGCCGTTTGGCGGTGCCGCTTGGGGCATCGATTTTTTGATTATGGTGCATCTCAATGACTTCCAGATCGAAGTCGGAGCCCAGTATTTCCGCGGCGCGGCGCGTGAGCCAGAAAAGCGTGTTCACACCGACCGAATAATTTGGGGCGAAAACGATGGGGAGACGCTGGGCGGCCCCGCGAACGGCGGCCAGTTCCGACGGCGTATGGCCGGTGGTTCCAATGACAAGCCGTTTGCCGGAGGCGGCGCAGGCGGCCGCGAGCTCGGCCGTGAAAGCGTGGTGGCTGAAATCGATCACGGCATCGCACACATCCAATGCCGGGGCCAATGCATCGCCGATGTCAATCTGAGCCCCCACCATCACCTCCGCATCCCCGTCGCACGCGGCCACCACCGCCTGGCCCATGCGCCCGCGGCAACCCGTAATCAGAATTCTCAACGGCTCAGTCATGCCGGGCCATACCGCAAAGCGAGAGCGGCGGCAAGGGCGGAGGAGGCCGTCGGCGGTCGGTCGTCGGCGGTCGGAAGGCGGAGGGCGGCAGGGGGGAAGCAGTATTCAGTGTTCGGAAATCAGTATTCAGTCCGAAACGGGCGGGGCACGATGGACAGAAGGGAGGGTCACGGGCATGGGTGTCAGGGCGGTGAGCGGAGCGGATTTTTCGAGGACGAGGACGAGGACGAGGACGAGAGGCGAAAAGGAGGGATGGCTGAGGGTGACGAGCCATCGTGTGGGCGGAAAAGACGTATTCAGGAGGCTTGGAATCGTCCTCGTCCTCGAAGTGGCCGCTGCGCTGACCGCCCTGCCCCCCACGCCTGTGACTCTCTCCCTGTCCATCGGGCCACGCCCGTTTCCCGCTGACTACCGACTACTACTGAATACCGACTACTGACTACCGACTACTGAATACCGACTACTGAATACCGACTACTGAATACCGACTACTGAATACCGACTACTGCTCCCCTCTACCGCCCTCCGCCCACCGCCCTCCGCCCACCGCCCACCGCCCACCGCCCTCACGGGTCTGGAACGTGGCGCTGGTCGCGTTGTTTGAGGAATGGGTGGCTGAGGACGGCGCCGAGCATGAGGGCGACGCCGAGGAAGAAACCGGGATGGAGTTCTCGATGTTCGCCGAGGAAGGCGGCGGCGAGGAGCATGGCGTAGAGCGGTTCGAGATTATAAGCGAGGTTGACGGTGAAGACGCTGAGTCGTCTAAGCAGTTCGACGTACATGGTGAAGGCGAAGACTGTGCAGACGAGCGAGAGCACGAGTAGCCAGCCGAAGTCGGAGGGGGTAGGCCGGGTGAATCCGCCGTGCCACAGGGCGGGAGCGACCAGGCTGAGGCAGGCGCCGAGCATCTGGTAGAATGTGATGGTGGCGAAGTGGTGACGTTGGGCGAGGCGTCCATTGATCACGGCGAAGACGGACCCGACGACCGCCGCGGCCACGGACAGCCACAATCCCAGCGAGTGGCGCAGTTCGAATCGAAGCATGATCCACACGGCGAAAACCATGAGAAAACCGAGCGCGATTTCGTACGGCCGCGGGCGCTTGCGGAACCACCACCACTCGAGCAGGGCACTCCAAATCAGGGTGGTTGGAAGTCCGACGACAGTGACCGTGGCATTACTGGCCTTGCCAGCGGCGAAGAATAGCAGCCAGTGGAGGCCGATGAGGGCGCCGCTGGCCACCAAGCCGAGCGCCGTCCACCCGAGAATGCGCAGACGCCCCCCCAGCATGGGCGCGATGACGGCCAGGGCGGCGGCGGCCAGGGCCGTGCGCCACACGACCAATTCGAGGGCCGGCAGCGCGATGAGCACGCCGATGACCGCGGTCAGCCCCCAGGCCGCCACGACGCCATGCAGTTTTAATTGGTCGAGCAAGGCGGCGATGATGGCGCGGGTGGGGGGAAGGGCAGGGAAAATTTAGGGTGTCGCCAGGCCGGTCCCGCCGTTAATTGACGGCATGGAAAAGGCGCCGCTGTTCAAAAAATGGTTGGTCTGGGTCTGGGTGGCCTTGTGCCTGGGGTTTGCCGCCGGGCACCTGCTGTCGCGGGCCGATCAGGCGCAGCAACGTGCCGTGGTCGAGAAGATGCGGCGCGAATTTGACGCGCTGAAAACCGAGACGCAACAGCTCGAGTCGACCCAACGGGAGGTCGCCTCGCTGAAACGGGAGTTGGCATCCGCCCGGAAGGCGTTGGCGGCGGCATTAGCCGAACAAGCGCCGACCGCGGCCTCCACTGAGGAGGCACCGGCCGAAGGGGATTCCGTGGACCCAAAGAAGGCATTTACCGACATGGTCCTCCGCATTGGCCATACCCAGCTAAAGACGCAAATCGAAGGGCGGCTCGGCGTGCTCAAGGATCGGCTGCAACTAACGGCGGAGCAGGAAGCCGCGGTGAAAAAAATCTTGGATGACGAATCGACCGAGGCCACGGGTGCGCTGGATCGACTCATGGCGGGGCAGGGGACGCCGTCGGATTTCGCCCGGTTTGCCCGGCTGCAGCGCGGCCAATTGCCGGCCGGGGTGGACGCGGTCCTGACGGACGCGCAACGACCCGAATACGCCGCGTTCCAGGAGCAGGAGCGAGTGAGCAGCGTCGAGAACCGCGTGAACATGGAACTCTCGGGGTTGGTCTCCTCGGGCGGGCTGACGCCGGAGCAAAAGGACCAGGTGTTTTCCACGCTGAGCGGACTGGTCATGAGCGAGGACGCGACCGACTTTGACTCGATGCAGGATGTTTCCGAGGTGCGCACGTACATGGACGAGGCGACGCGGCGTCGGCTGGAAGCGATGCAACCGATTCTGAGCGAGCCGCAATGGCAGATGTACGAAAGCCATGTTAATATGGGACGACAAGTCCTCTCCAGCCTGATGCCCACAAATCCGCAATGATTCTGATCGCTTCGATATCGCGCCGCGCGCTTCGGTGGCGCTTGGCCGCTGCACTGACCGTGCTTTGGGCGGCATCGTTCGGCGGAGTGGCTGAGGCCGAGGAGCCGAAGGAAGCGTCGAATGCCACCGCCACCGCCGACGCGCCGGCTGAACCTTCGGAATCCAAAATCATCCCACCGGCGCTCACCGAGTACATGGGCCGCATGATTGCTCCAGCCATGTCGTATCATGGAGGAGGGGCTGGTTGGTTGTTGCGCAAGCTGCGGGAGGAGGAGGAAAAACCTTCCGTGCTCTTGCCAGAGCTGCGACTCAAGCCTGGTCAGACCGTCTGCGATCTCGGGTGCGGCAACGGCTATCATGTCCTTATGATGGCGCCACTTGTCGAACCAGGCGGCACAGTGATCGGAGTCGACATTCAGCAGGAAATGCTCGATGACCTCGAGAAACGCGCCGCCCAGGCTGGTGTAACCAATGTCGAGACGATCCGCGGCGAGGTGCACGATCCAAAGCTCAAACCGGATTTATGCGATCTGATCCTGTTGGTCGACGTGTATCATGAATTTTCCCATCCGGAGCCGATGCTGGCCGCGATGCGGGCCGCGCTGAAACCGGAGGGTGTGGTGGCGCTGGTCGAATTTCGCACCGAGGATCCGGAGGTCCCGATCAAGCCCGAACACAAGATGAGCAAGGCGCAGATCAAAAAGGAGTGGGAAGCCAATGGCTTTGAGCTTGCCCGCGAGTTCGACGAGCTGCCGTGGCAACATCTGATGTTCTGGAAACGCAAGTGACTCTGGTGTTTGAGGTTCGAGGTGGGACGAGACCTCCCGGGCTCGGAGGCGGCGCGCGCGTCCCAGGCAGGGCGCATTTTCCAATTCTCGGGGACTCCGCGGAAGCGAAATCGAACGGTCGTCCGCTTCACGACTCTTTCGGAAGGAGTTGATTCTTGATGACGGGCGTCGGAATCTCGCCCGCCTTGCCGATGGCCACCGCCGCTTCACTGCCTGCCGATCGCCCGCCTGCCGATGCCGCCGACGCACGGCCGTTGGTCGTGTCGCTCTGCGGAACGTTCCTCAAGCCTGAGATGCAGTCGATTTACCGTCAGGTGACCGGCCTGCGGCGGTTTCGGACGATGGTTTTCACGGAGCAGGTGGAGAATGCAACGATGTTTCCCTTCGAGCCGGTGGTGGTCATGGAGAAGCGGGTGCGGCCGCGCGCACGGGGGAACTTTATTCTGCGCTTTTGGTACAAGTACGTCGTCCGCCAATGGCCGCCCCCCCGACCGATCACGCGACAGCCTGAGTATTTCCCGTACAACCTGCCCGATCAGCTCGCCGTGCATCGGCCGGCTCTGGTCCACGTGTATTACGGGCACAAGGCGGTCAAGTACCTCGACATGCTGGTCAAGTGGGGCGGACCATTCGTCGTCTCGTTCCACGGTGTCGATGTCGTAAAATTCGTCGACCGGCCTGGATATGTGGACGAGCTGCGACGGGTGTTCGCGGAGGCGCGGATTGTCTTGGCGCGGAGCCAGAGCCTGCTGGATCGGTTGCGCGATCTCGGGTGTCCCGGGGAAAAGCTGCGGCTCAACCGGACACCGATTCCGTTGGATGCCATTGAGTTTTGCGAGCGTCAGCCGCCTTCTGACGGCGAGTGGCGCCTGTTGCAGGCGTGCCGGCTTATCCCGAAAAAGGGATTATATACCACGCTCAAAGCCCTGCCGGCCGTGATCGCGAAGTTTCCCCGCGTTCGTTTTGTATTATGCGGCACGGGGCCTGAAGAAGCGCGCTTCGCGGCCAAGGTCGAGTCCCTCGGTCTGCGGGATCATGTGATCATGCGCGGGTGGGTGAGTCAGGCGGACCTTCTCCGGGAGTTTCAGGCGGCGCACATCTTTCTGCATCCAAGCGAACTGACCGCCTCCGGAGATCAGGAGGGCGTTCCGAACAGCATGCTGGAGGCCATGGCGGCGGGCCTGCCGGTCGTGGCGACGCGGCATGGGGGGATTCCCGAGGCAGTGACGGACGGCGAAGACGGTCAGCTGGTCGCGGAAAAGGACGCGGAGGCGCTGGCTGAAGCGTTGGGCTCGATGATGGCCAATCCCGAGCGGTTGGCGCGGTTTTCGAGGCAGGCCGCGGCCTCGGTGCGTTCGCGATTTGGGGCGGAGTCGGCCGTCGCGGCGCTTGAAGACTGTTATGCGGAGGCGCTGCGGGTCACGACAACGGATGCACCCGCATCGGAAGCCCGTGGCGCGTCCGCAGCGTGATGCCCGGCCATGGTTCGATGGGGGGCCCGTCCACCGGTTTAAGTTCGACTGACTGGGCGACCATCGCCGTGATCACGTGAGCCTCGAGTAGGGCGAATTCCCGGCCAATGCAAAAGCGGGGCCCTGCGCCGAATGGCACGTAGGCGTCGGGCGGAGAGCGCTCGAAGCGCGTCGGATCAAATGATTCTGGGTGATCCCAAAACTTCGGATGGCGGTGCAGCGCGTACGGGGAAATGACCACCGCGGAGCCGGCGGGCAGCCGGTATCCGTCCACGCCGTCCTCCTCGATCACGCGGCGTTCGATGATCCAGATCGGAGGAAAGAGGCGCATGGATTCCATGATCACCCGGCGCGTGAGGGAAAGCCGCGGCAGGTCGTCGAGAGTTGGGGCGCGTCCATTCAGCGCAGTGCGGGCCTCGTCCCGCACATCGGCGGCGATTTCCGGGTGCTGGCCGAGCAGGTGGAAGGTCCAGGTGAGGGCGTTGGCGGTCGTTTCGTGACCGGCGAGGAGAAAGGTGGTGGTTTCGTTGCGTAGTTGACGATCGCTGAGACCGTTTCCAGTCTCGTCGTCGCGCACATGCAGCAGCGTGTCGAGCAGGTCGCGGGGCCCAGCGCCTGCGTCGAGTGATTGACGATGCTCGGCAATCAGGCGGTACACAGTATGGTCGACTTGCCTGAGGGCGCACTGAAACCGGCGATTCGATGGTGTCGGGATCCAGACGGGCCAATTCCAAATCCGCCCGAGCCGAGCGAAAGTGAACGGTAAGATGACGCGCATGGCGTGGTCGATTTCCCGTGCTTCGGGCCCGACATCGGCGCTGAACAACGTGCGCCCGACAACGAGATACGTGAGGCGCGACATTTCCGCGGCTATATCGAGCGGTTCGGCGATTGGTCCGCGACGCTGCCAGCTATCGAGCAGGATGGCCGTGGCGTCCGTCATCGCCCCCAGAAATCCCGTGATCTGTTGACGGTGGAAGGCCGGCTGGAGGAGTCGACGCTGCCGCTGCCAATAATCCCCATTGGCGGTGAGCAGGCTCTCGCCGGTCACACCTTTGATGAAGGCGGCGCTACGGGTGCGTTTGTCGAAATTGGCCGCGTGCCGCTGGAGCACATGAGCCACATGGTCCGGATGATTGAGGAGGTGCATGACCTGCGGTCCGAGCCGAAACCGGACCACGTCGCCAAACTCCCGCGTCGCGGACATCATGAGGCCAAGCACGTCGCGCCGGAATTCTGGCAAGTTTCCGAGCAGAAGGTGACCGCGTGGTCCAGGGGCGGTCCGAAGGCGCACTGGTTTCATGCGGTCGGATACTGCCACACATCAAAACTGCGATGCCAGGCTTCGATGACGCGGTCGCGGGTCGTGCGATCGAGCGGCGGAAACGTGTTCTTTTGGTATCCGGCGAGTGCCGCCACCTCGCGTTCGAGTTTTGGCTGGACGCGGTCAAATCCGTCCAGTCCCAGAGCGGCGTACACCTGCTGCACTTGACCGATCGGATCGCGTTCGAGGTCGTCGAAGCGCATTTCGTGAAATTGTCCGGGCGGGATGAGCGGGCGCTCATCGAAAAAGGCGTCGTGCAGCTCGGTGTACCGCTGGAGAATGCGGTCGTCGATCGCCTCGACGTCCGGCCGCTGGAGATATGTGTGCCAGGCGGCCGTGCCGAAATAATGCCGGAACGACTGGAAGACGTCGAGCGGGTGCCGGTGGATGTGGACAAACCGGGCACCGGGAAAAAGGTCGAGCAGGAGCCGGATGCGGGCGGTGTGGGGCGGCGACTTGAGGACGAGCGGCCGTTGGTACTTGAGCGTGAGCTTCTGAAGGAATTGGTAAAAGGCCGAGCGCCACGCCGCCACTTCGTCCGGCGGGACGCCGCGAAAGCTAAGGCAGCGGCCATAGTGGTCATCGCGTCGCGGGAAGGTGATGCCGAGATAGGGCGATCGGAGCGCCATCAGGCAGGGGGCGAATTCATCCTCCTGCGGCGCGGCAAAGCTCAGCCGCATCGCGTCCATCGGCCGCCGGTCGGGCACCATCCAGGCAAAAAGCCGGGAGTTGACCGACTCCGTGGTCAAGAACGTGTGCGGATTGACGACTTGATAGGTGTTGGGAAAGGCGAATTGGTCGGTGTCGAGCGCCAACAGATTGTGCAGATGCGTGGTGCCGGACCGCCAATGGCCGATCACGAAGAGAGGAGGCGGCACCTCGACGGCCGCCGCCGCTTCCCCATACCGCCGCTCTTCCCGCCACCGGTGCGCCGAATTCAGCACGCTCGCCGCCGTGACAAACGCCGCCCGATGCCAGTAGCACGCGTCGACGGCAAACCGGTTTTCCCGCAATAATCGCCACCAGTCACCCGCCGTGATCCCCGCCAGGAAATTATGGGCCAGACTCCATCGGTGCGGCAACTCGCTGGCCGGTGTCCGCGTCGTGGACACCGGCCTGGCGCCGGGTGATGGGTGGAACTCCGTCAGTGCGCGGTAATAATGGGTGATTTGTTACGGGTGAGGGCTCAGTGGTGATGGCCTGAGGTGTCATTGGGTTGCATCGGCCTCGATGCGGTTCAGCGACACCGATATATTTGCCTCCCCTCGGCATCGCGACCGGGGAGCCGCACTCGCCCGGAGTTCCTGGAGCAGCGAACTACTCCAAATTCGTTTTCCAGTTGGTTTCTTGAATCATCAGGTTCAGCTCACGGATCGATTTGGCCAGATCGTCCGATTGCTTCTGCAGTTTTTTGATGTCCACACAGGCGAGCCACTTTATTTCCTTCATCGAATACCGATCGGGTTCCTTGCTGGAACTCGAGATGGCGTGCTGCAGCAGCGCGTGCTGCTGGACCAGTTCGTCTTTCTGGGCAATGGCGGCGGTCAGTGTTCGGCCATCGGGAAGGAAATGGCTGACGTTTGCCGCGTTGATTTTTCCGATCAGATCCCGCAGTTCCTTGAGTACCCCAAACGCCTCCTTAAGCATCGCATTGGGATCCTCATGCGGCTTGCTCCCCTCCTGGACCACACAGTTGTTCCCGATCCGCTGGCGCAACGACGCGAGCTTCTTCTGCGTGTCCGCTCTGAGCACGAGAGCTTCGGCAAGTTTCATGGGGGTCAGGAGGAGGGGGTCAGGGGAAGGGGGAAGGGGTAAGGGGGAAGGGCGTCTGACCGGGGACAAAGCAGGATCTCACCATGATCGTCAAGTCAAATGCCTAGCGGAACTCGACCGCCCAGGGCGTTTTCATCTGTTGAAGCAGTGGCTTGATCATAAACGACAAACTATTTCCTTGCGGTTGACGACGCACAGCCGCTCCGCCGTCATCATGAATCGATGACGCGGCGCACGGCGGCGGCGGCTTCGCAGAAGGCGCGCGCCTCGTGTTCATCGAGAGCCGGATGAAAGACGCGCTCGATGCCTCGTTTTCCGACGACCACGGGCAGACTGAGGCAGACGCCGGTGACGCCGAGGAATCCGTCGATGCGCACGCTCAGCGGCATGGTGCGTTTTTCATCCAGGAGGATGGAATCGATGACGTAGGCCGCGGCCTGGCCGATGGCGTAGCAGGTGTTGTGCTTTTTCCGAAAGACCTCGATGCCGGCCTCGGCGGCGCGGCGGCAAAGGGTGCGCCGTTCCGGGGTGTCCTCGATTTTTTCACCTCCGGCTTGGGCCACGCTCATGGCGGCGAATTGATGGTCGCCGTGTTCACCGAGGATGTAGGCGCGGAGATCATGGGGATGGACGCCTGTCAGTTCGGACAGCATTTCGCGAAACCGGATGGAATCGACCAGGGTGCCGGTCCCCATGACGCGTTCGGGCGGGAATCCGGTGAGTTCGAGCGCGTGCCAGGTGAGCACGTCGACGGGATTGGAGACCATGAGGAGTTTGGCGGCCGGGGCCGCGGTGGCGATGGTCGGAAGGATTTCGCGCATCAGCCGTTTATTGCCTGCGGCGAGCACATTGCGGTCGGTCAGGCGCTCGGGGGGCGGGACTGAGGCGCAGACGCACACGATTTCGCTATCCGTGCATTGCGACAGGTCTCCGGCCCGGATCCGCACGGGGACATCCAGGAAGGCCTGGGCGTGCATGAGGTCCATGGCCTCGCCCTCCGCTTTTTCACGGTTGGCCCCGATCAGGACGATTTCCCGGGCGGCGCCTCGCAGCATGAGGGTGTATGCGATCACCATCCCCACCGTTCCCGGCCCTACGATCGTCACCTTCATGCTGCCCACTCGACCGGAAAGAGTTGAGCCGGGGACGGCGGGTTTTGCCCACCAGAAACGAAGTTTCTGGTCCCACCGTCCCCGGCACGCCACGAGTACCGCACACACGGGTCGCAGACGTCTTCTTTATTATTCGCAGGATTTGCGCTCGGCATTCAAGGAAACATCGCGATTTCGTGAAATATTTTTTTCGGATTCCGCTTGCGTCTTGCCGCTTCATCCGCTACGCGCCCGCCGGATGATGCCAAGGCGCACGGTAGGCGCGGCGGAGTCGACGGTTGGCCTCATCATCGCCGACGATGCGTCCGGCGGCCGCATCCCAATGGAGTGAGCGATCGAGGTCCATCGAGAGATTGGCGAGGATGCAGGCGATGCTGGAGGTGGCGCCTTGCTCGATGTCGGCGACCGGGCGGCCACGGCTGACGGTGGCGCGGAGGAGGTCTTTCATGTGGCCGCGGATGGCCGGGGCGACATGGCGTTCGAGATCCTTTTCGGTCCGGTCCTCCGGAAATTCGTCGAGTTCGAGGACTACTTTGCGGGAGACGGCTTCTCCCTGCCCCTGCGGGATGAAGTCGAAGCCGTCGACGCTGCCCTTGAGCGTGCCTTTATCGCCGAAGATGGTAAAGGCCCAGGGGTATTTGGGGTCGGGGGCGGCGCCGTAGGTCCGGTGGGTCCAGACGACGTTGAAGCCGGGATGCTCGAAGGTGGCGACCTGGGTGTCGGAGATGTTGGCCTTGCTGTTTTTTTGGACGAAGATGCCGCCATTGGAGCTGACGCGGGTCGGGGCGCCGAGGTCGAGCAGCCAGCGCACGGTGTCGTACATGTGGACGCACATGTCGCCGACGATGCCGTTTCCGTATTCCATGAAGGCGCGCCAACCGCGAGGGTGGACGAGCTCATTGAACGGCCGCATCGGGGCGGGCCCGGTCCAGAGGTCGTAATCGAGGTGGGCGGGCGGCTCGCGGTCGGGCGGATTGCTATTGGCCCGCATGTGGTAGTAGCAGCAGACTTCGACGTGGCCGATGGTTCCGAGGTGACCGGCTTTCACGATGTCGCGATGGGCCTCGATGAGGTGGGGTGTGCTGCGCCGCTGTGTGCCGATCTGGACGACGCGGCCCAATTCGCGCGCAGTGCGCAGCATGGCGAGGCTTTCGGCGACATCGACGCTGGTCGGTTTCTGGCAGTACAAATCGGCGCCGGCCTTCATGGCCTCAATGGCATGGAGGGCGTGCCAGTGGTCAGGCGAGGCGATCAAGACGAGATCAAGGTCTTTTTCGGCGAGCATCTCGCGGAAGTCGCGATAGGTGCGGGGCTTCTTTTTGGAAGCCTGGCGGGTGGCCACCTGCTCGGCCGCATCGGCGAGGAGAAAGGAATCGACATCGCAGAGGGAAACGACCTCGACGGGGGCGACCTGAAGCAGACGAAAGAGGTCGCATTTACCATACCATCCGGTGCCGATCAGGCCGACGCGTTTTTTGAGGTCGGCGAATTCCTCGGCGTACGGGAATCGGGTGGTGGCCACGTAGGCGGCTGAACCCAGGGCAGCGGAGCGAAGGAACGATCGGCGGTTCATGGTGGGGTGGGGTGGAGCGGGGGAGCGGAGCGAAGCGAGGTTGGATTACTTTTTGGGAGCCTTGGTACCGGTGATGACGATATCGTCGAAGCGGGCGGTGTCGTCGAACGATCCGAAGCCGATTTGACCGGAGGCGAACGTGGTGTCCTTGAGAAGGACGAAATTGAACGGGCTGCGGTGGGGTGGCTTGGTGCGCGCGGTCTTGTCGAAGAGGTCGAGCACCTTGCCACCGTGGTCGTCGGTGAGTTTCCAATTCTCGGGCGCGGTGGGCATCCAGCGGTCGAATCCCTGTTCAAAATCCTCGGTGAGGGTGACCGGAGAGGCGTCGACGGCGGCGACGAGGGCGGAGAAGACGACGGCCAGGGGGGCGGCGGCGAGGCATGCGGTTATCATCGGGGTCAGTCAGGTATGACAAAGCGATACCCGCGCGCCGTCAATGCCGAAAGCACGGCCGGCACGCAATCCAGGGCCAGTGAGCGGCCATCGGCATCGCGTTTCCCTTCGTGAAGGAGGAGGATGGCACCGGGCCGGGCGCCACTGACGATTCGCCGGATGATGCGATCGCGGTTCGTGTCCCGTCCGTCCAAACCGCGAACCGTCCACGAGAGCAGCCGGAGCCCGCGCTGGGCCAGCAGGGGATGGAGGAACCCGTTGCGCATGCCGGCGGGAGCGCGGAAGACGCCGGGGGCGCGCCCGAGCAGCGCTTCGAGGGCTCGGGCGGCATCATCGATTTCACGCGCCAGCGCCTTGGTCCCGAGTCTCCAGAAGGTGTACTGAGGGTGCGTCTGCGTGTGGTTGCCGATCGTATGGCCGCGGCGGATGATTTCGCGAACCAGGCCGGGGTGGGCCGCCGCCTTCTTCCCGATCAGAAAAAAGGTGGCTTTGGCCCCGTGAGCGTCTAGGGCGTCGAGCACGGTTGGGGTGTCGTCGGGATCCGGACCGTCATCGAGCGTCAGCCAGAGTTCCTTGCCGGTGGCCGGGAAGTCCGACTGCTGCGGTCCCCACCACTGGCTGGCGGGCCAAAGCGTGGCCCACAGGGTGGCCGCATGAACCAAAACCATCGGCGCGATCGCCCATGCCCCCGCCCCACCCCACCACAGCAGGACGGCGGCGACCGGCGCGAGCAGGTTGGCCAAGATCAAGGCGCGTCGCATCGCCCCATTGGGGCGTTGCCGTCGGAATCTGGCAAGGCAAAGCCTTGGCTCGGGAGATTGAACGCATTTGGGCCAAGAGCGGTGCCGGGAGCGGAACGCGTTGTCGGCTACCGTCCTAGCGCGCTGAATCAGAAATCATTGCACTCTTTGAACATGAGTTTCCGCGTGCGATTGAGGCCGGAGGTGGGACGAGACCTCCCGGGCTCGTAGGCGGTGGGAGCGCGGTGAAAGAAGCCCACCACACGCCTTCTCAAGCGGTGCCCGAGCCAGAGCAGGCGCTGAGCCAAGGCGCGGTCATCGGGAATTCTCCGGGTGTGAATCACGTGACCATCACTCGAGAAGGGGAGACCATTCCCGGATGGCACGCCGTCACCGCCGACGCGCGCTGGAGGTCGCGTCCCAGTGCGTTGATGAACCCATGAAACCAAGAAGTCAGAGCCCTCATAGTAGCGACGAGGCGGGTAACGACCGCGGAGCGAAGGAGTGCAGGAAGGTGAACGACGAGAAGGCCAGAGTTCGGCTACATGAATGGCCGCCAGTGCTCGAAAGGGCTACACGCGGTCAGGACAGCGGGGGGGTGCACGGGGAGAACGTGTGGCTCTCTCCAGGATCCCGCCGGGTCTGGACTGATAGGATGCTGGAGGCCCTCGCGAGGGGGAACGAAGGAAAGAAATGGCACACCCTGAACGACAAGGTCTGGTCACTCTGCGAGATCGGATCGTTCAGAGTGCGCTGCTGTATGTGATGGAGCCCCACTTCGAGAGTGGGTTTGCGGAACGCAGCTACGGCTTTCGGCCAGGCCGCAACGCCCACCAAGCGGTGGAACGCGTTGAGAGGTTGCTGAAGGCTGGACACACCTGGGTGGTGGACGCCGACATCAAGGGGTACTTCGACAAGATCCCGCAAGAAAAACTGTTGCGCTGGTCCGCGAGAAGATCGCGGATGGACGCCTGCTTGCGCTGCTGGAAAAGTTCCCGCGACAAGAGGTCATGGACACCGCCAACGGTTGGCAAGCCACGGAAACCGGAACACCCCAGGGGGCGGTTATCAGCCCTCTGCTGGTCAACGCCTTGGTTTTTCGTGTGTTTCGTGGTCCCCCCCGGTTTGCAGGCTCAATCCTCCTCAACCCCGCGGCTATTCCGCACGCCACACCGTCACCAGGCCATCGCCCCCGGCGGCGGCAATCGTGCTGCCGTCAGGACTCCATGCGACGTGCCATGCCTGGCCGCTGCCGGGCAGCGGCAGCGTCAAGAGTTCGACCTCCGCTTTCCAGTCCCACACTTTCACCTGGCCGTCGCGGCTGCAGGAAACGAGTCGGCTCCCGTTGGGATGAAAACCGAGGCCGGTAACCGTCGTGACATGTCCGCGCAGTTTCAGCTGCACTCGGCCGTGGGTGGCGACTTCCCACACCCTGCCCGCGCCGTCCCTTTCCCCGGCGGCGATCCACTTGCCATCCGGGCTGAATGCCACGCAGCGCAGCGACCCTGGATAAGCCTTGAACTGATTGGCGCCAGGGTGCCGGGCGCGCCAGATTTTGGCCCCATCATGGCCGGACGATAGAATGCGGCCGTCCGGCAGCCATTGGGCCGAGAGGGTAGAACCCAAGTGGGCAGAGAAGCGCTCGGCCTCCGCGCGGCGCTCCAAATCCCAGAGATGGATTTTCCCCACGCCATC
>JBJXFS010000262.1:0-11448 GCA_046155625.1 Verrucomicrobiales bacterium | reverse complement strand
CGAGCGGAACGTGAAGTATCACTGCGGCGTGACCAAGGCGAAGGACTTGTGGCTGATCAACTGGAGCTACATGAGCGCAGCGATCGTGCTCGGGGAGTACTACCTGGCGACGGGCGAAAAGTGGGTCCTCCCGGAGTTGCAGAAGGTCCACGATCTCATGGCGAAGAGCCAATACCTCCGCATGTCGCAGATCGACCCGAAAGCAAAGAAATCCCACCCCGATGATTTCCCGAAAGGGCCCAAAGACTCTCACGGCGGATGGGGGCACAATGCCGGCTTCGAGGGTTATGGCCCGATTGCCATGCTCACCGGCCAGGGGGCGCTGGCGTATTCGTTGATGCACCGCTGCGGAATCACGATCGATCGCAAGAACCACGACGCCGCGTACGACTTCCTCAAACGGGGAACGGGGGAGAACGGCTATGTCTGGTACGGCGACCGAAAGGGCGGAGGTCCGAATAACTGGGCCGATATGGGCAGAACCGGCGCCGCTGGCATCGCCAACTTCCTCTGCCCGTACGACGGTGCCGCTTACCGGGAACGAGCATTGTTTCACGCTCGGGTGATCGGGAAACACCCGCAGAGCTTCCCCGACACCCACGGTTCGCCGACGATGGGCATGGCCTACGCGGCTCTGGCCGCGAACATCGACGCCGACAGTTTCCGCAAGCTCATGGACGCCAATCGCTGGTGGTTCACGATGGCCCAGTGCACCGACGGCAGTTTTTACTACCAGCCGAACCGTGACAACGCCGGCTACGGCTCCGATTCCCGCACGATCGCCTCGTCCGTGACGGCGTTCATCCTGGCCATTCCCAAGCGCGGCCTGGTGATGACCGGCAAGGAAGTGAAAGCCGTTCCCCAGCCGGCTGCTGAGCCCGGCACCCCGGCTCAGCCGCTCAAGGTGTTCATCCTGGCCGGCCAGTCGAACATGCAGGGACACGCCGCCATCTCGACTTTCGACTCGATGGCCGACGACCCGAAGACGGCCCCGCTCTTGAAGGAGATGCGCGGTTCCGACGGCAATCCGCGCGTGTGCGAGACGGTGTGGATCTCGTCAGTCGGTTGCCTCGGCGACGCCTACTCCGACCTGACAGAGGCAAAGGGAAAGCTGACGGCCGGGTTCGGTGCCCCGGAAAACAAGATCGGCCCGGAGTTCACCTTCGGCCTGACGCTGGACAAGCGGCTGAACGAGCCGGTGCTCATCATCAAGACGTCCTGGGGCGGGCGGAGCCTGCACACAGACTTCCGCCCGCCGGGCGGCGGGGAGTTTGCCTGGAGTGAGGCCGAACTGGCGCAGAAGAAAGAGCACGGGGAGGACATCCAGAAAATTAAGGCGGAGAAAGTTGAGGCCACCGGTGTGTACTACCGCGAGATGATCGCGCATGTGCGGAAGGTCCTCGAGGACATCAAGCGGGTGGTACCCGACTACGACGAGACGCAGGGCTACGAGCTGGCCGGGTTCGTCTGGTTTCAGGGCTTTAACGATTATGTCGATGGCGGGGTGTACCCCGAACAGAACAAACCCGGCGGTTACGACCTGTACGCCAACTTGCTCGGCCACTTTATCCGAGACGTGCGGAAAGATCTGTCGGCCCCGAAGCTGCCGTTCGTCATCGGCGTCATGGGCATCGACGGCATGAGGGGCAACCAGAATGCCCCCATGATGCACTTCCGTGAGGCCCAGCGGAAGCCCTCCACACTCGACGAGTTCAAGGGGAACGTGTTCGCTGTGGAGACGGCCCCGTTCTGGGACGAGGATCTCGAAAAACTCCAGGAACGAATGGAGAGTTATTGGCCCAAAGTGGACGCGAAGGTCGCGGAGGAGAAAGAGAAGGACAAGCCGCTGGCCGATTCCTGGGAGAACAAGATGAAGCTCATGGCGGAGAACTTCACTCCGGAAGAATGGGAACGCCTGATGGGCGCGTCCAACGGCGGCTACCACTACCTCGGTGCGGCCAAAATCATGGCCCCCATCGGTGAGGCGTTCGCCAAGGCTCTCCTCGGAGTCAAAGCGGTCAAATAGCGTCCCGAACCAGGCGGCGACTCGCGACGCCGCCGAACCGGCGTTCAACGCCAAGGTGCCGGACTCAGTCCTGACGCCAGACAGGGTCGAGACCGAGTTGCCCGGTGAACTCTCAGGTTCTTCGACGGAGAGGGCAATGGCGGACACCCATTGAACCCAACAAGGGACATTGGAACCACGAAAGTCACGCAACACACGAAAATTCATTGAGTTAGGTTGAAAAATCGTTCCCCCGCGGCCGCGATGAGTGGGTGTCCCAGAGTGGGGGCAATTCTTCTAGTTTTTACTGGTGTTCCAATTTTTTGCCCAAAATTTATTGTCCACAAACCCATTCATGGGGCGGAGAGGATGAGAGCCGGATGTTGGGGTCGAGGCATGGGGGGTGGGGCGGGCGGAGTTGTTTGGGGCGGTGAAATCCGTACTTGAGCGGAGGCCAGGGCGGGGGAAGGATGGTTAAGCCATCTGAAACAATCGCTGTCTAAAGCCCGCCCATTGATTGCCGCATGCCTGCTCGCAAGAAACGCCCGAATGCCGATGAACCCGAACTGTTTGGTCCTCCGGACGGGGGGCCGTTGGCGGCGTCTGGCCCGGAGGCGGCTGGCCCCCCCGGCGAGGAGGTGGGGGGGGGGGAGGCGCCGGCCCACGTCCATCTGGCTCCGTATGATCCGAATGCGCCTGGGGTGGCGGGGCAGTTTCGGAACTGGTTTTTGGATTATTCGAGTTATGTGATTTTGGAGCGGGCGGTTCCGCACATTGACGATGGGCTGAAGCCGGTGCAGCGGCGGATTCTGCATGTGATGTGGGAGATGGAGGATGGGCGGTACAACAAGGTGGCCAACATCATTGGGAACACGATGAAGTACCATCCGCATGGCGACTCGGCCATTGGGGAGGCGATCATCGGGTTGGGGCAGAAGGAACTGCTGATCGACACCCAGGGGAACTGGGGAAACATTCTCACTGGCGACAACCCGGCGGCGGCGCGGTACATCGAGGCGCGGCTGACGAAGTTTGCGCTGGAGGTGGCCTTCAATCCGAAGACGACGTCGTGGTCGGCGAGCTACGACGGCCGCAACCGCGAGCCGGTCACGCTGCCCATGAAGTTCCCGCTTCTATTGGCGCAGGGCGCGGAGGGCATAGCGGTGGGCCTGGCGTGCAAGCTGCTGCCGCACAATTTCATCGAACTGTGCGACGCCTGCATTGCCGCGCTGCGCAACGAGCTCTTTGTGCTGCTACCGGATTTCCCGACGGGCGGGCTGATGGACGCCTCGGAGTACAACGAAGGGCTGAGGGGCGGCCGGGTCCGGGTGAGGGCGAGGATCGAATCCGATGCGAAAAAAAAATACCTGCTGCGCATCACGGAAATTCCCTTTGGCACCACGGCGGGTGGCCTGCAGGAATCGATTGTCGCGGCGAACGAGAAAGGAAAGATCAAGATCCAGAAGGTCGAAGACCTGACGGCGGCCGAAGTCGAAATCCTCGTCCACCTGACGCCCGGCACCGATCCGGAGCAGATCGAACAGGCGCTGTACGCCTTCACTGACTGTGAGATGTCGATTGCGCCGAATGCGTGCGTGATCATGGACGACAAGCCGCATTTCCTCTCAGTGCACGACATCCTGCGCCATTGCGCCGCGCAGACTCGTCAGCTGCTCAAGCGCGAACTCGAGATCCGGCTGGGCGAGCTGGACGAGAAATGGCATTTTTCGAGCCTGGAGAAGATCTTCATCGAGAACCGGATTTATCGCGACATCGAGGAGTGCACGAGCTGGGAGGCGGTGATGGCGGCGATCTGGAAAGGCCTGAAACCTTACCTGAAGAAACTGCGGCGTGAAGTGACCGATGACGACGTCGCCCGCCTCACCGAGATCAGGATCAAGCGGATTTCAAAGTACAACAGCTTCGAGGCCGACGAGCAGATCCGCGCGCTGGAGGAAGAAATGGCTGAGGTCCGCAAAAACCTCGCCCAGCTCACGAAGTACGCGGTCCGGTGGTTCACCGAGCTCAAGAAAAAGTTCGGGGCCGGCCGCGACCGCCGCACCGAGATCACGAGTTTCAGCCGGGTCGACACCAAGCAGGCGGCGGTGGCCACGGAGAACCTCATGGTCGATCGCGAAGGCGGATTTGTCGGTTACGGCTTGAAGCGCGGCAGCGAGATCGTGGACCGGTGTTCCCGGCTGGATGAGTTTATCGTTTTCCGCAAGGACGGCACGTTTTCCGTCTTCAAGGTGGCGGACAAGACGTTTGTCGGCCCCGACCCGCTGCATGTGGCCCTATTTCGGCGCGGCGAGGAATCGAGTATCTACCACATGATCTACCGCGACGGCCGGCAGGGGCGCGTCTTCGCCAAACGCTTCACGGTCGAGGGGGTCACCCGCGAAAAAGTCTACGACCTGACGCGCGGCACCAAGGACAGCCGGGTCCTGCTGTTTTCCCTGCATGAATCCAAGGAGAAGGCGGATGCGGCGGTCGCCGTCGTCCATCTGAAACCCGCGCTCCGGCTGAGGAAACTGGAAATCGATGTGAAATGGGCCGAACTGGACATCAAGAACCGTGGCGCGATCGGGATTACGGTGACCGACAATGTGGTGGCCCGGGTGGCCGGGAAATGAGTGGATTCCCCTCAGGCGGGGCACTAGGCTCGCTTGGGGACACCGGCAGGCGCGGCTCGGCTTGACTTGCCCGCCGCCCCCCGGACCTTGATCCTCGCCGATACTCCATTTTCACCCGGAAACTCACCCCTGCCGATCCGCCATGAATAACGCCCACTTAGCGCCCCTCATTCTCGTCACTGCAGCGCTGGCTGGCCCGCCAGCGCTCGCCGCCACCCCCGAAGACCAGCCGATCTTCGCCGGTGTGATCAACAAGATTTTTGATTCCAAGTGCCTGAGCTGCCACACCGCGGACAAGCCAAAAGGCAAGTTGGTCATGACCTCGCTGGAAAGCATGACCAAGGGCGGTGAGAGTGGCAAGCCGGGTATCGTGCCGGGAAATTCCGCCGAAAGCTGGATTTACGGGGTGATGACACTGCCGCTCGACCACGACGACCACAAACCGCCGTCGAACAAACCCCAGCCTACCGAGCAGGAACTCGCCCTGATCAAATGGTGGATCGACGCGGGCGCCAAACCCGACGTGCCGGTCAAGGACGCCGGGGTTCCCGCCGAACTCATGCCGGTCGTCCTCGAACTCGCGGCCAAAAAAATCGAGGCCCCCGTGGCGGTCGCCCGCCCGGTCATTGCGCCCAAAGACCTCGATCAAGCCACCAAGGACACCATTGCCAAAATCAGCGGTGAACTCGGCGTGACCATCCTCCAGCTTTCGCAGAGCGACACGGGACTCATGTTCACGGCGGTCAACGTGGCTGACAAATTCGACGACGTCGCTCTGGCCAAACTCGCCCCGCTCGTCGGACAGCTGGCCGATGTCAATCTGGGCCGCACCAAGGTCACCGATGCCGGATTGGCCACCCTGGCCGGCGCCGCCAACCTGCAGCGCCTTCGGCTGGAAAATACCGCCGTCACCGACGCCGGTCTCGATCACCTCAAGGCGCTCGAAAAACTTGAATACCTCAATCTCTTCAACACCCAAGTCACTGACGCCGGACTGGAAAAACTCCACGGATTGAAGGGACTGCGCCGGCTTTACGCCTGGGAAACCAAGGCGACCAAGGAAGGCGCGGAGAAACTGCACGCCGCCAACAACAACGTCATCATCAACCTCGGGTGGGACACCGAAATCGGCCGCCCCGCGATCACCCCGATCGTGGCCCCAGCCCCCGCTCCCGAACCCGCCCCGACGCCCGCCGCCCCGGCGGATCCGGAAGCCAGCTTTTTCACCGCCCTAATCGCTCCCGTCCTGGAGCGCACCTGTTATTCGTGCCACGGTGAGGAAAAGACCAAGGGCGGTTTCCAGACGCACAAGCTTGAACTCTTCATCAAGGGAGGCGAGGAAGGCGGCCCGGGCATCGTGGCCGGCAAACCGGATGAAAGCTCCGTGATTAAGCGGCTATTGCTCCCGAAGGACGCCGATGAAGCGATGCCTCCTGAAGATAAACCTCAACCGACCGCCAAGGAAATCGCCCTGATCAAATGGTGGGTCACCGCCGGCGCCGATGGGGCTCTCAAGGTCAAGGACGCCCAGTTGCCCGATGACCTGAAGTGACACTTGATGCCTGCCCGATCATTCAACATCACCCTCCTGGCACTCGCCGCCAGCCTGGCCGGCACCGCTGTCTCGTGCCGCCCGGCCGACCGCGTCGAAATCACGCTCTCGCGCCCGCGCCACACCACCGAAGCCGCGCCCCGTCTCGACGTGCCATTGATCGACAGCCTGCCCGCCGCCCAGGAGTATCGCTGGACCCTGCCCCCGGGATGGATGGAAAAGCCGGCCACGCAATTCCGCCGCGCCAACTTCGCCTTCGGATCGTCGGGCGAGGGAGAATGCTACCTCTCGATGACGCAAGGCAGTGAACTGGAGAACGTCAACCGTTGGCGTCTGCAGATGGGACAGCCGCCGCTCGATGAGGAAGCGTTCGCCGCGCTGCCCCGCCGCGACATCTTTGGGTTCCCCGCCGCCTTTGTCGACCTCACCGGCACCTACACCGGAGCCGCAGGAGCCGCCCCGGTCGAGGGCACGCGCCTGCTCGGTGTCGTCCGCGCCGACCACGACGTCACGCTGACCGTCAAGATGACCGGCCCCGCCGACCTGGTCGCCTCGCACGCCGCAAATTTCGACACCTTCGTCGCTTCGCTGCGCTTTACTCCGGCGTACAATCCATAGCCTGTCATGAGCGAACTGCCTGACTCCCTTCCCTCCCCGCGGAAGGCCCTGCGGCCATCGCCGCTGGCCCGCGTCATCGCCTTGGCCGGATCTTTCGGCGTCGCCGTCACCGTGCTCGCCTTCCTTCTCCTCCTGACGTGGCTCGGGACGATTTCGCAGGTCGACACCAGCCTGTACGACGTCCAGAAAAAATATTTCGACTCCTGGTTTCTGCTGCAGAAGGTGGGGCCGCTGCAGGTGCCGCTGCCGGGCGCCTTTCTGCTCATGACGATCTTGTTCGTCAATCTGTCCATTGGCGGCATTGTGCGACTGCGCAAAGGCTGGCGGACAATCGGAGTCGCCATCTCCCACTTTTCCATCCTCTTCCTGCTCGCCGCGGGGGCGGTGTCGTTCTTCTACAAACGCGAAGGCCACCTCAAACTTCATGAAGGGCAGACCGGAAATCTCTTCACCAGCTACCACGACCGAGTCATCGAGATCACCGAGGTCGGCAAGGACGGCCCGGTCCTGATGATTCACGAGCATCAGTTCGCCGATCTGACGGAGGGTCAGACTCGCACCTTCCACTCCCCCTCCCTGCCGTTCGAGCTGACAGTCACCAGCTACGCCAAGAATGCCGAAGCCGAGTCGGCCGCCATGCGCCCGCCCGCGCCCGGCATCCCAGTCATCGACGGATTTTACCTCCGCCCACAGCCGCCGGCCATGAATGCCGAGGGCAACCTGGCCGCGGTCACGGCCACCGTGAAGGAATCCGGAGGCGCGGAAAAACCCTTGTTGCTGTGGGAAGTCGCCACCGCCCCGGTCACTGTGCGCGCCGCTGACAACTGCGTCTTCACCCTGCAATTGAAACGCCAATCGTGGGAACTCCCGTTCTCCGTGACGCTGACCCAATTCACCCACGAAAAGCACCCGGGCACCATGCGGCCCAAGGTGTTTGCGAGCGACGTGATCAAGCGCGACGGCGGGGTCGAGCACCCCATCAAGATCGAAATGAACAAACCTCTCCGCCACCAGGGCTACACGCTCTTTCAGGCGTCCTACAACGACAAGTGGACGCCCGACCGGCCGCGCTCGGAAATGTACTCGGTTTTTGCGGTGGTGAAAAACCCGTCGGACCAATGGCCCGTCTGGGCGACCATTCTGGTGGCGGTGGGCATGACGCTGCATTTCAGCCTCAAACTCGCCGAAGCCATCATGCGGTCGTCGCGCCAGCGCGCCGCCGCCGCACAGCCCACCGCCTCCTAATCCCCACGAGCCATGAAATCCTGGAAACGCCTGCTGCCCGTCCTCGCCGTTTTGCTCGTCGTCTTCGGCATCACCCTGGGCGAAATCCTCTCGAACGCCGGCAAACTCGCCATCAGCGCCGAACACAAACTCCCGTCCTGGCCCAAGGAAACCGTCCACCGCCTGGCCCGCATGCCGGTCCAGGAGGACGGGCGCGTCAAGCCATTCGAGACGATGGCCGCCTACAGGCTGCTCCGGTTTCACGGTACCCGCACCCTCCGTCTCAAGTTCGACGATGGCAGCAAGCGCGTGCTCCAACCGACCGAGTGGATGCTCGATGTGTTGTTCTTTCCTGAAAAGGCGCGCCACTATCCGCTGTTCGTCGTGGATGATCCGTCCGCCGTCAGTCTGGTCGGCATCACGCCCCATGCTTCGAGGCGCCAGCGGTATTCGTTCACCGAGATCGAGCCGGCCCTGCCCAGGCTTCGCGAGTTGTTCGCAGAATTTTCCAAGATCGACGAAAAGCAGCGCCAGCCGCAACAGTCGATGATCGTCCACCTCGCGCAGAATGCCGTCGAATTCGAGAGCCTGCTCGGGACGCTGGATTGGGCTCGCCATGGCATCCAACCGGGCGGAGGCGCCGAACCCCCGCCCTTGGTCGCCGCCGTCATGAAGGATGGTAAACTCCCGCTCAGCGCCTTTGCCGGTGTGCTGCGCCAGTCGGGTGCCGCGCTCGGATTCGACGACGTCCCGCAGCCGATTCGCGACATGGCCGTCCGCAGCCAGTGGCTCGTCCCCTACCCGCAGCCGGACCCGCAGAAGACGGAATGGATGAGTTTGGGCCACATGATCATCGCCGGCTTGATCGCACCGAGCATGCAGGAGACCGCCGAAAAAGCGCTCGCCGAATGGGAAACACTCGCCGCCCAGCGCTCCGAACCTGCCGCTTTTACGGCCACACTCGATCGCATCGTCACCGCCAACGAAGCCGCCGCCACCACCCGCGGCCAGAAATGGCGCGTGCCATGGGAAATCGTCTACAACCGCGCCGACTTCTTCTATTACACGCTGCAGCTCTTCGTCTACGCGTTTCTGGCCCAGGCCATCACGTGGTTGCTCGCCCCGGGCAGCGCGGGCGCCCGATTCCTGCACGCCAGCACCTGGGTTCTCATGAGCATCGGCTTGGTTCTGCTGCTCGGCGGCATGATGGTACGCTCGATCATCATGGACCGCTGGGTCACGTCCGTCGTGACCAACCTGTACGAAACCATCCTGTTCAACACCGCCTTCGTTGTGTTTCTGGGGCTCGTCGCCGAGTGGATCACCCGCAAAAAACTCGCCCTGCCCATCACCGCCGCCCTCGCCGCCATCGGCATGTTCCTCGCCATGAAACATGACACCGGCAAGGCGACCGACACCCTGGAGCCGCTCCAAGCCGTGCTGAACACCAATTTCTGGCTCAGCATCCACGTCACCACCATCAACATCGGGTACGCCGCCGGCCTGCTCGCTTCGGGATTCGCCGCCGTGTCCCTCATCGCCCGTCTCTTCGATCCCGCCCGCCGCGACGCCGCCTTCTACAAAACAGTCACCGCCTGCACCTACGGGCTGGTCTGCTTTGGACTGCTCTTCTCGCTCGTCGGCACCATCCTCGGCGGCCTCTGGGCCAATGACTCCTGGGGTCGCTTCTGGGGCTGGGATCCCAAGGAAAATGGCGCCCTCATGATCGTGCTCGGCAATCTCGTCATCCTCCACGCCCGCCTCGGCGGCTACATCAAGGAATTCGGCATCGCCATGCTCTCGCTCCTCAATGGCGCCGTCATCGCGTTCTCGTGGTGGCATGTCAACCTTCTCGGCGTCGGGCTCCACAGCTACGGCTTCACCAGCGGCGTCAAGGAAGTCGTGTTCCTTTTCTACTACGCCGTCCTCGCCATCGCCGCCCTCGGTGTCGTCGCCTGGCTCCGCCACCGCTGGTATCGCGAAGACCAGGCCGCTGGAAAAACCCCCCGCCCGGATGACGACACCCCCGCACCGTCCACCACCGAGACCCGCCTCCCCGCCTGATGCTCGCCCGCCGCAGGGTGGATCCTCCTCCACCCAAAATCGCTTTGCGTGACCAGGGTATTTCCGTTCGAGGTCATTTGTGAATCGACCAACTTCAGCTCGCCAAGACAGTGACCGCGGATAGCCCTTTCCCTTCAACAAAGACTATACGCTACGTCGGAGAAGTCACTGTCCTTTGGCTGGCGCCCTGTCCGCTGCCTCTGCGGCGGCGATCTGATCCCAGGACGCAACTCGCCAGATGTCCACTACACCGAGTTCGCGCATTGTTGCCAGGGTGCTCTCGTCCGACGAAAACTCCCGCAACACGGAAGCTATTCCGCACGCCACACCGTCACGAGGCCATCGTCCCCGGCGGCGGCGATCGTGCTGCCGTCAGGACTCCATGCGACGTGCCATGCCTGGCCGTTGCCGGGCAGCGGCAGCGTCAAGAGTTCGACCTCCGCTTTCCAGTCCCACACTTTCACCTGGCCGTCGCGGCTGCAGGAAACGAGTCGGCTCCCGTCGGGATGAAAACCGAGGCCGGTAACCGTCGCGACATGTCCGCGCAGTTTCAGCTGCACTCGGCCTTGGGTGGCGACTTCCCACAACCTGACCGCGCCGTCCCTTTCCCCGGCGGCGATCCACTTGCCATCCGGGCTGAAGGCGGCACAGCGTTCTGTGAGACTCGGCACTTGCCACAATTCGCGCAGGTCATCCGTGCTCCGCACGCTCAGTTTCTCCTCCCCGACCTTCTGACAGAGCGCGAGCAGCCGGCCATCCGGGGAAACAGCCAAGCCATCGAGGACTCTTCCCAGTCCGCCGATGGAGTTGAGCCGCTCGCCCGTGGCGGCATCCAGCACGGTCAGTACATCGGCTTCGCTGGCCGCGTAAACTCGGCTGCCATCCGGGCTGAAGGCGATCCAGTACGCGGTCGGGGCCGGTGCGAGCGGTATCCGCCACTTTGTTGCCAGGGAATCCGGATCCCAGAGTGCCACCGTGTCATTGCCCGCGCTGGCCGCCATGCCGTCGGGGCCGAAGGCAACGGCAACAGAGAAGTCCCCGCTCTCGGTGTACGTCCTCGCGGGCTGACCGCCCGCCAAGTCCAGAACCGACACGAGCGGGGCGGTGCCTGCCGCCGCCAGCTGGCGGCTGTCCGGGCTGAATGCCACGCAGCGCAGCGACCCTGGATAAGCCTTGAACTGAATGGCGCCAGGGTGACGGGCGCGCCAGATTTTGGCCCCATCAAGGCCGGACGATAGAATGCGGCCGTCCGGCAGCCATTGGGCCGAGAGGGTAGAACCCAAGTGGGCAGAGAAGCGCTCGGCCTCCGCGCGGCGCTCCAAATCCCAGAGATGGATTTTCCCCACGCCATC
>JBJXFS010000240.1:0-3763 GCA_046155625.1 Verrucomicrobiales bacterium | reverse complement strand
ACGTCCTCGACCCAAGAGCGAAGCTGCAATGGGAAGGCAAGTCGGAAACGACCAATCCTCTCATCCAAGTGCCACGCGAAAGCCGGATGCGGGAAATCCGCATGTCCGGTTTGACGAGGGGGAAGGGAGCCGGCGGCTCAACCGCCGGCTCCCTTCTCTACTCGACTGCTTTTTGGGGTTCGGCGAGTTCTCTCGTTAAGTGGTGAGCACGAATCCGATCGCTCTGGGAGACTCCGCGGTGCCGGGATAGATGACTTCGAGCCGATGCCATTCGAGCGATTCGAGGGCCGACACGAGCACTGCCGTCGGTCCCGGTTTAGCCGTTCGTTCCCGTCCAGACGAAGCTGGGTTGGAATCCCGGTGGCAGGCAACCCGAAGCGCGGCGATGATCGGCGGCGTTGGCATGGACGCAGGTGAATTCATGACGAGAGGGACGATTTGGGTGGCGTTGGTGATGTACACAGGGGGCACAGTGCTGTGGATGGAGGGCCGCAGTCCAAGGGGCCGGCGCTCGATCTGGTCGCTCGGGTGTGCGGCATTTGCGGCGCACGTGCTGCTCGCGTATCACTTTTTTTATGGCTGGAACCATGCCACCGCGCTCCACGAAACCGCCCAACAGACCGAGGCAATGACTGGTTTCCGCTCCGGGAGCGGGCTCTACTTGAACTTTGTTTTTGGACTCGTCTGGACCGGCATCGTGCTCCGTTGGTGGTGGAGTCCGGTCACGCTGCGAATCCCGCCTGCCGGCGGATGGATGGCCTGCTGGCACGGCTTTGCGCTTTTCATGATCCTCAACGGCACGGTGGTCTTTGGAAAGGGGCCGGTCCGATGGCTGGGTGGGGTCGCCTGCCTGCTTATCATCGTGGCTTGGTGGCGTCATCGAATGCGTGCGCGGGCGATAGTTTCGCCGTAGTGTCCCTGATCATGGCACTCTTCGGACTGGATGCGGAATGTGTGCAAAGGCGGTCAAAAACAGCGGGTGGGCCAGTGCGGAGCCCCGGCCCGGCGGCGACCATCTGGCGTGGAATCTGGGGCTTTACCATTGTGGGATTGATCGGATTCGCCCCGTGGGCAATCATTGAGCACTGGTTTCGCTCACTGCGCGAAGGGCATTTGTACTTGGCGTCCGTGGCGGCTTTCATCGCCGCAAGCGGACCGTTCCTGCACCCGCTCATCCTAGGTCCGGGTTCGCTCATGAGGTGCTATAAGGTGTTCACTCTCGGCTTTGGCGCGTATTCGATCGCGTGGATCGGGCTGTGGGTGACCCTGCGCGGCCAGATCGGCGAGGCTCTCGGTCTCGTCGCCGGCGGAATCGCGATGGCCTCTGTGATTTGCCTCGCGTTCGATGCGTGGCGGCGGATCGTGCCCGTGGCAGTGGCGCTGCTGGCCGGGAGCGCCGGCGGTTACTATCTGGGCGACTGGATCTACCATCGCATTCATCACGATCACCGCTATCTCGCGATGGCCATATGGGGAATCTGCTACGGCGCCGGATTCGGCGCAGGTCTGGGAGCCGCCTTTTATTTGGCCCAGTCCCGGACTCGAAGTCTCCTGGCAGTTTGTGATAAATTGCCTGTCACTCTGTGACAGAGGTTCCGCATCAAAAACTAAAGATCACTTCCTTGACGCGTGTCGAATCGCTGAAGATCTGAACCGCAACTTCTTATTTTCAGACGAGGCTCAGCCCTCAATCATCTTGAGGTCCATGGTGGTGACGGAGATGACTTCTTCGATGCTGGTTTCGCCGTCGAGGACTTTTTTGAAGCCGTAGTGGCGCATGGGGATGAAGCCTTCCTCGAGGGCTTTGGCGCGGATGTCGGATTCGGTGGCGCGTTTGACGATGAGGTCTTGGACGCCCTGAGTGAGGACGGCGATTTCGTAGATGGCGAGACGGCCGAGGACGCCGGTGTGGTTGCAGTGGTCGCACCCGCGTTCGTTGATCATGAAGATCTGGCCGACGCCGCCGTTGCGGGAGGACGGGAACCCGATGCTGTCGAGGTATTCGCGGTCGTGGCTGACCGGTTTCCGGCACCGTTTGCAGAGGCGGCGGACGAGGCGTTGGGCGAGGAAGGCGCGGACGGAGGCGGAGACGAGGAACGGCTCGACGCCCATGTCGACAAGGCGGGTGATGCCGGCGATGGCGTCGTTGGTGTGGAGGGTCGAGAAGACGAGGTGGCCGGTGAGGGCGGCGCGGATGGCGATTTCGGCGGTCTCGAGGTCGCGCATTTCCCCGACCATGACGACATTGGGGTCGGCACGGAGGATGGAGCGCAGTCCGGCGGCGAAGGTCAGGTTGATCTCGGGTTTGACCGCGATCTGCATGACACCTTCGAGTTTATTTTCGACCGGATCTTCGACGGTGACGATACGGCGGAACGGGGTGTTGAGCTCGCTGAGGAAGGCGTAGAGGCTGGTGGACTTTCCGGATCCGGTGGGGCCTGTGATCAGGATGATGCCGTTGCTCATCTTGAGCAGCGACTCGATGGTCGTCCGGACGTGCGGTTCCAGGCCGAGCTTGGTAATGCTGAACTTTTCCTGGTTGAGCAGACGCAGCGACACCTGTTCGCCTTCGACGGTCGGGATGGTGGCGACGCGGACGTCGATGCTGCGGCCTTCGAGTTCGAGGCCGATGCGGCCGTCTTGCGGGAGCCGGCGTTCGGCGATGTCGAGACGCGACATGATTTTAAGACGCGCGATGACCATCGATTGGAGGGCTTTGATGTTTTCCGGGACCGGGACTTCCTGAAGTCGTCCGTCGATGCGATACCGGACGCGCAGGTTGTTTTCGAGCGGCTCGACGTGGATATCGGTGGCACGCTGATTGAGCGCTTGGCGGAGGATGGTGTTGACGAACTTGACGACGGACGCCTCTTCGTCGTCCTCGTCGAGCACGTTCACTTCCTCCTTCATGTCCATGAAGGAAGTGTCGCCTTCGCGGCCGGCGAGGATTTGCTCGAACGTGTCCGCGCCGACGCCGTAAAGCTTTTGAATGCCTTGCAGCACGCGAGTGCGGGAGGCCATGCGCCACTCGATCGGCAGGTCGATGGCCTGGCTGGCGGCCTGTTTGGCGAGCAGGTTAAATGGATCGTACGTGACCATGACGATCCGGTCGGGTGCACGTTCCTCCTCCGACTCAGTGACTTCCGTGGCGGCAACTTCCGGCAAGGCGGAAGCCGGAGCCTCGTCGTCCGTCGGCTCGGTGGGCAATTCCAGCGCCCCGAGGGCGAGCGGCAGGACGCGGTGGCGCAGGGAGAGTTGGGCGTTGCACACATCGCGAAGCCGACGCGATTGGCGCGGCTTCAGGTCGAATTCGAATGTCAATGCGAGCGCTCCGGCGAGGTGGCGGACGAAATCCTCCTCATTGAGCTGCTTGGAATCGATGAGGTCGTCGATCACGCTGCGTCCTTGGCGGGCGGCATTTTCGATGATTTTTTGGCCCATTTCCTCGTTTTCCAAGCCGGCGGCCTTGGCTGCCTCAAAAAAGAGGGCCTTCATGTTCGGCCGACGCCGGACGGGGGGATGAGCGAGCATTGTCATGAGCTAAAACGGATTCGGCCCAGAGCAAATCGAATCCGATCGCCGGGCGGGCCATCCGTCATTCGACAACCGGGAGGCGCGGGCGTTCATTCGGATCTGGGCGTGGCGGGCTGCGGCCGCCATCTGGAGTCTGCACGGATTTCGTATTTTATCGGCGGAAGGACGCTCCAAGCGAAGGAGAGAAGGCCGCATTGAGGTGAGACGAGCCCGGAGGTCTCGTCCCATT
>JBJXFS010000219.1:0-10414 GCA_046155625.1 Verrucomicrobiales bacterium | reverse complement strand
AATGCCGGGCACGGTGGGCGCCGGCGTGACCACCAGCGCCAGGTCCACCGGTTCTCCAATGGACGAAACCGACGGCCAAGCGGGACGATCGCCCACCTCGGTGTGCTTGGGATTGACCGGAAAAACCGCTCCCCTGAATGTCTTCAGGTTCTCCATCACCGCTTCCCCCACACTCCCGGCTCGCGGGCTAGCGCCGATCACCGCGATCGAACTGGGCGAGAAAATTGAAGCAAGAGCCATCGGCAAGTATTGGGCGGACGAGACCATCCACGGGTCCCGCATCGGCGCTCGACCTCAAGAGCTTTCCAGAAGGAATTCAGCAACCGGCCCCACTCGTTCATGCCCTAGTGCCGCCAACGATTCGCTCCCCCTCACCGAGCTTGATGACTCATCTGTTCACACAGCGAGTCATCTCTGAATACCGGCGTTCTTTTGAGTACTCACCCTCCTCCCTTCCCCCATTTTTCGTTCGGAAATCAATCCCTCAGGTTTCCGCAACTCCTCATACCCGATAGTGTTGAATCGTGGCCATGATCCTTCATCCGTCTCCCTTTCCCCTTTCCCCCATGCTCAGCCCAATCATCCCCACTCTCGCCATCAGCGCTGTTTTTGCGTTGTGTCCGGTGAGCCCCGCCGAATCAGCCGCACCCGCGGCGAAGGCCGCCGAATCACCAAATATCCCCGCTCCAAAAACCGGCCAATCGGTCGAGTCGGGCGAAAACCGCCGCCTCTCGCCGGCTGAACGGGCCGCAGCCCGGGAACAGTCCCGTAAAAAGCTCTTGGATCGATTTGATCAGGATGGGGACGGCACCCTGAATGCCGAAGAAAGACGGGCGGCCGAAGCCGAGCGCGAGGCCAAACTGCTGGAGCGCTTTGACGCTGATGGCGATGGAAAGCTCTCTGAAGCCGAGCGCGCGGCCGCGCGCGGCCCCACCCAGAAAGATCCGGCGCCGCAAGGGAAACGACCGGAGCGCCCCGCCCCCAATCCGCCCGCCTCGGGCCAAGTCCGCCGTCGACTGCTCAAAATGTTCGACACCGATGGCGACGGAAAGCTCTCGGAATCAGAACGTGCCGCGGCCCGGACGGCGCGCCAAAAAAGAGCCAATCCCAAGAAAAAGTAATCGCCTTTAACTCAGTGCTCGTTCACGCCTCCTCTCAGCCCGGCGGAAATCTGTCGCACATCCCCAGGAATAAGGGTTTTCTTGAACGCATCGGCCACATCCGAGGTCGGATTGCCTCCGTACTCTTACGCTAAGATGAAAGCACCCATTCTGATCCACGGCTTGTGGCTGGTCCTGGCGGCCGGCGCGTTTGCGGTTGGCCGATGGACTGTGACTACCCCGTCAGCCAAGTCCGGCGGTTCTCACGTCGCCACTGTGGTCACTCCACCGCCCTCGCCCACCGCGGCTCGCTCGGCCGAGTCAGCGGAGGCGGCTCGAGCGGCGGCTCTTTCCGAAGATCCGGCGGCGTGGGCCGCGCGCTTTCGATCGGCGGATGGCACCATCTCGGCGGCAAAAATGTCAGAGGCAGTACGGGAGGCGCTCCGCGAGCCGGATCCCGTTAAATCGATGATGAATTTTTCCCAACTTATCAAGGAGTTGTCCCCTGAAAATGCTGATGCCGCCTTCAAAACCGTCCGCGAAACTGTGACGGGCTTCGACTCGATGCGATTTCTCCCGATGCTCACGTATCAATGGGGAACTCTCGACGGCGCGAAGGCGCTCTCGACCATGCAAGAACTGGGCGGCCGCGACGGCATGTTCAATAGCGCCGCCACTTTGGCGGGCTTCGCCAGCGCCGATCCCGAAGCCGCCAAGAAGTGGCTGACGGAAAATGGCACCAACGAAAACCGTTGGATACTCGACCGAGCGTTGGTCACCGGATTGGCGCGCAGCGACTTCGCCGCGGCTTCGGAGTACGTCATGGCCCTTCCAGCCGAGAATCGCGCCGGGTTCGTCGAAGTCCTGGCCGAACAAAAAATTCGTGACGGTATCAGCCCCGCCGCGGATTGGGCTCTTGCCCTCACCGATCCCGCCATGAAGGCCAGTGCGCTGCAGAGGGTCGCCGACCAGTACACCCGCCAGGATCCAGCCCAGGCCGCGGCGTGGATCCAGGAGCATGCCACTGCCGATTACGCCAAGGACGCGGTGGCCACGGTGGCCAGGAAATATGCCGAGAAGGATCCCCAGTTGGCCATCGGCTGGGCGGCCACCCTGCCCGCCGGAGTATCACAAAACGAAGCCTACGGGCGTGTCTTCCGCGAATGGGGTCGCAGTGACCCAACATCGGCCAGCGAGGCACTGAACAGCCTGCCCACCGGCGCCGCCAAAGATGAATCCATCGGGTCATTTGCCCGCTCCATTGCCCGCGATAACCCGGAGGACGCCGTCACTTGGGCTGCCACGATCAGCAATGCCCAACAGCGCGAGCAAGCCCAAATAGAAGTCGTGCAACGATGGCGGGGGACCGACGCCGACGCGGCCAGTCAATGGGCATCCGCCAACCTTTCGCCCGAGGCCCAGAAAAAAGTCAATGAACCCCCGCGCTGGGACCGCGGAGGTGGCTCACCATTCGGCGGGATGGGAGGTCCCGGGGGCGGTCCACCCCCAGGCAGCTTCCGCTGATCCCTCCCCGCCGCGACCGCGGGGAGCTGACCCTCCAATCATCACCCTCCGCCCAATCCTTCAATCCTCATGAGATTGGTTTGGACCCCAATGACCCAGGGATGGGGTGCCCGCACGGCACCCATTCGGGCGAAATACCCCATACAAAGTACGGATAATCATCCCTGATCTCTGCATTTCGCCTTTCCGATTGGGCCAACGTGTGTCCATGATGACCTATGGCCTCAAGCGATGCCCCCCCCACCCCCAGCCCCGCCGCCCTAACCGCACGTGATCTTCTGGACACCGTCCTCGGATACTTGGGATTTGTGGTCCACATCGAATCCAGTGAGTCTCCCGCCGGGCTGACCCTTCAGGTCTTTACCGACGAAAGCGAACTCCTCATCGGTCGTGACGGCGAGCGCCTGGACGATATCCAGTATCTCCTCAACCGCCTCCTCCACCATCGCCTCCCCGAGGCCCCCAAGGTACGCGTCGATATCGCCCATTATCGCCTCATCCAGGAAGACCAGATGATCGCCCATATTCGCGAACAAGCCGACCGCGTCCGTCACTCCGGCCGTCCCGTCCGACTGCCCCCCATGAACAGTTATCAGCGCCGCCTCGTCCACAACGCCTTTAAAGACGATCCGTTCATCAAAACCTCCAGCCCCCAGGACAGCGCCCGCCTCAAATGCATCACGCTCAGTCGTAGATGAGCAGCAGTCGGCGGCCGGGGTCAGTCTCCAGCGACTGAAGAACGGGCGCTTTGCCGTCGTCTCCCGGCGACCCGACGGCGCGCGCCGGAAAAAGGAATTCGAATCCCAGGCTTGGGCCAATTCCGCGTATGAACGCCAATGTCACGATGAATTGAGCGGGAGGCACGAGAAAAGGCGGAAGCCGAGACGCGATGAAAGGCGCGTCTAAAAAACGAAATCCCCGCCCGCTACCGCACCGCCACAACCGGCAAAGTGCAACCAGCATTCCGCGGCCTCTTCATCCATCAGGTGGACGGTAATAGTTTGGCACCGTCTTGATTTTTCGTGTGTTTCGTGCTTTTCGTGGTTCCGATCAGGGTTTTTAGACTTATCCTCGTGCCCTGGCATCGACTGTGGACCGCCGGCCGTCGACACCAGGTCCGGCATCGCCGAACTCACGTTTCCGGGACGGCACGCGCATCCGGAAGCTTAGCAGTATGTCCACGCCCGGCAGCGGAACCCGAACGGTCTCACCTGCCAGGGGATCGTTCCTGAACAATGCCATCGCCAAGGGGCCATGCGCCGGCCATGGCCCATCAAAATCGCCAGATGCTTCCAAACATAAGTTCCCACGACTCAATCGTTTGAGCGAGAGTCGAGTACTCCATTCCAACGGCCCTCTGGGTTTGTTGTACCCACCGCTCTCCCAAGGTAAGGAGATCAAGAGCCTCGTCGTAAGCGACGTTCCGGGCCTGCTGGCTTGCCGCAGCCCTTTCGGCTATATCACGTGCCCTCGCGGCCGCAAAATTTGCGTTATTGATCACTGCCTGTACTGCCGGACTTGGCGCTACCGGAACTGGAACACCTATTCCGGGAACGGTGCTGGCCCGAGAGCTAACTCTGCTGGTAGTGTCACACACTCTGGTAACAGATCTTGGCGCCGCAGCCGCTACCCTTCTCACGTTATCAAACACTCTTTGGGCATGCGGTCCAGCTATCCGTCCGCCCAAACCGATTGCCGCGCATATGCCAGGTTGCTTGGCACAACCACAGAGGGTGGAGAAACACAGCCCGCCAGGGTCAATGTTGTTGACGGGATCGTTGCCGGAGTAGGCGTAGAGATTACCGTCACCAGCGGCGAAGGTAAGCGGGTCCTTGACCGTCCACCGCCCGGCATCCGGGTCATACTCGCGGGCACCAAAGTGAACCAGGCCGGTCAGCCGGTCGTAAAGTCCACCAGCGAAGCCGAATGGTTGGAACCCGGGGTTTGTGTCGAGTGTGACGACACCGAATTCATCGTGGTCCATGCGCTGAGCGATTTGGCCGGTCACAACGTCGATGACGAGGCGCGGGCTGCCGAGCTGGTCGGTTATAATTCGGTAAGTAATGCCGCCTTTAACCATGTAATCCGGTGTGATAATCCCGGCGGCATACACGAAGCGGGTGATGACGGCGCCACTCCCATCGAGTTCGGCAATCGGCCGCAAGCCGTCCTGGTAGAGGAAGGCCTGTACGAGAGTGCCATCGACTTTCTTGCCCACCCGCCGGTCCAGGGCATCGAGCAGATAATCGATCCGCGTTCCGTTCGGAAGAACCACACCGATGAGATTGCCCATCCCTTCGTAGGAATAAGTTGTCGCTTGGCCGGCGGTCACCCTGCTGATGCGCTCGCCCCTGGCATTGTGATTGTAAGTGGTGGCACCGTAGTCCAGCTGGCGATCCTGCGCATCGTAAGTGGCGTTAACGGTTCCGGTGCCATCCGCCCGGCTAAGTCGATTGCCATTGAGATCCCAGGTATAGCTTGCGCTCAGGACCCCGTCATGACGCACCTCGGCGAGGCGTCCAGCCACATCATAACTGTAATCGATGACACGTGTAACTCCCGCGATCGTCTCCGATTTTCGGCTCACACGGGCCAGCACATCCCGGCTAAAGGTGGCCGCATAGACGGAGATTCCATCATGGCTGGCATTGTAGCCGGCTATGTCACCAAAGCCGTCGTAGCTCACCGTGTCGCTGAGCCCGCCCAGGGCAGTGGCCATAACAGATCCGGCTTGGAGGCTTCGTGTGATGACAAGTCCGCCCACCTGCACCGGCAGATTGTCGGCATCATAGCCGATGGCGACGGGATCAACGGTGTTGACGCTCATGCTCGTTACCCTCAGTTCGCTGTCGTAGGTCGGGGCGACACTGCCGTTAACAGCACCACTCCATGCCGCGCTGGTGGGAATCCCTCCGTCGTAAATATAAGCGAGCGTGATGCCCTGGCTCGAGCCCAGAGAAACAGGCCGACCCGCAGCGTCATATCCGTAAGTCCGCTGACGGTTGCCAAGATCGACAAGGCTCAACCGGCACGTGCCGCCTGCGTATTGAAATTGCACTGCGCCGCCATCAGGATGCTCGATGCGAGTCGAATTGCGATCGGCGTCGTAGGTGAAGAGGGTCTGGGCGGTCACTGCATCGACGGGCGGCGGGCTGTAGGCGGAGATGTTGTCGCCCTCGTTGTAAGCGAAGGAATGCTCGGCGCTCCCCGGTGGCGTAAGGCCGCGAACGTTACCATTCAAGTCGTAGGCGAACCCCACCACCCGACCTCCAGGCAGCGTAAATCGGCTTAATCTTCCGGCAGTGTCGTGAGTGAGAGTCGCGATCCGGCCGAGTGGATCGGTGGCACTGGAAAGATAACCGTTCGGTCCGTAGGTCATGCTGCCAACGCGCGCAACGTCTCCCTGACCCTGTGTGGCAGTCGCGACTCGCCCTCGCTCATCATAAGTGAGGGTGGTCGGTTCAAACTCGCCGATTTGTGCCTGCGTCGGACGTCCCTTTGGGTCAAAGACGACGCGCCCGGTGCGCCCGACCGGCGATGTGGAAGCGAGCGTCCGAGTCGCTCCGTCGTAGGCGCTCGTCCACGTGCGGCCGTTGGTCGTCACTGTGTCGGTTAGCGAACTTACGTTAAGAAGTTGCCCGGGCTCCGCCAGCGTGACCGAGCGGTGGGCCGTGGTCGTCATTGAGATCCCGCCGGGCGTGGTGATCGTCGTGCTGGCGGCGATTGGCGCCCGCATTCCCCATCGCGGATCGGCGCCGAGATCAAGAGTTATCGTCGTGCCGCTGGCATCGACGGTGGACTGGTGGCCGTCGATACCGAAGACCGATTGCGACTGCCCGTTCTCGCAACCCGTATTCGTCATGCGTGAGCCTCCATTTTGAAGGCGCTCGACGCGATACGTCATGGTCTTGCCAAGGTGGCTGGTTAACGTGACCGTATAATCCCGGAGGGTGCCTGTGCGGGCCAGTGTTTTGGTGCCGCCGGTCGGGTCGGTGGCGGAAACGAGGCGGCCGACAGTGTTGAAATCGTACATCGACAGCTGTCCGGCCGGGCGCATCACTGCGCTGAGCAGACCCTCGGGCGTATGAGACAACTGCACCGCTTCGCCAGCGGCGTTGGTGATCGCGGAAAGGAAGCCGTGTTCGTCGAGTTTCAATGTCGTGCGCTGGCCGAAGGGACTAACGATGGCGGTCGGTTTGCCATCTCCATCTCGCTCGATAGTCGTGAGGTTGCCGTCTCGATCTGTGACTGCCGCAAGTAGGTTGCCGCTGCCATAGCTGAACTGATACCGCAGGGCTCCCGTGAGCGCATCGAGAGTCCGCGAGTGCCGGCCATCGGTCGTGCACATGAAAATCTCGCTGCCGTCTCTTGCAGGGATCGCGAGTTCGCCGTTCACGAGGCGCTCGCCGTCGGGGGCAATGCGTCGAACGCGTGCGCCGTTGACCGATTTGCTGACGTAAACGCCACCATCCGAACCGACTGCGATTCCCGAATCGAGGCTGTCGAGAGAAGCGCGGACCGCCAGGCCACCATCGCCGCTCGTGTCGGAAACGCCGTTTCCCGCCAGAGTTTGGATCGGTCCGCCTGGCCGGAACCAACGAATACGGTTGTTTCCCCGGTCCACGATGTAAACACTGTCATCCGCGCCCACAGCGACGCTGGTGGGAGAGGTTAATTGGGCCTGTGTGGCCGCGCCGCCATCGCCGCCGAAAATCGGAACGCCCGTGCCTGCGATCGTGCGGATGATCCCGTCCGGGGTTACCCGTCGCACGCGGTGATTCCCCCCGTCGGCAATGTAAAGGCTGCCATCGCGGCCCATCGCGATACCGAATAGATTGGCAAGTCGCGCCTGCGTAGCAGGCCCGCCGTCTCCGATGGGGTCGTTGACCGAATTGGACCCGCCGGCGTAGGTCGTAATAATCCCGTCGGGGCCGATCCGCCGGACGCGGTGACCGGAAACGACGAAGACAGCACCATCCGACCCGACAGCAATCCCGATCGGCAAATCGAGTTGCGCATTGATGGCTGGGCCGCCGTCGCCTGAAAAGCCTCGAACCCCGGTGCCGGCAATGGTATGTATAATACCGTCGGGATCGACCTTCCGGACGCGATTCGTGCCGGTGTCGGCGATATACAGACTGTTATCCGGACCCACGGCAATCCCATATGGTGACGCAAGGTTTGCCTGTGTGGCCGGGCCGCCGTCGCCACATAGATCTGTAGGAGTGAGGCAGGCGGCAAGGCTCCCGGCCACAGTGGAAATGATTCCGTCAGGACCGATGCGTCTGATTTGCGAGGCAAACGAGTCGGCCACGTAGAGGCTGCCGTCCGGACCGATCGCAAGGCCCCGGGCATGGCCGAAGCGCGCCGCGGTGGCCGGACCACCGTCGCCGGTCGGCACGCCATTTGGTAAGGGACCTGGCATCCCGGCCACGGTGTCGATTTTCGACCCGAGAAACTGAGGAGCTTCCCGGCCGCCGTCGCCCCGAAAGAGAAATCGAGTATTTGTGAGGAACTGATGGTGCACACTTAAAGACCAGCCGCCCAGTCCGTCGGAGGGTGCGTGCCATGCGCCGATCCAATCGGTCCACGTTCGCGAAAGCGTCGCTTCCATTCGCGCCGGCGCGATGACGACGGCCCCGCCACTCGGAAGACCGAACTTCGAGGGCGGAACATAAACAGCTGGATAAACATAATCGATTTTCACTGTGACGGGCTGCGGTCCCTCTATGGTCCGTCCATAGGCGTCCTTCCCATCCCACAGAAAAGTAAATGTCCGGTCCAGGTTGGGCGCAAAAGTCCGCTGGATGTGCCGTCCGGCGACGTCGATGCCGACGACAATCCCCAGAAGTTGGGCCGGCGTCACCTCGCCTCGAAGCGGAATTTCAAGAGTATAGGGCACTTTGTAGCCAGGGGCTCTGTCACTTTGATAGTGCAAAGCGAACTCTGTGCCCGCGACTCCGAATGACTCGCCCAGGATTTGGTTCTGGCATTCGATGATGGAGTTGCCTGACTGCGTGCAGGGCTCGCAGAGTACTTCGTCGGATTCCGGATCGTCGGTCGGAAATTCAGCCCCGGGTACCGGTGCCAGTGGCCAGTTCAGGTCCCACGGTGTGAAGTGCGGTATGAGCACTCTCCATAGACTTTGCCCGGGGGCATAAAGAGCGGCGAGTTTTTGCCGTTCGGCGTCGGTGATGGAAAGCGCCGCCAGGGCGGCCCCCGTGTCGGCCTGGCCGTCTCCGGACACATCGAGATCCGCCGTGTCTCCGGTGACACTCAGAATTCTGATAACGCGCCCGTTGTCGGATGGCACCCAAATACCGCGCGCGGCGTCGTAGCTTCCGAGCGGGACATCGATCCCGACCGGAAACTCAGTGAAATTCTCCACGTAGAAGGGCAACGGTGGGTTGAAGCGGACATCGACGGCCCCGGCGGCCAAAGCCTCGTCCGCGCAGAGGTCCACCGCATAGGTGTAGCCGCTCGACGGCGGGAGAGCACCCGGCATTGCCTGCGGACCGTTGGGTCCGACGGTGTACTCGGTGGCCCGAATGCTCAACGACGTGATCGCCTGCGTCGAACCATCCGGCATCACCATCTCGGCGGTGGTGCCTTGCGGAATCATCACCGTGGCGCACCGGGTCCCGTCATCGTCGGTAACCGGCGTCCCATGTGCCACCTGCATCGGCTCCGCCGCGGCGAGATCAACCTCGGTGAACTTTGGGTCGAATCGAATCATCGTCACGTCCGGCGCCGTCGCGAAATTCTGCGCCGGCACATCCACCTGTCGTTGCACGGCCAGGTAACCGTCCCGCCGATAATGGATCGTGAGCAAGCCGCCGCCGTTCACCGCGAGGTCGAACATGCCGTCCCCGCGACTGATCGTTTGACCGAATTCGGGATGGTTCAGAATCGACACCGTCACACCCCACAGCGGCGCGCCGGCACGATCTGTGATTTTTCCGCGCACCACGGCGGCGCGTGCCGGAAGGATGGAGTTGGGCGCCACGCCCGACTGGATTGCGTCCGGACCGGTGTACAGAAACTCCGTGCCCGCCGCCAGCGTCGTCGGAACTCCCGGCGGCACCGGTGGCGCCACAGTCGAAGGGTCCGGCGGCAACCGTTCGATGGTCATGCGCAGCCGGAAATACCGCCTTTGGAATCCGGTTGTTTCCACCGTGGTGGCAAAGCGTCCGTTGGCTAGCACGGGATCATGCGGGAACGACTGCCAGCCGCTGAGATCATCCGTCACCTCCAGTACGATGTCGGCACCCGGCACCTCCGACCATGACAGCTGAAACTGCGAACCGGCCCCGCCCTCGACCAGCAGCGGCGGCGGCGATTGCGCCAATCCCGCGAGGGGACAGGCCAGGAAGAGCGCCCATAGAAACACTAGTCGGTTCAACAATGGCAGCGGCGGCTGATTGAGAAGTGTTTGCATAGTGTGTTTCCTTGTTAAGGATTCTGTGCGAGACCGGGAGGAGTGCGGCTCAGCGGCGCTCCTCTCTTCAGGCACTACCGTGTTTCGAGCGCACTGTTACCAAGAAATATACGGTTCTTCCTCAGAATTTGTGCGAATTCTAACCAGGCCTAGGGCGCGTGTCGAGCTCGTTCGCCGTTCGGTGGAGTCGTCCCACGACGGATTTTTGCACGGTTGTAAGGTAATGTTTCACTGGATAGGGGTAGGGACGCCACATTGGATTGCGGCGCCCCTCCCACCGAACCGGACGGGCGGATTTCCCGCATCCGGCTCTCCAGTCAGCGTTTGGCTCCACGAAGGAGACTCAGCGTTT
>JBJXFS010000210.1:0-13208 GCA_046155625.1 Verrucomicrobiales bacterium | reverse complement strand
ATTCCTTGTGGCCGCTTTGGGCCAAAAATGCCTGTGTCGGCATGGCGTCCCAGCCCGCCACGCCGAGCCGTCGCCCGTTCTCATGCCTTTCTCGCCCGCGCAAGAATCCGCCGTGTGTTCAGAGGGTGTTTCATTTTCAGGCTTGCCATGCCTCGGTGCGCACCGCCAAATGAGGTTCGCAGCAGAATTCCCGAGAATTGCCAGCTTGGCCTGCCGGCTGCGATTCATGTATACTCAAGTGTCCGCCACATGACTCCCGCATCCCCAGAATTCCCCGACCGGCCGGGCCGGCCGGCGCCTGAAGCCTGGGCCTTGCGGGCCGAATGGCGTGCCGAGCCGCCGTCGCTCGCGCGGGCGCAAGCGAACGTGGCCTTGGATGCGCTGTCCCGGGTTTCCGCCGACCGCGCCAAAGAGCCTCGGACGGACGAAGTGCCGCCGGTTCCGGGAAAACTGAGAGCACGGTGGGCCGAAGTGTACGGTCAACCGGGCGGTGAATCGACTCGCGTGACGCCCAGGCCTGATGCGCCCAGCCCTGAAGTGACCCACGCCGCCCGGCCTGCGACCTTTTCCGACTGGCTCGGGTCTTTGTTGCGTCCCCGCCGACTTGCCTGGACGGCGGGTCTCGCGGGTGCGGTTGCGCTGGTTGCGGCCATGCTTTCCCAACCCGACGGGACGGGCAGCATCGCCGGTGGATCTTCGATGAATCCTGCCACGCGCGGGGCCAATGGTGCTCCGCCACTACCACCGGCACGGATCCTTCTCATCGCTTCACCCGCCACGACCGCGCTCCAAGACGAACTGCTCGCCCTTCTCCGCCAAGCGTACCCAACCCGCCCAGTCCAAATCGTCCCTGGCATCGGCGAGGCGGCGGCCGCGGCCGAAAGTGAGGCACGCCTTGTGGTCGTGAATCTCCAGACAGGCCGGGTCACGGCATGGCAGAGCGGTGAATTGGCCGAGGAATTTCACGCTCCGGCTGAGGCAGGCGCCTCGGAGATGGTGGGGCGCATTGAATCGGCCGACGAATCGTTCGATCGGGACCCTGGCCCAGTTCGCTGAGTTCCCGTGCGATGAGTCTGCTGCACGCCATGGGGTGGTCGGTGCTGCCGCTGCTTGGGGCGGCTCTCGTTTCCGACCATGTCCGGGCTGCGGAAAATCAGGTCACACGCGTGGAATATGTCGATGCGCGAACGGGTTGGCCGTTCCGGATCCCCGATCTCGCCAAATGGGAGGCCAGGCTCGCCCCGCTGCTCTCGAATGTGCAGACCGCGGAAGGCGCCGAGGCGGTCGTCGATGCCCTGCTCGACCACCTCCGCGCCCACGGAAGACCGGTCATGGAGGTCGAATTCGCTCCGGCCGAATCCCCCGGCATGCATGAACCACGCGTGGCGGCTCTGCGTGTGTGGCCCGGCCTGATCCGGAGTGTGAGTCTGGAAGGCGGATCGCCCTGGATGCGCGAGGCCGTGGCGGGGGACTGGGCGCGCCGCGCGGGCGCGGAGATCGAGATGTCGACCATTGATGCCTGGCTCGACTGGACCCACCGAAATCCCTTTCATCAGGTGGTGCTCACCTTCGAACCGGGGGCGGAGGCCGCCACCGCCGATGCCGTGCTCGCGCTGCAATCGGAAACGTTGGTGCGCCCATTCCTGACCTGGAGGGACGATGGGATCGAGCCGCTTGGACCGCAGAGATTTTCGGCCGGGCTGGAGATCGGCGATCTGGGCGGAGCGCCAGTGTGGGTTTCCGCGGAGTTGGTCGGCGGAGAAGACTGGCCCGATTATCGCTCCGTCCGCGGACAGCTGCGCTGGTTTCTGCCATGGCATCACGAACTCCGCCTGGCCGGGAGCTGGACCACTGCGGAGCTCGACGGCTTCCTTCCCGGCCTGCCCATCACTTCGTCGCTCCGGTCGGTGGACATGGCGGCGCGCTATGTTGTTCCGTTAGGAAAATGGGCCGGCTGGCGCGCCGATGGCGGGCTCGGGTTCGATTTTCGACGGACCGAGAGCGGGGTGTCACTGGATGGGGAGGACGAGCGTGGGGAGGCGGACACGGCGCAATTCGTGGCGGACGCGATGGTTCGGCGGGCGACATCGGTGCTGGAGTCGGTGGCGGTGGCCAGTGTTTTCTGGAGTCCAGGCGGCCTGACCGCCTTCAACGACACCGAGGATGCGGACGTGCTGCGCCCGGGGGCCGAGGCCGATTATTTCGGTGTCCGAGGCGAGGCCGTGGCGCGATGGGAATTGCCGCGCGGCTGGGCGGTGCTGGCGCGTGGCGCGGCCCAATGGACGAGTGATCCGCCGCTGCCAACGGTTCAATTGCCCGTCAGCGGAGCGTACGCCGTGCGCGGCTTCGACGAGGCGGTCGTGCTGGCCGATGCGGGAGCCTGGGGTGGAATCGAGGTGCAGGCGCCGGCATGGTCAGCGCTGGAATCCTGGGGGGGATCGATCGTGACGCCGGTGGTCTTTGCGGACGCGGGTTGGGCCCGCAATGAGGCCGAGGACGACGAAACATCCTTGGCCAGCTTGGGGGTCGGCGTGCGATGGCGGAGCGGGCGGCGGGCCAGCCTGGCTTTCGACTACGGATGGCGGCTGACCGAACCGGGAGGGCGAGCGCATTTTGCGCTGGTGGTATCGTTCTAATCGTGGAACGTTTCGCCATCGGCCATGACCCGGTCAGTCTATCTTTCGCATCGGGGAGGCCAGCTTCGCCTCGGCTTGGTTGCGTGGCTGGCATTGGGATCGGCCGCGTGGGCGCAGCAGGGCTCGCGCGTTCGGTATTATATTCGTTCGGGCCAGGTGTCTCCGGCGGCCTACGCGTCGCTGTACGACAAAGTGACCACCGCCACCGAGGACACGGACGACCGCACCGGCATTGTGGCGCGCCTCTATTACGACTGGGCGGACCTCTGCGCGGTCGCCGCCGTGATGCGACCCGATCAAATGCAGCGCCTACTCGATGATCCGGCGCTGGAAGTCGCGCTGGACTTGGCGCTGCGACCGGTTTCAACCACCGCCGGTCCCAACTGGCCATTGAACCAGTGGGTCGTGCCGGAAAACATTGAGCCGTGTATCCAGACCGCCCCCGTCGTCTACCTCGTCGATACGGGCGTGGCGGTGGATCACACGGATTTCGATTATGCGCCGGGGGCCGATTTCTTGAGCTTTCTGCCGGGAATCAGCTTTGGCTTCGACTACACCAAGATGCCGCCAGCTCGGATTCCCGCCAACACCGATCCCAACGACCATGGGACACGCGTGGCGGGATGTCTGGGTGGGCGGACCAGCGGCCTGCTCGGGCCGCTGGGTGGACGGGCTCAGGTTCGATCAATCCTGATTTACGACGTCGATCCGGCGCTCCCGCTGGTCACGTATGTCAGCCAGGCAATTCAAGGGATCCTGGCGGCGGTGGCCGACCATTCGACTCGGCGAGCTCAACCGTATTTGAAAAACCATGCGAGCGTGCTGGTTTTCCCGCATTCCACGACAGCCGCCGCGGGGCGGTTGGCCGACCTTGACCAGACGCTGGAGGTGGCCTGGCTCGAAGGATTGCATGTCATCCTTGCGGCAGGCAACGAAGGGGCTCCCGCCGTTGAAGTCTCGCCCGCTGGAGCCGCCTGGGGGTATGTCGACGGCGGCAATTCCACGCGGTTTTTCTTCGGGGCCAAGCCGCCCACCGCCACGTGGTTTCGAGCCGAGGAGGAGTTCTTGACCGTGGGCGGGTATCGCGACACTGGCGGCGGCGCGCTGGCGCTCTCCACGCTGACCAACTTGAACATCCTGGGCGCGGAGGCGATCGATGTCTTCGCGCCTGGCGAGGCGGTGACCTGTCCCTCCGCGGCCAACCCGACGGCCTTCGTTTCCGGCTCGGGCACCAGCCTGGCCGCCGGCTTTACCGCCGCCCTGGCCGCATGGTCGACATTCGAACGGCCGTGGGCGCGACCGTCGCAGGTTCGCGCCGCAGTGCGCGCCGCCGCCACCACGGACTTCGGGTTCCCGAAAGCCGAAACTCCGGGTCTGGCGTCAGCACTCACGTATCGTCAATGGATTGATCATTTTTTCCCCGAAGCGAGCTCGAGCCAGGCGGAGCGCGATCCGATGGGCGATCCAGATGGCGATGCCGTGCCGAGTTTTGTCGAGTTTCATTGCGGCCAGGACCCTCGATTCCGCGACGCCGAGATTCGGCCGGAGATTCTCTTGAGTCCATCGCCGTCCAGCAGCACGATCACGGTCACCATGCCGATCGCCTGCCATTTGGGATCGGCCAGGCAGGTGACATGGCAACTGGAAACATCGACCGACTTGGCGACTTGGACCGCACTGCCGACAGGCGCCCTCGCACCGGTCGATCCATTGGTCATCGAAGGAGATGGCACCCGATCGAAAGCGGATGCGGTCGGACCGTCCGCTCCGCCGGGTGCGGGGTGGTTTCGGATTCGTTTTTCCGCCGGTGGGCCGCTGCTCTGAGCGGGGTCCTGTGTGGATTAGTGTTAGGAGCGGCCCGCGCGGAGGACCCCCTGCCAGTGCGGATTGACGCGCTTATGGAGGCGCGGCGGTTCGTTGAGGCCCTCCCATTGATTGAGCGCTGGTGTGAGGAAGTGGCCGGCGGCACGGGGCCGGATGCAGCACTCATGGAAGCGCGGGCGCGCCACGTGCTGGGCAGCGTGCAGGACCGGCTGGGCGACCACCGGCCCGCCGTGGAAAATTTCGAGCGGGCGCTGGCGCTCTACGAGCACGCGGGGGCTGGGCCGGCTGAACACGCGGCGGCCTGGGATGAAGGCGGGCGGGCGGCCCAGGCGGCCGGCGATTTTGAACTGGCCGAGCGCTGGCTGAGGGCGTCGGCGGAGGCACGGGCTGCGGATCCGTCCGCGGCAGCTGGCTCGCGAGCCCAGCTGGCCGACGTCTTGTTAAAAGTAGGCCGACTGGAAGAAGCCGAGGCCGAACTGAACCTCGCGAAATCACTGGCCGGGGAGGAGCCGGCCGCCCGGTGGCAGGTCGCTCGGCAGGCGGCTGTGTTGGCGCAAGCCGTGGGTCGACCGGCCGACGCCCTGCAGCACGTGGACGAGGCGAAGGAGTGGGCCTCGCGAGCGGCCGGTAATAAGGACTCGCTGCTGGCATCGCTCGACGGCCAGCGTGGATTGATTTTGTTTCGTCTGGGTCAGGCGGCCCAGGCGGCACAGCGACTTGAGCGCGCCGCGGATTATTTCCGGGACCGACCGGACTCGGCGGGCGAGTGGCTGGCTCACGAGAACAACCTGGCAGCCGTCTGGCTGGGTGAAGGGGAAACCGCTAAAGCGCGCGACCGACTGCGGTTGCTGCTGGCCAGCCCGGCGGCGGCAAGGCTGGGCGACTCCCCGGCTTTGATCACGCCATGGCTCAACCGCGCGGCCGCGGAATGGGTCGCCGGCGATCGCTCGGTCGCGGTGACGGCCCTTGAAACCGCCCAACGACTCGCCGAGGCCACGCTGCCCGAGGTCCACCCGCTGCGCGTCCAAGTGGCCTTGGGCGGCATGGTCGCCGCGACTGCGTCGAACGACCGGGATCGCGCTCGCCGCGAGGCGAAGCGGGCGAGCGACCTGGCCCGAGCGTGGCTCGGCCGGCTTGGCCACTCCGCCGACGAATCGCAGTGGCTGGATTTCCGGCGCACGCTCGACCCGATTTCGACATTGGCCGTCGTGGGCAACGAGGAACCAGAGGCGTTGGCGAATGCCGTGCTGTCGACGCAGGGGGTGGCGTTAGAACGTCTGCTTGCAGGCCCGGCGGCCGGACAACTGGTCAGCCGCGAATGGCAGGAGGTGGTGGAGTCATTACCGCCGGACAGCGCTTTGGTGAATTACGTGTGGTGGCGGCCGCTGGGGCCGGATGGGCGATGGGCGCGCCGCGGAAATTACGGGGCGTTGGTGATGCGGTCGGGCCGTCCGCCGCGCTGGATCGAGCTCGGGCCGGCCCCTGAGATCGAGGCCCGCATCCGGCGGTTTATTCATGCCGCGCGTGACACGGTCGCGGCGAACCGCCCGGCCGAAACCCGCGCCAGTCTGAATTTCCAGTCGACGCAGTTGTGGGAACTCGTCTGGTCGCGGGTATTGCCCCACCTTCATGGCGTTGAACGTCTGTTTCTCCGACCCGATGGCATGTTGCACTTTGTCCCTTGGGCGGTCATGCGGCAGCCCGGACCGACGCCCGGAGCGGAGCCAGGCGCCTTTTTTTGCCAGATCTATCCGCAGGTCACCGCGGTAGCCCGAGCGACGGCGCGAGCACCGGCGGCTCGCAAATCGGAATTCCGCGGGTGGCGCTTGGCCGCGGTGGCCGATGCACCTGGTCGCGGGGCTCCGGAGCCGCCAGCTGGCTCCTGGGGCAAACCGAGTCCGGAACTCTGGCGCGAATTGCTGAGGATGCCGGCGCTCAAAGGCGTGCAACTTGAGGTCGAGGCGGTGCGCGGGGCCGCGCCAAACGATACCCGTGTGGTGATGGCTGGTGCGCGCGAATCGGACTTTGCGCCTGTCAAACCGACGCCTCCCCCCAACGTGCTGCATTTCTCGGGCCATGGATTTGCTCTGGAGCAGGACGACGACTGGGGCGTGGCGCGACTGGAAGCCGGCCTCGCTTTCGCTGATTGTGCGGATGGACTGCGGGCTCAAGCCGCTGGCCGCCCCCTCCCCGCCAACCGCGACGGCATCCTGTTCGCGCGCGAGGCCGCGGGTCTCCCGCTCTCGGGGACGGAACTCGTCATGCTGTCCGCGTGCCAGACCGGCCTCGGCCAGTGGCAGCCGGGCGAGCACCTCAATGGCCTCCGCCATGCGTTCCTGGTCGCCGGCGCCAGTCACGTCGCCGCGACCCTCTGGGACGTCAATGACGAGGCCGCTCCGACATTCATCGCCTCGTTCTACCGCCGCTTGGCAGCCGGCATGACCTCCGACCAGGCGTTGTGGCAAACCCAGCGCGCCTGGCTCGAGGGGCCGGCCGCTGACTTGGCGGTTCGCGTGGCGCTCGCCGGGGCCTGGACGCTGGAGGCCGCTGGTTGGTGAGGGCCGACCTGAAATGGCAATGCCCCTCTGCGGGCTTTGGCGATGGCTCCGCGCTATTTCATTTCGTAACCGTCATCACGCCCTTCATGAGGAAACGATGGCCGGGGAAGGTGCACAGGTACGGGTATTCCCCGGGATCGGCCGGGGCGGTGAAAGCGATTTCTTCGTTCTGGCCGGGTCCAATTAGTTTCTTGCCGGCCGCCACGATGGCCGCTTTGCTCTCGGCATCGTCAGGAATGTAAAGTTTCGCCATGGCTGCGGTCGGGTCAGCGACGATCATTTTATCCGCGGCAGTGCCGAATTTGGCATCGGTGCCCGGCTTGACGATGATCAGGTTGTGCTGAAGCGGACATGCCTTGTTGATAAACAGGATTCTCACCTTGTCGCCGGCTTTCACCGTAAAGGCCTTTTTGTCATACTGCATGACGGCCGGCACGACGCCGATGATTACTTTAGTTTCGCTGGCGGCCGGGGCGGCGGGCGTGGCCGGTTTCGGGTCTTCAGCGCAAACGGCAGGGACGATGGCGGCGCAGGCCACGGCCAGGATCGAGGCGGCAAACGATGACTTCATGGAATGGGTGGTTCGGTGGTGTGTGTGCATGGGGGCGTGAAGGAAGGAAACCGGAAAAATCCCGGACTCGGGACGCCCGTCAATGCCGGATATTCACATTTCGCTCGCCGAATTACCCCCCATGGGCGCCTCATGGTCTTCGCCACCAGCCCCCTCGGGGGCGACCTGAAGCCGGCGGTTCTGCCTCTTCTCTCTGGATGACTTGCCGCTTGGTGCTCGCGAAAACCGGGGATAGCATGCGGCCAAGCCCGCTGGCAATTGGCGCGTCTCATGAATCACGAGGTCATTTCAAATGCTGACGATCACTGGGATGTGGTCGTGATCGGCGGAGCCCTGTCCGGCGCGGCCACCGCCATCCTGCTGCTGCGGCACAACCCAGGGATCCGCATCCTGATCGTGGAAAAATCCGAGACACTGGGGCGCCGGGTTGGAGAAGCCACCGTCGAAGTCAGCGCCTTTTTCCTGTGTCGGGTGCTCGGACTGACGCACTTTCTCAACGAAACCCAACTGGTAAAGCAGGGGTTGCGATTCTGGTTTCAGAACGATGAGGTCCAGGGTGTGGCGGATGCCAGCGAAGTCGGGGCCAAGTACCTCGCCCGCATCCCGTCGTTCCAACTCGACCGGTCGACCCTCGACGAGGAAGTACTGCGCCGGGCCTGCGCCGCGGGGGCCACCCTCCTCCGCCCAGCCACCGTCTCCAATGTGCAACTGCACCCCGGTGGTGATCAATCGATGGACATTAAGCATGGCGATACCGTGCGGTCAGTGCGCGCCCGCTGGGTCATCGATGCTTCCGGCGTCGCCGCCCTCTTGGCACGCCGAAACGGGTGGTGGGTGCCCAATACCGACCACCCGACCGCCGCCTGCTGGTCGCGGTGGAAGGGTGTCAAAGATTGGGACAGCCGCGAACTCGCGGAAAAATACCCCGATTGGGCCCGCGCCGTCTACGGCACCCGCAATACCGCCACCAACCACATTATCGGCGACGGCTGGTGGAGCTGGTGGATTCCGCTTAAAGGAGGCGACGTCAGCGTGGGACTTGTCCTCGATCAACGGCTCGTCGATTTCCCCCAGACCGGCGGTTCCCTCGGCGATCGACTCAAGGACTTCCTCATGAAGCACCCGGTCGCCAGCGAAATGCTCGCCGACGCCCACTATTGCGAGGAGGATATGCACTGGCGCCGAAACCTCGCCTACTCCAGCACCCAGTTCGCCGGAGATGGATTTGTCCTCGTCGGCGACGCCGCGGCTTTCATAGACCCATTCTACAGCCCCGGAATGGACTGGATTTCATTCACCGCCACCAGCGCCGCCCACCTGATCACCCAACAACGACAAGGCGCCCCCATGGCCCCGCTCATCCAGCGCCATAATCACGACTTCTCCGTCAGCCTTCAGCGCTGGTTCACCGCCCTGTATAAAGATAAATACGAGTACATGGGCGAATTCGACATCTTGAACCTCGCCTTCCGCCTCGACCTCAGCCTCTACTACTGGGGCGTCGTCGAAGTCCCCTTCCATCACGGCGAACAAGCCTTCCTCACCCCGCCCTTCTCCCCACCCAGCGGCCGCTTCTTCGCCGCCCTCATGGCCACCTACAACCGACGATTCGTCCAGATCGCCCGCCGCCGCCGCCGCATCGGATCCCTCGGACAAAAAAACCGCGCCCACCGCCGCCTCATCCCCGGATTCACCCTGAACCGCCGCGACACCCTCCGCCTCATCCCCATGCTCGCCGAATGGGCCTGGCTCGAACTCACCGAAGGTTGGCACACGTGGCGCAACGACCCCGCCCCCACCCCCGATCGCGTCCCGGTCGCCGGGTGAAAAGTCCACTATTCCTATGCGCTTAGTCGTCTTTTCCGCGCACGCCATAAATTGCCTGTCACCTTAGGCAACGACTTGGCTATTTGTGAAAATCGTGTGATTCGTGGTTCCCATCCCGGTCCTCAGGATAATGAACCTCACGAAACATCTCACGGCCACGGCACGTCAGACGACGGCGCAGGCGGTGGGGCATTTTCGGGTGATGGTGATGTTGGTGGCGGGGCTGTGGTTTGTGGAGATGGGGGACCAGATGTGGCAGCGGTCGGAGTCGGGGAGGAGTCTTGAGATGTTTGGGATTTGGCCGCGGGCGCTGGCTGGGCTGCCCGGGGTTTTTCTGGCGCCGTTCATACATGGGGGATTTGGGTCGCTGGCGAACAATTCGGTGCCGCTGATCGTGTTGGGGTGGGTCGTGATGCTGGGCGGACGACGGCTGTTTTTCAAGGTGAGCGGGTTGATCCTACTGGTGGCTGGGGTGGCGACATGGGTGTTTGGGACGGCGCCTGGCCCGCATCTGGGGGCGAGCGGGCTGGTGTACGGGTATTTAGGGTTTCTGCTGGTGCGTGGGTTTCTGGAGCCGAGCGTGCGCTGGGTGGTCGTCTCGGTGGCGGTGGGGGTGCTGTACACTGGGGTGCTGGGGTCTCTGCTGCCGGCGGGGCAGGTGTCGGGCGCCGGGCATGTTGGCGGTTTTTTGGGCGGGGTGCTGGCCGGCTGGTTGCTGTTTTACCTGCCGAAATGGCGGGCCGGTCGCCTCGGGGGCTCCCCGATTCCGCCGCCCGGCAAAGCGCCGGATGCTTAGCGGGAAGTGAATTTTTCCCTTGGTCCCTCGGGGCCGGCGTGCATAATCCGCGCCACTCCCGCCCGAAATTCAACCTTATTCCCGAACGACATCATGAGTACAGACCTCACGGAGGGCATCGCGCCCAACGCCAAACGGCTCCTCTGGGCCGGCTTCCTAGCAATTCTGGCCGCCGGCATCGGATTCGGTGTACGCGGCGGCATTCTGGCCAACTGGGGTGCCGAGTTTGGGTTTACCGGAGCCCAATTGGGAGCCATCAGCGGGGCCGGCTTCACCGGATTCTGCTTCGGGATCATCATTGGGGGGGTGGTTGTAGACAAGATTGGGTACGGAAAGCTGGTTTTTGCCGCCTTCTTGTTTCACGTTTTGTCGGCGTTGATCACCTTTGCGGCCACGGGGGGGCAGGCTCAGGAAGTGGCGTACAAGTTCCTCTATTGGGGGACGTTCGTTTTTGCCCTGGCCAACGGGACCCTTGAAGCAGTGGCCAATCCATTGGTATCGACGCTCTTTCCCAACAACCGAACCCACTACCTCAACATTCTTCACGCCTCTTGGCCCGCCGGATTGGTGGTGGGCGGGTTGATCGGTTGGACGCTGGGCGAAAACGGCGTGAGCTGGAAAATTCAGCTCGGACTTTTCCTCATCCCGACAATTCTTTACGGAATCGCGTTCATGGGACAGCACTTTCCGAAGTCTGAAGCTTCGGCGAAGGGGCTGAGTTTGGGAGAAATGATGAAGGAAGTCGGCATCCTGGGTGCGGCGGTGGCTGGCTGGCTGCTGGTGAAGTTTTTCACGGATGCGCTGCAATTCCCGGATTGGGTAGCCTGGGGGCTGGGCGGCCTGATCCTGGTCACCGTCGGCATCCTGACAAACTTCTCTATCGGCTCGTTCCTTCTCTTCGTGCTTTTCATTGCCCATGCGTTGGTGGGAGCGGTGGAATTGGGCACGGACAACTGGATCCAGAACATCACTGGGAACATTCTGACGCCGGCGCAGGGCAAGGGGCTGTTCGTTTTCACGTCACTCTTGATGTTTGGATTGCGATTCTGCGCCCATTTTATCGAGACCAAGCTGAAGATTTCCCCGATCGGGATTTTGCTCATCTGTGCGATTCTGGCCGTGATCGGACTAAACATGGTGAGCACCATCCAGACGGTGATGGGAGCCGTGCTCGCGCTCGCCATCTACGCCGTGGGCAAGACGTTCTTCTGGCCGACCATGCTGGCGGTCGTGGGCGACCGCTTCCCGCGCACCGGGGCGATTGCCATGTCGATCATGGGTGGCATCGGCATGATGTCGGCCGGCCTGCTCGGTGGACCGGGGCTTGGTTATGCCAAGGATCGATTCACGGTGGACGAACTGAAGACGAACAACCCGGCCGTTTACGAGGCCAACAAAGCCCAGACGTCGGGTTCATTCCTGTTCTTTGATCCGGTGACCGGCATTGACGGCACCAAACTGGCGGAGGCACAAAAGGCGGATCCGAAGAGCCCTGACCAGGAGGCATTGGCGGCTGCAAGCATCGTCGGCGACCGCAAGACGCTGCGGGCCGACGCCTGGATTCCCGCGGCCATGGCCGTCATCTACCTGCTGCTCATGATCTACTTCAAGGCCATCGGCGGCTACAAGCCGGTGAGCATCACTGAGGAGAAGGCGTATACGCCGACCTGAGGCATTTTCCTTTCAACCTCCGAAAAACCCCCACCGACGAAGCGGCTCCCGGGCGACCGGGGGCCGTTTTCTTTGGGTGGAGGATCAATGGCTGTGGAGGAAGGCGACGAGTTGCTCGGCGAGGCGTCGGCCGATGCCCGGAACTTTGGCGATGGCGTCAGCGGGTGCCTTGCGGAGGCGGGCGACACTCCCGAAGCATCGGAGCAGGGCGGCCTTGCGGGACTCGGAGATGCCGGGGACGTCGTCGAGCAGGCTTTCGCCGATGCGGCGTTTCATGAGGAGTTGGTGGTAGCCGTTGGCCCAGCGATGGGCTTCGTCGCGGATGCGCTGGAGGAGTTGCAACGCGGGTCGCGAGTGAGGGAGGACGAGCGGGTCAGGGCGATCGGGGCGAAAGATTTCCTCACGCTGTTTGGCCAGGCCGATGATCGGCAGGTCGCCGAGGCCGAGGCGCTGCAATTCCTCGACGGCGGTGGAAAGCTGACCTTTGCCGCCGTCGACGATGACGAGGTCGGGCAGGCGGACCATCGGGTGGCCGGTGGTCGGCGAGCGGGCACCTTCGAGGGTGTCGTCGAGGCGGCGGAGGGCGTCGAGGGGCGATTCCTGCGAGTGGTCGAGCGCCTCGGGGGCGCGACTGCCGGCTTCAAGCAGGATCCGCGCGTACCGGCGGCGAACGACTTCGGCCATGCTGGCGAAATCGTTCTGGCTTTTGACAGATTTGATTCGGTAGCGGCGGTAATTGGCGGTGTCGGGCAGGCCGTTTTTGAACCGGACCATGGAGGCGACGATGTGATTGTCGCTGATGTTCGAGATGTCGAAGCACTCCATGACTCGCGGAGGTGAAGCGAGGCGTAGGGCGTGCTGCAGGTCCTCGACGTCGCCAAACCTCTGGTCAGCGGGGGCCGAGCGGGGCACGCCGCGCCCTCGCGTGAACTTGCGCATGGGAGAGAGCGTCTTCCGGAGGCTGTCGAGCATGTCGCGCAGCTCGGCAGCACGCTCGAATTCGAGGGTGTCCGCGGCTCGGGTCATTTCCTCCTCCAGGGCGGCGATCGACGTCTTATGGCTGCCGTCGAAAAAGGCGCAGGCTTCAGTGACCTGTTCCAGGTACGCCTCGAGGGAAATACGGCCGATACACGGGGCGGAACAGTTTTTGATGATGTCGTTGGAACAGTGCCGGTAGTCGGCCTCGCCGGGGCGGAGCGGTCGGCAGACGCGCAAGCCGAGACGCTTGTTGAGCCAAGCGAGCACGGTGCGCAGAGCGCCCGAGTGGGCGAACGGCCCGAAATAACGGGCGCCATCGTCCTTTTTCACCCGGACGGCGCTGAACC
>JBJXFS010000205.1:0-7719 GCA_046155625.1 Verrucomicrobiales bacterium | reverse complement strand
GGGAGATTACAACCACTAAAATCCCCCAACCCACTAAACAGCACTGAGTTATAACAAGCGATCTTGTCATCCGTCAGGTGGACGGCACTTGTTGGCCAACGCCTTGGTTGTTCGTGTGTTTAGTGTTTTTCGTGGTTCCGATCCCGGTCCTTAGGTTCAAAGGCTTTTTTCATTTTTTGCCGATGGCAAAGAGGTGACGACTGCCGCGAATATACATCCTGCCTGCGGACAGCGCCGGAGTTGCCATCAAGGGTTCGCCGAGTGGATTGGAAGCAAGGAGTTTCAATTGGTTACCCGCCTGGATGACAAACACCGCGCCGTCCTCGCCTGAAAGATAAATTTTGCCATCCGCAGCCACAGGCGAGGCACTGAACCCATACGCCCGGTGGGGAATGCGGTCATAATAGTGTTCCTGTCCTGTTTTGAGTTCGTAGCAGCCAAGAATTCCGCTGTTGTCGAGGACATGGACATTGCCCCGGTAGATTAATGGGGTTGGCATGTAGCTCCCCCGTTTGGTTACCCTCCGACCCCGGCAATGAGCAAAGACGATGGAGGAACACCTCATTTCCCCGCAGGGGCATCGCTGATTCCGAAATAGTGACCTGGTCACCCAACGCAGTCACGTGATTCCAAAACTCCGACTGCGCTTCGTTCCCGGTCTTTGAACGCACGGGCTTGAAGCACAAGACGTTTTGGGAATTTGCGGAGAGTATCTGGGAGCGGGCTGCGGCCCCCTGCTTTCCGCAAAACGGCGGTCCAGCTCAGACACAATCAAATCCAGCGACCCGAGAAACCCCGCCGCCGACTCGCTCCTCGCCGACAGCCGCTCCCACCGCTCATCAAAGACAAGCCCGGCAAACCGTGCCGCCATCTCCTCACTCCACGCCATCACGCGGAACTTCACCCCGCCGCCCTTCAGCCCCAGCGCCAGCGACTCATACGACTGCGGAAATTTTTCGGGAAACTTATCCGGGTCAGATCCCAATGGCACTCAGTTGAGATAGCGTAACTCAATCCGTTGTTAGCAAAACAAATACAACACGACGAGCGTGATGCCTGGCGATGAAGCGGGTGCGGTGAGTTGTAGTACCGCCGGAAGAGGAGGAATCGACGGGGTATGTCAGGCGAAGCCACTGGTGAACGATTCGGACCATCAGCGACGCGCCCGGGCCGACGAATCCGCCTCTTCCGGGGGGTAATCCTACGCAAGCCGCGCTTTAAAGCCATTGAAAAGCCTGATGGGTAAACCTTTCTGCATAAACTGAGCGCCATTCGGGGCAGCCCCCTTCCCGCCCTCCCTCACATGCCCCGCGCGCCCGTCCCCAGCGCCGGCCCTCGGAAGCAAATTCCTATCAGAAACTCCTTGCATTGGGATGTGGTCCTTCATCTGTTGCCAGCTATCACTTTGAAACGATTCCGACTATGAGCAACGACACCCATTCGCAAAGATCCATCCGCAACATCAGCCTGCCACCGCTTGCCGCCTTGGCCCTTGCGTTGGGCATGGTCGGCTCCACGTTCATCGCCGCCACGACATGGCGCGATGTCCGCAAACAACCCGAGAAGAACAACATCCGCATCACCGGATCGGCCAAGAAAAGAATCGTTTCCGACCTGATCCAGTGGACGGCAACAATCGAGGGCAAGGGAGCCGACCGCACCGCGGCCTACGTATTGCTGAAAGGCGGCACCGACAAGGTGGTGGAGTTCCTCAATGCCCAGGGTATCAAGCCGGACGATATCAAGACGCAGTCAGCCAACATCAGCGAGGAGTTTGAAATGATCCGTGAAGACAAGGTGCTTCCCGGCACCACCGTTCCCTTGCGCACGGAAACCCGCAAGTCGGTCGGCTTCCGGGCGCTCCAGGTGGTTTCGGTGAGTTCTTCGAATGTTCCCCAAATCGAAAAAGCCTCACGTGAAATCACCTCCTTGCTTGAGCAAGGTGTGTTTGTGACATCCAACGCGCCTAACTACTACTACACCCGCTTGGGCGAACTGAAACTCGAGATGCTTTCGGAAGCGGCCAAGGATGCCCGCAATCGCGCCGAAAACATCCTGCGCTCCGCTGGCAACACTGAAATCGGCCCGCTCATTGACTCGTCCATGGGGATCATCAATATCAACCCCGCCAACTCCACGCAAACCTCCACGGAGGGCAACAACGACACCTCGTCATACGAAAAGGACATCATCACCATCGTCCGCGCCGAATACGCGGTGAAGTGAGGCATGCGACCACCCTGGCATGCCGGATGATGCGGGTCCGGTGGTTTTTTCATCGTCACGGGCGGAATCTGCGGTTCCAATCCGCTAGCAGCCAGGTCCGCCGAAAAGACCGCCATCACCCGGACCCGCGCCGAGGATTTCCGCAACGGGAACATCAGACCCCTTCCCATCCCCCCTCACATGACCCACGCGCCCGTCCCCAGCGCCGGCCCTCGGAAGCAAATTCCTATCGGACAGAGTGAGGCCGCGTTTTTTACAAGAATTTTACGTTGGATTGACGCAGTCCGGGCCTGAGTGCGGTACGACTGCCACACTATGAAACTCCAACTGTCCTTCGTGTGCTTGAGCCTACTCTGGTTGGGCGCCGCCCTGGCGAATGCCCAATCGCTGGATGAACTAAACTCGGCACCCCGCGCGAGTGCCGTAGGACTGGCACAGGCGGCTCCGCCTCCACCGCCAGGGGCCGATCCCTTTATCAAAGACCGGCCGAATGACGGGGCAGGGCCACCACGCGCGGTTCCGGTCGCTGTCCCGCATTCGGAGTCGGACGACGCACCGACGGAAGCGCCCATCGTGCTGACGCTGGTGCTCGAAGTGTTTTCCATGGATCAGCAGACGCTGTTGTCCGTGCTCAGCGCCCACGCCGACGGACCACAGCGCCATGCGCACGTGCTCCAACTGCTCGCTGACAAAAAGGCCGTCCTGGAAAACCTTGCCGCCATCACCACCCGGCCCGGACAACGTTGCAAACTGGGGAGCCTGCATGAAATGATCTACCCGACCCGGTTCCACGCCCCGGATACGGCGACGCAGATCAGTCGCCCGATCGCTTTTGAAACGCGCATCCTGGGCGACAGCTTTGAGAGCGAACCCGCCTTGGGTGAAGATGGTGAAACGGTCGATGTAGCTATCCTGGTGGAGGAGAGCCAATTCAGCCGCTGGGTGGAATCCGGGCTCAGTCAGCGCGGCCCGATTGCTGCTCAACCAGTAATCGTGAGCAGGAAGTTGAGCACTTCATGCACCCTGACCGTCGGCAATCCTTGCTGCATCGGCACCTTGAGCCGGAAATCGGTGGGGGGCCTGCGGCCGTGCCCCTCCCGGCGCTGAGTCCCGGCCGAGATCACGTGTTCGGCGAGCCGGTGGTTCTGCCAGCGGAGGTGGCCAACGCTCCCATCGGCGCCAGCGGATGGTTCGCTCCTGCAGGCGAGTGGCGGTACTTCTGGTTCCGTCGCGACCCCGCCACGATCGTTGTGCTGGCCATTGACCCGGCCGCCGTGCGCGACGCCATGCGCAGCGCGCTTCAACCCTGGAGCGCGGACGCGGTCCGGCCGGTGCAGGCGCTCGGCGGACCGGACGCGGTGATGGAAGCAGGAGGCGATCCGCTGGTGACGATCGGCGAGAAACCAGAAAGCTTTACAGACCTCATCCTGCCGGTGCGCGCTGCCTTCGGCGATTGGGAAGTCGTGTCATGGCACCGGGAACGAGCGATCATTCGCTGGCGCTGGCCCGTGCTTGCCTCGGCCGCCGCGTTTTCCGCCGCGCTCGGCTGGTTGGGAATCGCCGGATTCGTATGGCGACGGCGGTTGTAGCAGCTCGCGTCCCAGCGCGTGTCGTTCGTCAATCGGGTCTCGCACGAATTGCGCACCCCGCTGACCAACATCGTGCTCAATGCCGACTTGGCGGCCGACGCCCTCGATAACCGCCCGCAGGAAGCGGGACGGCGCCTCGACGTGGTGCGCGAGGAGGCGGCGCGATTGACCCGGCTGGTCGACAACGTGCTGGACTTCTCCCGTCGTGATTCCATTCACTCGACCAAGCCCGATTCCATGGTCAATCCGCGCGATCTCGTCGACTCCGTGGTGCGCCCGTTTGAACCCGCTTTCAGGCGGCGGGGCATGTCGCTGAGATTGACCGGCGAGGCCCCTCCGTGCCAGCTTGAGTCCGATCTCTTGACCCAAATCCTGGCGAACCTGCTCTCGAACGCTGAAAAATATGCCCCGTGTGGAGAAATTGCCATTTCCCTTGAACGTGTCGGCACCGACCTCGTGATGCAGGTTCGGGACCAGGGGCCCGGAGTGCCTGAGGCGGACGCCCAGAGGATTTTCGAACCCTTCGTGCGCCTCCATGACCAGCTCACTGAAGGAGTGGCCGGAGCCGGGCTCGGACTGAGCATCGCTCGAGATGCGGCAGCAAGGCTCGGTGGCACACTGGGTGTGCTGCCACGGGACACATCAGTCTCTTCAACAACCGGCGCCGTGTTCGAGCTTCGGCTCCCTCTGTATGCGGCCAAGCCCGCGACACGAGTCGCCGCTGAAACCAATGCCTCAGAGAGCTCTCTGCCGCAGGCCGGCAATCCCTCGCCCTCACCACCATGACCATTCTGCTCGCCGACGATGATCCGATCACGCTGGAGGCGCTCGACGCCTGTCTGCGCAGCGACGGCTACTCTACCGTGCTGGCCAAGGACGGGCAGGCGGCGTTGGAGGCTTGGCGATCCGAGTCCCACGACCTGCTCTGCCTGGACATCATGATGCCGCGCATCAATGGTTACGACGTCTGTCGACAAGTGAGGGCGGTCGATCCCTTCGTGCCGCTGCTCTTTCTTTCCGCGAAATCCGAGGAGATCGATGTCGTGGTGGGGCTTCACTTGGGTGCCGACGATTTTCTGCGGAAACCGTTCGGCAAACACGAACTGCTCGCCCGCATCCGCGCGGCCCTCCGCCGCAGCCAGAATCCCGCGCGTGCTGCGGCGGCGTTTCAGCTTCGCGACCTGATCGTTTATCCGAAGGAGCTTCGCGCCGTGCGCGACGGACGCGACATCGAGCTCACGCCTCGTGAGGTGTCACTCCTCAAGGTCCTTCACGAGCACTCAGGCGAAGCCGTCTCGCGCGACACCTTGCTCGATCGCTGCTGGGGCCTCGAATACTACCCGGAATCCCGCACCCTCGACCAGCACATCGCCAACTTGCGCAAACGCATCGAACGCGACCCCGCCACCCCAGAGATCATCGAAAGCATCCGCGGCGTCGGCTATCGCTACCGAGCCTGAGTCACCTCTTTGCTTGCTTTCGTTGGTGACAAGCCCCTTGCCCAGGCTGGCGGTTCTGCATCTTGCCAGGGCCTGCGCCGCGCTCCCATGTGATTCCGCGCGTTTCTGCCACTGCGCCCGATCTCCGTAAACCCGACTCTTTCCGCTGCGCTCGCTGATGAAAATGGCGCGGGGAGAGCCTGTGCGTAAAATGATGGGTGCCTGTCGGTGGTTGCCGTCTGCAAAACCGCCATCCTCTGATCAGGCGATCCCTCTGACCCTCCTTTCGTGCTTTCTTCAGCGCCGCCGTCCCTCCAGATTGCTGCTCTTTTTGCTCGACAAGACCTCACCATCTCGAAGCTAATCCCTCCGATAAACCCCCATTGCGATGCGTCAGCCATTCCTCAGAATTTTCGCGTTCATGCTCACTCTGCTGCCATGTTTTGGCCAGGACAGTGCAGTCATCATCAACGAGATACAGTATCATCCTGCCAATGAAGTCAGTCAGAGCGAGTGGCTCGAATTGCGCTGTCTGCACGGAGTGAATGTGGACATCTCCGGGTGGAGGATCGAGGGCGGGATCGATTTTACCTTCCCAACCGGGACCGTGATCCCAGGGCGAGGCACTGTACTGGTGGCTCAGAACCCGGCCGCCATACCCGGCATCATCGCCTTCGGCCCGTGGACCGGAAAGCTGGATAACGGCGGCGAGGAAATCCGATTGGTTAATTTCAACAACCGGGTCATGGACCGGGTCAATTATTCCGACGACGGAGACTGGCCGGTCGGCGCTGACGGCCCCGGCGCCACGCTGGCACGCCGGTCCGAGACCACGGCGCATAGCGGCCCCGCCGCGTGGACGACCAGCAATGAACTCGGAGGCACTCCGGGCAGCCAGAATTTTCGCAGTACCGATTCCGTGGCGACGGCGGGCACTCCCGTACCCATCGACTCCGCTGCCTGGAAGTACAGTGCTGCCAACACAGCCCCTCCGGCGAATTGGAAAGACCCCGGGTTTCCGGAGAACATTTGGAGCACTGGACGCGGGATCTTCCACCACGGCTCGGGGAAGATAGCGGACCCGATCCCGTCTGCGATCCAGTTTCCCATTGGAACTCCGGCCGCAGTGCTGACCGATGATTTCAGCGGGGCGGCGGTCGATCCGGTGAAATGGGAGGTGATCGATCAGGGGCTGGAAAGCACCGCGCCCTCGGGCATCACCACCGCACAGAGCGGCGGGCAGTTGATCATCAGCGGCACCACCACCCTGGCGGGCTGGGCCGGCCAGTCGCTGCGCAGCGTGCAGGCATTCTCATCACGGGCCCGGGTCACCGCTGAGGTGGACCGTGTATCTCTCTCTGGCACCGGTTCCTTGCGTTCCAGTCTCTGGCTCTGGGCCGACGCCAGCCACTACCTGCATTTCACCCAGGGTAATGGGACCAGTGGTTGGGCCTTCAATGCCAGCGATGTCGGAGGGACCGGCACCCTGACCCCCACCGGCAACGGGACCAACCTCGGGTTGGATACGGCCACACGGCTCGCCCACATGAAATTGATCTGGTTGCCCGGAAGCTCGCCCGGCCGGGGAACAATTCAGATTTGGCGTGACAACTTCCTCGCCTGGTCCCACAGCGTGACGAATTGGCCGGCCCAGTTTCAGGTGCTCCTCACCGGTCAGGCGAGAACCGTTGGGAATACGGTCACGGCAGTCTTCGACAATCCGAAGGTCACGGTCGCCTCGCCGGCGCCGCTCCAGACCGCCGTCACGCAGGCCACCACCCATTATTTCCGAAACACCTTTGTTTATTCGGGAGAACCGTCGGACACCACGGTGACTCTCTGGCCCATCCACGATGACGGCGCGGTCTACTATCTCAATGGCACCGAGATCCACCGCGACAACGTGCCGGCCGGACAGTCCCATGGCACCTTCGCGACCACCCCGGTGACGGATCCCGCCTTCCCGGCCACCGCGGTCACCCTCCCCGCGGGCATCCTCCTCGGAGGGACGAACGTCCTCGCAGTCGAGGTGCACCAGGACAGCGCTGCGAGCCCGGATATGATTTTCGGTGCGCAACTCATGACCAGCGCGCTGCCGCCCGCAGCCAGGCTGAATCCTTCGTTGCGACTGAGTGAAGTGAGCGGAGCGGCAGAGGCCATCTTCCGGGTTGAACTGGTCAACACCTCGGGCACTTCGTTGGATCTCGCCGGCTTCACGGTGCAGGACACGGCAGGTCATTCCCACACCCTGAGTGGGATGCTCGCCTCCGGGGCATTCCTGGCGCTGGATCACGCGACGCTCGGGTTTCGTCCACTTGATGGCGCACGCCTTTTCATCATGCGGGGAAACCAGTTTTATGACGCTCGCACGGTCACGGGACGGCTCGGCGGGCTGACCCCCGATGGGACCTGGGGGTATCCATCGGCTCCCAGCTTTGGCAGTGCCAACGGATTTATCCTGAACG
>JBJXFS010000204.1:0-44951 GCA_046155625.1 Verrucomicrobiales bacterium | reverse complement strand
CGGAACCATTCCGTCTGTTCGAGCGGGGTCAGCGTGTCGGCGTCGCCGTGATGGATCAGCACCGGCGGCATCGAGGCCGAGATGTGATAGATGGGAGAGACTTCCCGGCCAATGACTTTCCATTTTTCCAAGTCAGTGGCGTCCGGTCCGAATCCATCGTCTCAGATTCATGGCGGGCATAGTCGAGAGGGAGTGACCGGTTGCTCATGCGAATTTCACTCACCCGCGACGGCTCCGGATCCAGGCGCCGGCGAGAATGGCCAGTTTGCCTGGAGTCGACATTCGGTAGCGGCGGTCGAGCACCCGATGGCCGTCGGCGCGCATGTTTTGCAAAATGCCGAGGTAGATCCGGCGCATCGCTTCGGCTGCCTGCAGTCGGCCGATCCAGGCGGACGGCCGCGCCTCGACCGCGCGCTGGAAATAACCCAGAGCCCGGTCGCTCTCGAATTGCATCAGGGAGTAGAAGGCTGCGGTCGGCTGACGCGTATCGATATCCGTCTCGCTCACGCCGTGGGCGGCCATGTCCTCGAGCGGGAGGTAAAGCCGCTGGTCGTTTTCCCAGTCTGTCCGCACGTCGCGCAGGATATTCGTCAATTGCAGCGCGAGGCCGAGGTTTTCGGCGTACGCCTCGCCGACACCGGCCGGCAAACCAAAGAGCCGCAGGCTGACCAGGCCGACGACCCCGGCCACTTTGTGGCAATAGACCTGCAGATCCGAAAAGGTGTCATAGCGGCGGATCTCGAGGTCCATGGCGCAGCCGTCGATGATTTCCGCCAGCCAGGCGGGATCGAAGCCATAATGGCCGGGCAGGGTGACGAGGTCACGGGCAATCGGGTCGGCGGGGGCCTGCTCACCGGAGACGATCCTCCGCCACGCGCCGAGCTGGATGCGCCGGTCTTTGACTGACAGCGTGCCTTCGTCGGCGATGTCGTCGACGAGTCGGCAGAAGGCGTAGAACGTCGTCATGTCGCGCCGCCGGTCGGCGGGCAGGCAGGCCAAGGCGAAGGCGAGGTTGGATTTCGCCTGACGGGCGACGACTTCGGCCGGGATGGCAGGGGCCACGGGCATGCGGCGATTTGGCCCGGGTCAGACCATGCCCAGCTTCATTTTGCCTTCCAGGCTGATCATCTCCTGGTTCCATGGCGGATCCCAAACGAGATCGACGCGGGCTTCGTCGACCCCCGGGATGGTCAGCAGCCGGCTTTGGGCATCCGCGGCGATGGTCGGTCCCATGCCGCAGCCTGGAGCCGTCAGTGTCATTTTCACTGTGACCGAAGTGCCGCCATCCGCGCCCGGTTCCGGGAGCATGTCGTACACCAGTCCAAGGTCGACGATATTGACGGGGATTTCGGGGTCATAGACGCTTTTCAGCTGTTCCCAAATGGCGTTTTCGAGCTCGGTGCCGGTCAGCGGCGATTCACCATACGCCTCGGATTTTTTCGTTTTGGTCGTGAGGTCGAGCCCGAGCGCATCGGCGTCCTTGGCGGAGATCCGGGCCAGCCCATGATCAGTGGCCACGGTGTATGTCCCACCCAGCGACTGCGTGATGATGACCCGCAGCCCAAGCGGAAGCACCACCGTGTCCCCACTCGGGATCTGAATGGCTTCCACCTCGCGCTTCAATTCAATCTCGGAATGCATGCGAACGAACGTGCGGTGCGGCGCGAACCGCGCAAGGCGAATCGTGCTGGGGCGTCACCGGGAGTGGCGGGGCGCGGCCGCCAGGCCAGCGAAGGCGGCCAACCATCCACGCTCCGCGAAACCGCTGGGTTGAGTACCGGCCGCTCGGGCCGGAATCGATGGCCAAGTCGCGAACCTCTGTGCTGAACGAGAGTGGCGCTCGCTGTATTGCCTGGGCCGACGAATCCGCCTTTTCCGGCGGGGCTCCAACGCGAGGATTTCGCGCCCGAGTGTGCGCGCCTCATCCCCCGATGGCGGTCATGTGGCGTTGGGGCAGGTAGCCGATGCGGAAGTCGTGTTCTTTGGGTTTGCGGTCGACCACGTCGCGGAAGAAGTCGGCCAGTTGGGCGTCTGTGGCGCCGGCGCGCATGACGCCGAGCAGGTCGAATTCGAGGTGGCTGCCGAGGCACGGGCGGAGTTTGCCGTCGCACGTGAGGCGCAGTTTATTGCACGACTCACAGAAGTGGAGGTTGGTCATGGCGCCGATGAGCCCGATGAGTTGGGATCGGCCGGGGATTTCGAAGTACGAGGCAGGTCCGTTGGTGCGGAAATCGGGGCGGGGGATGAGCGGGCCGAAATGGGTTTCCAGCCGGCGTCGGGCTTCCCCGGTGCTGAGGAAGGTATCCTCGTTCAGCACGTCGGTGCGGCTGACCGGCATCAATTCGATGAAGCGCAGCAGGTGGCCGTGCGCGTGGGCGAAGTCCGCGAGATCGGTCAGGGCCTCGTCATTGGTGCCGCGCATCAGGACGCAATTGAGTTTGATCCGCGTGAAGCCGGCTTCCCGAGCTGACTGCAAGCCGTCGAGAACGCGCGGCAGGTAATCGCGGCCGGTGGCGCGAGTGTAGTGTTCGCGGTCGAGGGTATCGAGCGACACATTGAGTGTACGCACGCCGGCGGCGGCGAGGCACTGGGCGGTGGTCTGGCCGGATGCGTTCTCGGGGTCGGGCGCGGCGAGCAGGGTGCCGTTGGTCGAGAGCCCGATTTCCTCGATGCCGGGAATCTCGCGGAGGGAACGGATGAGCCCGATGACGCCGCGGCGGACCAGCGGTTCACCGCCGGTGACGCGGAGTTTGCGGACGCCGAGGGTGGCGGCCACCCGCACGGCGCGCGTGATTTCCTCGTACGTCATGACGCCGGCACGAGGGAGCCAGGCCTGGCGTTCTTCAGGCATGCAATACTGGCAGCGTTCGTTGCACCGGTCCGTGATGGACAAGCGCAAATAACTGATCCGATGGCCAAACCGGTCCTCCACACCCGTAGGCTAGCCGCCAGCGACCGATGGCAACCGAAATAGTGGCGGGACAAATACTTGCATCCATTGAAAGCAGGATTCAGCAGGCGTTTGAGGCTGGAGGTGGGACGAGACCTCCCGGGCTCGTAGGCGGTGGAAGCGGGGTGAAAGAAGCACCTTCTCGCCTTCTCAAGAGGTGCCCGAAGCCGGAAACAGCGAAGTGGGAAAACACGACAATGGGAAGAATTCTCCGGGCGCGAATCACGCGACCATCACTCGAGAAGTGGAGACCATTCCCAGATGGCACACCTTCACCGCCTACGCGCCCGGGAGGTCGCGTCCCACCTCAATGCCACCTTCTCTCATTCGCTTGGAGCGTCGTTCCGCAATAAAAAAATCACGAAAAATGGACAATCTCCAGAGTGCGGAAGTGTCCAGGTGGCCCCAGCGGCCTTTTGCACGAATGATCGATGCCGTCGGACAGGTCCACGATTGCCACTGGCGCAGCGGCCTTGGTTGAGGATGGTTTGGGCATGACTGCTTCATCCGCCTGGTCTCGCCTGCTGCTGCTGGCCGTGGTTGGCTTATTGGCGAGTTGCGCCGCGAGCACACCGCAAACCCGCATTGCCCGGAATCCTGATTTGTTCGCGTCCCTGACGCCGGCCCAGCAGGAAATCGTGAGCCGTGGGCGGATCGAGCGTGGGCTGCCGATGGACGGTGTGTTTCTTGCCTGGGGCCGGCCCGACCGCGTGGTCGAGTGGGACCGCAGCGGAAGCCGGGTCCAGCGGTGGACGTATCTCGGGCTTCAGCCGGTTCATACCTACACATTTGGCTGGAGCGGGGGCTGGGGCGGTTGGCACGGATGGGATCCGTATTGTGATCCGTATTTTTTTGGTGGCCCGTCGGTCGAGTGGGTGCCGTACCCGATGAGCCGCGTCGACTTTCGTCATGGCAAAGTGACTGAATGGGAAGTGCGGTTGACGCGGCCGTGACGCGTGCGATCAGGCGCCGTCCGCTCGCGCGACCAATCCCGAGACGCGGCAGTTGTCACCGATCGTTTTCCAGTGGACGTGGGTGAACTGAACCGAACCACCGGCGAACCAAGCAGGATCGATGACCGGGCGGCCGGTGCCGCAGAGGAGCGGGGCCAGGTAAAACACGGCCTCGTCCACGAGTTGTTGCGAGAAGGCTTGGGCGAGCAGCGCGCCGCCGCCCTCGATGAGGACAGTGACAACGTCGCGGGCCGCCAGGTCGACCAGGGTTTCGGCGAGCGGTTGGTGTCCGACGACCAGCGTGCGGTCGCGGTGGTCGTCGGTGAAGAGGCGGGCGTCGGCGGGCAGGCGGCCTGACTTGGTGAGTACGACGCGCCAGGGTTGGAGTTTTCCGGGCCGGGGCACGCGCAACGTGAGCGACGGGTTGTCTTTGCGCACGGTCTCGGCGCCGACCATGATGGCATCGACCCGCCAGCGCAATCGGCACGCGTCTTCACGCGCCCGCTCGCTCGTGATCCATTGACCTTCACCGCGCGGACGGGTGAGCTTGCCGTCCAAACTGATTCCCGCTTTGGCTATGACCCATGGTCGACCGGTCGTTATAAATTTCCGCCACGGAGCCAGCAGCGCCGCGGCTTGGTCCGCGAGCACGCCGCTGGCCACTTGGATGCCGTGGGCGGCCAACTCATTTCGGGCTCGTCCAGCATGGCTGGGATTGGGGTCATCGACGGCCCAGACGACGCGGGAAATGCCGGCCTCGATGACGGCCTCGACGCACGGTGGGGTTCGGCCATGGGTCGAGCACGGTTCGAGCGTGACGTAGAGAGTGGCGCCTCGACAGGCGGCAGATCCGCCGGCAGCGCGAATGGCGACCACTTCAGCGTGGGGCCCGCCGGCGCGTCGGTGCCACCCTTTGCCGAGAATCTCGCCTGCTGCGGAAACGACAAGGGCACCCACCGGAGGATTCGGGCTGGTCAGGCCCACGCCCTTGCGCGCCTCGCGCAGAGCCATGGCCATGAACCGGTGATCTTCGGCAGGCGCGGGTGTCATAAGTACGAAAAACCAAGAACCAAGAACCAAGAACGAAGAGCGAAGAACGAAGAACTGGTGCCAAGGCTTCAATGCCGGATCCACCGCGTCTTTTCCGACGACGGCCGGCGGTTGCTGACCGGCACGGGCGCTCCCGCTTTCGGCCATCCCAGAAAGAAAAACCCCAGCGCCTGTTCCTGAGCTTCCAGACCCAGGACGGGCCGTGCCGCCTCACTGCCGAGGAGAGGCGGAGACGACCACATGCCGGCCAAGCCGGCGGCATGGGCGGTCACATGCAGGTTCTGGACGGCACAGGCCACGGCCAGTTGGTTTTCGAGCAGCGGGATCCGGCATCCGGGCGGATGGTGGCAGGCGATCACGATGACGACGGCCGCTTGCCGGAATACCACACCGAGCTTCTCGCGTTTGTCGGCCCGCATTTCTTCAAGGGGCGTCACGGCGTCGTAAACGGCGGGCAGCTGAGCGGCGAGCCGGGCGCGCGCCGACCCCGTGAAGACCAGGAACCGCCAGGGTTCGATCAGCCCATGGGTCGGCGCCTGACAGGCGGCATCGAAGAGAGCCTGAAGCAGGTTTTCAGGGACGGGTTTTTCGGGATCCATGGTGGCGGGTTTCCACGACCGGCGCCCATAAAGGGAGTCGAGCAGTCGGGCTCCGGCCAGCGAGTCGGGAATTTCGGTTGCAGGCGATGCGCTCACCGCGCAAGCGTTGCGTTTCCCTCCCTCCTCCGCAACCCCGGCGTCGTGTCATCGGTCAGACGCGACTTCCATCCCTCATCTCCACCCACGACACCACCACCACCATGGCACTCACCACTGGCTCCAAAGCCCCTGACTTCACCCTCAAATCCAAGACCCCAGACGGTTTGGTCGATGTGACATTGTCCGCCAACTTCGGTCAGAAGCCCACCGTCCTGCTTTTCTTCCCGCTTGCCTTCACTGGCGTCTGCACCCAGGAAATGTGCGACCTGACGAGCGGCCTCGACGCCTACCAGAGTCTGGGGGCCGACGTCATCGCCGTCAGCGTGGACAGCCCGTTTGCCCAGGAAGCGTGGGCGCAAAAGGAAGGCATCAAGATTCGCCTGGCCAGCGACTTGAATAAAACGACGGCCCAGGCGTACGACGTCGTATTCCCCGGGCTGGCGGGCATCGGCGACACGTCCGCCCGCGCCGCCTTTGTCATCGATCGCGACGGCGTCATCCGGTACTCCGAGCAAACACCGACCCCGAAAGACTTGCCGAATTTCGAAGCCGTAAAATCCTCGCTCGCCGCGCTCTGAGATCTGCCAGCCACACTCCGCCGCTCCTCCTCTGCCGGCGCCCACCTTCCCATCCCGTCACGTCATGATGGCTCTCCGGACGCTGGCCCTGGCGGCCACGGCCATCGGCTTGGGCGCCTTGGCGGCGTGTCAAACTGGCGATTCCGGCGGCCTCGCACCCGTGGCGGACCATGGACTGGTCTTCTTTGGACCGGGCCGGGAGCGGCTCGACTTCCGGGTACTCCCCGCGGTTCGATTCGCGGCAGGCTCATGGGAGGTGAACGCCGGAGAGAGAGAGACGCTCAATGCGGCGGCGGAGGTACCCGTCCAAGGCAATCGCCTGCTCGTTTTAGGTGTCGGTGACCCCGACGTCCCAGCCGAACACGGACGCCAGCAAGGCACGGCGCGCGCCCTGACCGTCCGACGCGCCTTGGTGTCGATGGGCGTCGATCCCAGTGCCATCCTCGTCGCCGGAGTCTCCACCAATGAGGCGAGTGACATCACCGGGCAGAATGCCGACGGCCCGCGGGCCGAGTTCGCGGTGGTGCGATAGGCGGCGCTGAGGGGGCGCCATCACCAAGCCGACGTCAGCTATCGTCCAAGCACTTAGAATAAGAAAAGCTTGCATCCGTTGAGTAGAGGTTCCAGCGGACAATTGAGGCTGGAGGTGGGACGAGACCTCCCGGGCTCGTAGGCGGTGGGAGCGTGCTGAAGGAAGTCCCTTTTCGTCTCTTCAAGCGGTGCTCAAAGCCAGAAAATGCGATGAGCCAAGACGCGGTCATCGGGAATTCTCCGAGTGTGAATCACGCGACCATCACTCGAGAAGTGGAGACCATTCAGTGATGGTACGCCTTCACCGCCTACGCGCCCGGGAGGTCGCGTCCCACCTCAATGCTGGCTTCTTTCATTCGTTTGCAGCGTCGTTCCGCTAACAGAAAAGAAAGAGAAATGTACAAACTCCCGGTACCGCCTTTCAGGCGGTCAGTGGCATGGGCGGAGGACGTGGGAGCGGAGCGGTGGTGTGGTCATTTCGGCTTGCAGGGTGGTGCGGCATTTTCCAAGCTGGGCGGCATGCGATGGTGTTCGATTTTCACGAAGCGAGGTAACAAGGACGGCCGAGTGGCGGCTGGGTGGATGACGTGGGGGCGGGAGGTGTTGGTTGTGGCTGCGCTCGGGTTGGCGACTCCTGGGGTGGCGGACGAGGTGCCGTTCCATCGGACTGCGATGATTTTTCCGCCCGAACACTGGCATAATCATGGATCGTGCGTGGTTGAGTCCCCGAATGGCGATCTGGTGGCTTGTTGGTTTCATGGGTCGGGTGAACGCACGGCAGACGACGTCAAGATCGAGGGAGCTCGGTTGCGGAAGGGGGAGACGGCCTGGAGCCCGCGGTTTACCATGGCTGACACACCGGGATATCCGGACACGAATTGCTGCCTCATGCTCGACCCCCAGGACCGGCTCTGGTTGCTCTGGCCGACGATCCTGGCCAACTCGTGGGAATCGGCCCTGATGAAGTACCGGATTTCGACGGACTACGCGGGGGACGGGCCGCCGAGATGGGGCCTCAGCGAAGTGCTGCATGTCACGCCTTCGCCGGAGTTTGAGACTGCCGTGAACGACTTTGTGCGCCAAACGCGCGCCACCTTGGACCGAGCGGCGCTCGGCGACGAAATGTCAAAGAAGGCCGAAGCCTGGCTCGATTCTCTCACCACCCAGGCAGCCGACAAACTGACCCGCCGAATCGGGTGGTTCACGCGGGCCCGGCCATTCGTTCTTGACGGCCGTCGACTCATCGTGCCGCTTTATTCCGACGGATTTTCGTTTTCGCTGATGGCGCTGAGCGACGACTGGGGCCAGACGTGGCGGACCAGCACGCCGCTCACCGGATACGGCAACATCCAGCCGAGCATCGTCCGGCGTCACGACGGGTCGTTGTACACATTGATGCGCGACAACGGACCGCCCCCCAAACGGCTGCTGCAGAGCGAATCGCGCGACGGCGGGGAGACGTGGTCCCCTGTGACCGACAGCGATCTGCCCAATCCCGGATCCGGCGCGGAAATTATCAATCTTCGAAATGGTCATTGGGCGCTGATCGGCAATGACACCGAGCAGGGACGCCACAGCCTGGCCATCCAGATCTCCGAGGATGAGGGCCGGTCGTGGAAATGGAAACGCCACCTCGAACTCTCCCCGCCCGGGGCGGCCCGCTTTCATTACCCCAGTCTCATCGAAGCCCGCGATGGCACGCTGCACGCCACCTACAGCCATCACCTCGAAAAGGAGGCGTCCCTCGATCCCGATGGGCGGCCGATGGCCAAAACCATCAAACATGCCGCCTTCAATCAGGCCTGGGTGCGGCAAGGGGAACAGCCGTGACAGCCCGTCTTCTGGCCTTGTCCGGATCCGGACTTAAAATTGATTCTCTCCAGCCCATCAAACCGATCTCCATGAATCCTCGACATCCCGCCGCGTCCGCCAGTTGCCTTGTGTTCCTGCTGTCGATCGCCCTATTCGCGGCGGTTTCCGCTGATGAGCCGCCTGGCCCGACCAGCCCACCCCCGCGCCAAACGAGCGGTGACAGCGTGGTCGAACCCGATTGGAACGAACGGCTGACGGTAAGCGTGGGAACGAAGGATGGGGACATCGTCGGCACCGACCATCGGGCCATTCAGGCGGCGATCGATCACGTGGCCCGCCTGGGTGGCGGCACGGTGCACATTCTGGCCGGTACCTATCGGCTGCGCCATGCGGTCGCTTTGCAGTCGCGCGTCCACCTGCGCGGCGCCGGCGCCGACACTGTCCTGATCAAGGAGCCGTCTGTCGCCTCCCCACTGAGCGCCGACAGCGATTGGTACGACCAGGAAATCACCCTAGAAAATCCGGAGGGGTTTCGCCTCGGCGATGGCGTCTGCCTGCGCGCGAAAAACCCAGCGAATGGCGCGGCGGTTGTCCTCAAGCGCACGCTGGTCGCCCGCACCGGCCCGCGCTTCAAACTCGACCGGCCGCTGCGCGAAAACCTGTGGGTCATGCACGGCGCCACCGCGGCCACATTGTTTCCCATCCTGAGCGGCGACCACATCGAAGATGTGCGAATCGAGCACCTGACGCTCGACGGCAACCGCGCCCACAACGACGAGTTGGATGGCAACTACGCCGGTTGTATTTTCCTGCAAGACTGCAACCGCATCGCCATCCGCGGCGTGACGGCGCGCGATTACCACGGCGACGGCATCAGTTGGCAAGTCTGCCATGACGTCGTGGTCGAGGATTGCGTCAGCGAAAATCACACCGGCCTCGGGCTCCACCCCGGCTCGGGCTCGCAGCGGCCGGTCATCCGCAATAACATGCTCCGCGGGAACGGCATCGGCCTCTTCTTCTGCTGGGGCGTCAAACACGGAGTGGCCGAAAACAACCGGATGCTCGGCAATCGCATCGGCATATCCATCGGCCATCGCGACACCGACAACCTGATAGCCCAGAACCACATCGAGGGAAGCTCCCAAACCGCCCTGCTCTTCCGCGCGGAACCCGGTCCCGCCTTCGCCGGTCACCGAAATCGAATCCATCAGAATACCTTCGTCGACAATGGTCCCGAGGGAGCCCCGGTCATCGACATCCAAGGGCCGACGAAGGACATTTCCATCCGCGACAACACGTTCTCCGATGCCCGTAGTGGCACTCCCCGACCGGCCGTGAAAAAAGGTCCTGAAACCGCGGATATCGTGGTGGAAGACAACAGCTTCAGCGGCTCGGTCACGCGGTGACTGGAATGCGATAGCCTGACTCGGGCGACGGGGGATAAGAAAGCATTGAGGTGGGACGCGGCCTCCCGGGCGCGACGGTGGGGAATCCGTTCGATGGAAGAATCGTCCTTGCTGTTCAAGTGATGTACCGGCCAGACACCCAGATAAAATTAGCCCGATCCAACGCCTCTCACGTCCGTTTTGCGCTCCTTGGGTGTCTGTAGAGAAGGCGAGGGCGATTGTCTCCACCACGCTCTCGCCGCCTACGAGCCCTGGAGGTCTCGTCCCACCTGGATCACCCGCGCGAGAAATTCCACATTGCCATCCGTGCCGGTGATGGGGGAGGGGATCAGGCCGGCCCAGGCCAAATCATCGCGGCCGTCGACCCAGCGGTGGATTTTTTCGACGGCCTGTTGACGGGCCGCCTCGTCGCGGACGATGCCACCTTTGCCGATGGCGGTGGGGCTGAGTTCGAATTGCGGTTTGATCAGGCAGACGATCGAGCCGCCTAGCCGCACACAGGGCACGACCGCCGGGAGCACGAGCAGCAGCGAAATGAACGAGAGGTCCATGACGGCGAGTTCCACGGGCTCGCCGATGTCGGCGGGCGTGAGGCGACGGCAGTTGAAATTCTCCCGTGACCGGACGCGCGGGTCGCTGCGCAGTTTCCAGGCGAGCTGGTTGGTGCCGACGTCGAAGGCGTGCACGCGTGAGGCGCCACGTTGAAGCAGACAATCGGTGAAGCCGCCGGTGCTGGCACCGACGTCAAGCGCCACGAAACCGGTGACGTCGATGGCGAAAGCATCCAGGGCGGCTTCGAGCTTCAGGCCGCCGCGGCCGACGAATCGCGGTTTTTCCTTCAACTCGATGGCGGCATCGGGGGCTACTTTTTCGCTTGGCTTGGCCGCGACGCGGGTCCCGACCTTCACCTCGCCGGCCAGTATGAGACGTTGGGCTTGCTCGCGCGAGGCGCAATGACCTTGGGCGACAAGGGCCTGGTCGAGCCGGAGGGTGGCGGGCATGGCGGGCCGGGAGTGCGGGCGAATGAGCAATCGAGCGGCTGGGGGATTGGGTGGGATGGGACCACCCCCCGACGCTTCAGTCAGGATTCGAAGCGTTGATGGCGTCGATGAGTTGGCGCAGGCGGCCGAAACTGCGGCGGTTGAACCGGAATATGAGACGGGGCATGGAGGCGATCTCGGGTTCGGACTGTTCGCCGGGCGGGGGCGGCCCCTGGCGGTAGTCGCCGCTGGCGAGGATGTCGCGGAACGATTCGTTGAGGTGGTTGAGGCGGGTCTCGCTGAGCGGCTGGCTCATGCGGATGACGAGGTCCTGGCCGACGTAGCGGTAGCTGTGAAAGACGCGGTAAAACCGGAGGATTTCGTCCACGGCTTCATTGGCGTTGTCGGTGAAGCGGAAGAGCGAGAAGTCTTCCGCCGAGATCATGCCGCGGCCGAAGAGTTGGTCGCGCACGAAGGCGGACCACATGTGCCAGTAACTGCCGCCCGGTTTGTCGACCATGACCACCGGCATGATGGCCGCCTTGCCGGTCTGAATGAGCGTGAGCGCCTCGAACAATTCGTCCATGGTGCCAAAGCCTCCGGGAAAGAGGGCATAGGCATCGGCCTCCTTCACGAAGCTGATCTTGCGGGTGAAGAAATAGTTGAAGGTGACGAGCTTTGGGTCGCCGCCGATGGTCTCGTTGGCGCCTTGCTCGAAGGGGAGCTTAATATTAAGTCCAAAGCTGTTGTCGCGTCCGGCGCCGCGCTGGCCCGCGCCCATGATGCCGTCGCCGGCTCCCGTGATGACCATGAAACCTTCCTCGGCGATGCGACGCGAAAAGGCCTCGGCAATCAGAGCTTCCGGCTGATCGGACGGCGTGCGGGCCGAGCCAAAGACGACGCACTTCCGTTTGTTGGCAAAGGGGGCGAACATCTTGGCTGCGTCGCGCATTTCGCGGACCGAGCGATTGATGAGTTTGAGGTCGCCCACGCTGATTCCATCGGGACCGAGCTTCAGCGCCGTAATGATCAGTTCCTCGATGAGCTGAGGGTTAACCGCGGCCCCGCTCGCCTTGACGAGAGCTTGGACCATGGTGTCCAGCGTGGGATCGCCGGTCGTGCCCCTCTTTTGATAAAAGTACGGCAGCGCGCCGCCGGTGAAGTCACGGTCGTTGGTTTTGCGTCGGGTGGACATGGGGAATGCGAGGAGGGCCGCCGTCGCGGCCGGTTCCGTAACCTGAGGCAATTTGTCGCCTCGCGCCACCGTGAAGCATGGGTGAAAATATCACAAAGTTGCTTTTTTGATTCCGCTGTATGGTTGAGGGACGATGGGTGACCCGCATGGAAATTGTTCAAGCTCCTGATCCCGCCGCCATGGTGGCGGCGCAGCGCTATGCCGTGCTGCAACCGTTGATTGTCGACAAGACGCCGCTGTTCGAGTGGATGATCCAGCAGGTCACCTCGAGTCACCCGGCCGGGCCCGCGCGGATCATCGAGCTGGGGGTGGGAACGGGCGGATTTCTCGAGGAAGTGGTGCGCCAGCGACTGTGGCTGGAGACGACGCTGATCGGATGCGACTGCGGTGTGGCGCCGCTGGCAGTGGCTCGCGAGCGCTTGGCGGCCCACGGTCGTTCGGCGGTTTTGTGCGGCGGCGTGAATGCCCTGGACCCGCAGGACGCTTTTTACACCCACCTCGCGGCACCGGCGAGCGCGGACGTGGTGGTGCTTTCCCAGTTCGAACATTATGCCCCGAATCAGCCGGAGAGTCGGCTGGCGCGCCGGCTCTCCGAAGAAGGGCGCTTCGCCTGCTCCAAGGCCGCGCTGCGCCGACTGGCGGCATCCCTCCTGCGCCCGGGAGGATGGTTGTTCGTCGTCGATGATTACGCTGCCGACACACCAGAGGAACAAGCGGCGTGGGAGGCCGCTTGGGATGCGCAAGTCGTGCGCGACCTCGGCGAGCCGCGGGTGCATCGAAAGCTGGCGGCTTTTGATCCCGCCGGAGCGGCCACCTTGGCGCGGCGGTACAGCGTTGACCGGCCGTTGGCCCAGCGGCTCGCCTTGGTGGCCAGGGCGCGGTCGCGCCGTCGCCACCGCGATTTTGAAGAAATCCAGTCGCTCACCGAGGCTCAGGCGGATTTTCGGGAGCTGTTTGGAGCGGGGCGTGCGGGCGTGGTGGCGCATCCCGCCTCCTCTTCGTATCCCCAGTTTTTCCTGCTGTGGGGACGGCTCTGATCAGACGAGTCGTCCGGCCGGATCGAACACATGGCGCACCATGAGTTCCGCGGCAGGGGACGGCCAGAGGCCGAGGCGCGAGGGCGGCTGATGCAGCGAGAGACCAGCCAGTCGGCAGGCGCGCAGGGCGCCATCGAGAGCGGACGCTTGACCGGGTCCGATCGCGATCCAGGCGAGGTGACCGGCGACCGCGTATCGACGCGGGACGCCGATGGCCGCCACGGCGGCGTCCAGTTCAGGAATGCGGGGCGGCGTGACGGGAACTTTGACGAAGCCGAGCCCTTCGCGGTGAGCGATGCCGTCGGGCCAAGCTGCCGTGTCGTCGGGTGTCCAGCTACTCCCGGATTCACGGGCTAGGCGATCAAGGCGCGGTTTGAGTGTGCCACGATCACCGGCGAGGCGAATGCTCAGACGCCCGTCGGGATCGAAATCAAGTGCCTCGAGGTCCGCGGGGAGGCGGACAAGGCGGGCGGCGAGGTCGAGGGCGGCGGCCAGCGACCCGGTGTGGGTGGATGCGGTGAGGTGTTCCTGCGGGCGGGGAAATACTTTGAAGGTGGCATCCAGGATCACGCCCAGTCGTCCGCACGACCCGGTCAATAGCTTGGGGAAGTCGAACCCCGCGGCATTTTTGACCACCTTGCCACCGCCGTGCACGAGTCGTCCATCGCCGGTGAGAAACGTGGTGCCGATGATGAAATCGCGCAGGCCGCCGAAGCGGAGGCGCCCGGATCCACTGAGACCGGCGGCGATGGTGCCACCAAGGGTCGCGCCTTGGGCGACGAACGGCGGATCGAATGGAAGGTACTGGCCGTGCTCGGCCAGAGCGGCGTCGATTTCGGCGAGAGGCGTGCCGGCGCGCGCCGTGATGATGAATTCTCCAGGTTGGTAATCGGTGATGCCCCGGCACGGGGACAGGTCGAGCGTGGTCGCGTCTTCCGGCGGCGCGCTGAGGGCGGGTTTGGTGCGGCCGGCCGCGATGCGGACGTGCGGCGCGGCGAGCAAGGCGTCGCGAATGGAGTCGATCGTCGTCATTCCCGGGAGATCAGGCCGGCTTTTTCCAGTGGGTGGAGGCCGTGGGCGGCCAGGGCGGGCGCGTCGCCAGCTGGAAACATTTTTCCTGGGTTGGCCAATTCGCGCGGGTCGAAGGCGTGCCGCACGTCGCGCATGAAGGCGACGTCGGGTTCGCCGAACATCGGGGTGAGGTAGGCGCGTTTTTCGAGTCCGACGCCGTGTTCGCCCGTGATGCTGCCGCCCATGTCGATGCACATTTCCAGAATCTTTCCGGCCAGCGCCTCGCCACGCTCGTACTCGCCGGGCACCGAGCCGTCAAACAGGATGAGCGGGTGCAAATTCCCGTCACCCGCGTGAAACACGTTGGCGCAGCGCAACCCATACTCGCGCGACAACTCGCCGATCCGCCGCAGCGCTTCGCCCAGCCGGCTGCGCGGCACCACCCCGTCCTGAACAATAAAATCGGGACTCAGGCGGCCGACGGCCGAAAACGCGCTTTTCCGGCCTTTCCAAATCAGGGCGCGATCGTCCGCATCGCGGGCGACGCGGCTTTCGAGCGGTCCACTCGCTTCGATGATGCGGGCGAGGCGCTCTTTTTCGCTGTCCACCTGCTCGCGCGGGCCCTCGAGTTCCACGATGAGCACGGAGGCGGCCTTCGGCGGGTAACCGCAGTGGGTCGCGGCCTCGGCGGCGTCGATGGCCAGCCGGTCCATGATTTCGATCGCGCCTGGCAGCATGCCCGAGGCGATGATCGCGGTCACAGCGTCCCCGGCCTTTTCCGTGGACTCGTATCCGGCAAGCAAAGTGTGATACACCTCGGCCTTGGTGGTGAGGCGCAACGTGATTTCCAGCGCGATGCCAAAAAGCCCTTCGCTCCCGCAAAACAGGCCGACCCAGTCCGGACCCAGCGATTCCAAGCTGTCGCCGCCCAGTTCGAGGATTTCGCCCGTGGCCGTCACGACCTTTAATCCCAGCAAGTGATTGGAGGTCATGCCGTATTTCAGGCAGTGAGCGCCGCCGGAGTTGAACGCCACGTTGCCGCCGATCGTGCAGATCTGTTGGCTGCTCGGATCGGGGGCGAAATAGAGGCCGTAAGGCGCCGCGGCCTGGCTGACCGCCAGATTGATCACGCCCGGTTCGACCACCGCCGTGCGGGCCGCCGGATCGATGCCCAGGATTCGGTCGAGCCGGTTCAGCGTGATCACCAATCCGTCGGCTACCGGCACCGCGCCACCGCTCAAACTCGTTCCGCTCCCGCGCGCCATGAATGGCACGCCCCACGCCGCACAGGCCTTCACTGCCGCCACCACTTCGTCCCGCGAAACGGGCACCACCACCGCCCGCGGCCTCGCCGCAAAGGCCGTCAACCCGTCGCTTTCGTAGGCCGCCAGCGCGGCCCCATCGATCAGGCAACGCTCAGGCGGAAAAATCGAGTGAAGAGCGGAAAGAAAGGACACGAGGGAACTCCAAAGGATTAGCCACAATCCCAAGGCGGCCGGAATGAGCAATCGCGAATGCTCGCTTCGGCGATCTGAGGGTGGATTTATTACTCACCGACAATCCGTTCTTCGCGCTCATCGCAAGCGGGTACGCGCGGCAACGGACGTGGCACGGCCACTGCATTCGCGTAGCCACCGCTGAGGGGTTGATGCTGCTCAAGTTGTATGCCCTGCCCAGTTTGTACCGCCAGGGGCAGATTGCCCGCGCCGGTGTGTACGAATCCGACCTCGTGATGCTGCTCGTGGCCCATCCCGCCGAGGATGCCACGCTCCTGGAAACCCTCCGGCCCCATGTGCCCGAATGCGACATCAATGCGCTGGGCGTTGTCCTTGGCGATCTTAGGGCTCGGATGGCTCGGAAGTTTTAGAATGACCCCGGCTTTCGAACCGCGATTTCGAGTGTGCGGATTCAGCTGGATTTGGCGTGGACAGCGGGCGCAGGTGTTTCATGTTGATGGCCATGTCCATGCCCGTTGCAGCCGGATCCGCGTCGATCCAGACGATCAAATTACCTGCCCCCGTGCCGGTGACGACGACACGTTTCCGGACACCGAAAAAGAACATCCCGCAGACGAAAAAAGAACGCGACGCGCTGCTCGGCTACGTTCGTGAATTCCTCGCCCGCGAGCCGCTGGTCCCGCCCATGCCGCTGGACGAATTACGGGTCCATGCCGAACGCCTGATCGCCGAGACCGGCTACGACCCGATCTACCTGCACTACACGGCTGTTCTCCTGAACAATGAGATGTGGCGCGAGTCGTTGGCCGCCATCCCGTTCGAACGCCGACTCCTGCTCATGCCCAAGTGCCTGCGCGTGGAAAGCAAATGTCCAGCGCCCTTCGATGAATTCGGGCTCCTCTGCAAACAGTGCGGCCTGTGCACCATTCAGGACTTTCAGAATGAAGCGGAGGCGCTCGGGTACGCCGTGCTCGTGGCCGAAGGGAGCGCCATCGTCATGTCCCTGATTCAGACAGGCCAGATCGAGGCCATCGTCGGCATTTCCTGTCTCCCGGTACTCGAGCGCACGTTCCCGTACGTCGAGGCCGCCGCCATCCCGGCCGTGGCCGTGCCTTTGCTGCAGGACGATTGCATCGATACCACCGTCGACATCGACTGGGTCTGGGAATATTTGCACCTGACCAGCGAGGACAAGACCCGGCGGCTGAATCTGAACGCGCTCAAAGACGAGGTGGCTGGCTGGTTTAGCCGCCACTCACTCGACTCGCTGATGGGGCCGGCCGAGGGCGCGGCGGAGACGATCGCGCGGGAATGGCTGGCGGGAGAAGGGAAGCGTTGGCGGCCGTTCCTTACCGTGGCCGTGCATCAGGCGCTGCGCGACGACCCGGAGGCCCCCATTCCCGATGCGGTCAAAATGTTCGCGGTGGCCGTCGAGTGTTTTCACAAGGCATCGCTGATTCACGACGACATCGAGGACGAGGACCTCGAGCGCTACGGCCAAAAAACCGTGCCCGGAGCCCATGGGGTGCCGGCCGCCCTAAATGCCGGCGACCTGCTCATCGGCGAAGGGTACCGGCTGATCGCCGAGGCCAACCTGCCCGCCGAAACGCGCCTGGACGTTCTCAAAGTGGCCGCCGATGGCCAGCGCGCCCTGTGTCGCGGCCAGGGAGCTGAAATCGACTGGACCCGTCAGCCGGCACCCCTCGCTCCAAAACAAGTCCTCGAGATCTTCCGGCTGAAGACGGCACCGGCGTTTGAAGTCGCCCTCGCCCTGGGTGCCGCCGCCGCCGGCCAGCTGGCCGAGACCCAGGACGCCCTGCGCGCCTACAGCGAGAATCTGGGTATCGCGTATCAAATTCGCGACGACATGGACGACTTGGGCGCGGATGCGGGCGCCAATGCTCTCGAGTCATTTCGCCCCAGCATCCTGCTCGCCGAGGCATTCGAAAAAGCCAAGGGCGAGGAAAAGCTGTTGCTCGACAGTTTGTGGCGCCGGCTCACCCCGGCCGCCGCCACCGTCGACGCCATCCGTTCGATCGCCCATACCACCAAGGCCGACGACACGTGCCTCCTCCTCCTCGAACGCTACAAACAGGCCGCCGTCAGTTCGCTACAGGAGGTCGACAATGCCAACCTCAAGGGATTGCTTCGGCGAACGCTCGGGAAAATCTTTAACGATCTTGAAATCAAAGGCTGGTGTTCGGAGTTCGAGGCGAAAAACCTGCCGCCCAAACCGGCGGAACCAGCCGCAGCGACGGCGTGAGCCCCTGGAATCAGGCGGCGTTTCTGCGCAGGCATTTCGCTCAGGCGAAATAATCCTCACATCCAGCGAATGAGGCGCAGTTCGTGAGGTTGCGTGAGATCCTCGTGGTGGGGGATGACGCGGAGGGCGAGGGCGAATTCGCCGCTGTCGGTGACGGTCACCGATCCCTGAAAACGGTAGACCCCCGGGGCGATGCTGACCGGGTCCGGTTCCAGCGGGATCATGTTGTAGCGGCCGATGTCGTCGCCTTCGCCGCATCCGAGGCACGCCTGGACCACGACGTGTTCGGGATTGATTTCGCCGAGGTGGACGCGGGCGTGAACTTGGACGGGGGAGCCGACATGGACATTGGTGAGGTCGCCGCCCTCAAGGTGCGCCTCTTCGATGCGCACGTCGTGCCAGCGGCGGCGGATGTCTTCTTTCCAATCGCGCAGGGCTCGGGCGGGCAGGCAGCCGTTGGAGGCGAGGCGGCGGGCGGCGGCGGCGGCGGGTTCGTACAGGCGGATGGTGTACTCCGCGACCATGCGGTGGGTGTTGAAACGGGGCGTGACCGTGCGCATCGAGTCGCGCATGAGCTGGAGCCACGCCAGCGGCAGACGGCCGTCCGGCCGCGCGTAGAAAAGCGGGGTGACTTGGTTTTCCAGGATCGAGTAGAGGCTCTCGGCGTCGACCTCGTTCTGATATTCCATGCTGCCATCCTTGATTTCCTCTCCAATGGCCCATCCATTGCGGCCATTCCACGCCTCGTCCCACCAGCCATCGAGCACGGAGAGGTTGAGGCCGCCGTTGGGCGGGGGCTTCATGCCGGATGTCCCGCTCGCTTCGAGCGGCCGCATCGGGTTGTTCAGCCACAGGTCAACCCCTTGATACAAGCGGCGACCGATGCAGGCGTCATAGTCTTCGATGAAGACGATGCGGTGGCGCAGGCCGTCCATCTCAGAGAACTCGACCACTTTGCGGATGAACTCCTGGCCCAGTCCGTCGGCGGGGTGGGCCTTGCCGGCAAACAGGAATTGCACCGGCCGCTCCGGGTGATTGAGCAGGGTCTTCAGCCGCTCCGGTTGCGAGAAGAGCAGGAGTGCGCGTTTGTAGGTGGCGAAGCGCCGGGCGAATCCAATGGTCAGGATTTCGGGATCGAGCAGCCGATTGACTTCGCGGAGCCGCTCGGGTGGCTCGGCATTGCGTTCGCGCTGCCGGCGCAACCGCACGCGCACGAACTCGACCAGCCGCCGTTTCAGCATCTGGTGAGTCTCCCACAACTCCTGATCAGGAATCTCGATGACCCGGCGCCAGAAGTCGTCGTCATTGAGGTGACGGTCCCAGTCGTAGCCGACGTATTTGGAGTAGAGATCGGCGATTTCCGGGGCGAGCCAGGTGCGGGTGTGAATCCCGTTGGTGATGCTGGTGATCGGGACTTCCTCTTCGGGAACACCGTCCCAGACATTCCTCCACATGCCGCGGCTGACCTTGCCGTGGATTTTGCTCACGCCATTGGCGTGGCGGCTGGTCCGGAGGGCGAGCACGGTCATTGAGAACTCAGCCGGGTTGCCCCCGGCCATCGGTTGGCCGTAGGACATGAGCCGATCAAAGCCGATGCCGAGGTCGTCGGCGAAAGAGGAGAAGTATTTGCGCATCAACTCGACGTGAAACACCTCGTTGCCGGCCGGCACGGGAGTATGCGTGGTGAAGACGGTCGAGGCGGCGACGACTTGGAGTGCCGAACTGAATTCCAGTCCGTGTTTTTCCACGCGCTGGCGGATGCGCTCCAAGGCGAGGAAGGCCGAGTGGCCCTCGTTCATGTGCCAGACGGCGGGCTCGAGCCCGAGGGCGTTCATGGTGCGTTTGCCGCCGATGCCGAGCACGATCTCCTGCTTGATCCGCATCTCTTTGTCACCGCCATAGAGCTGGGCGGTGATGCCGCGGTCCTCCTGACTGTTCTCCGGAAGGTCGGTGTCCAGCAAATACAACGGCACCCGGCCGATGTGCATCTCCCAGACCTTCACGCACACCGGCCCGTCCGGCAGGCTGAGCGTAAACACAATCGGCGACCCGTCCTGCATCGCCTCGCGCACCGGGACCTGCCGAAAATTCTGGTTCAGGTCGACCGCCTCCTGCCGGCCGTCACGGGTGATCTGCTGTTTGAAATACCCGTGCCGATAAAGCAGGGAAATGCCGACGAACGGGAGGCCAAGGTCGCTGGCGGACTTGGTATGGTCGCCCGACAAAATCCCCAGACCGCCAGAATAGATCGGAATGCTTTCGTGGAATCCAAACTCGGCCGAGAGGTAGCAGACCGGATTCTTGGCGGTGAACGGAACCTTGCGCTTGTGAGCCCACGTGTCCGTCGCGTCCAGGTAATTCTTGAAATCGGCGTACACAACGGCCATCGGATGGAGGAAATCGTCGTCGCGAGCCACCTCTTCCAGCCGCGCCTGGTTCGCCTGCTGCAGCATCTTGAGCGGGCTGTGGTTGACTTTCTCCCAGAGGACGGGGTCAATGTGCCAATACAACCAGCGTGCCTTGGGGTGCCAGGCCCACCAGAGGTTGAAGGCCATGTCGCGCAATGGTTCGAGGGCCTCGGGAATCGAAGGGGTGGCGTTAAAGCGGAGATGGTAAGGCATCGGGGTGATCAGTGGCAAGGGGGTCCGGCGGCTGGCCTAAAGCAGATTCCACGCCATCGGCGGCCGCCCCGGGAAGAGCGGGCGAGTCGGTGCCTGCCTCATCCATTGGCCGACTGGCTCCCCCTGGGCGTGACGGAACCCCGGCCGACGACGCGATTCCCCAAGCGCTCGGCGCGCCCGAGGGTCGGTGGCTCAATCTATTGAAAAATGACGATGATCAGAGTGAGCACGATGGCGACAATGGCAAACCCAGCCAGGCTGGTGACGCCCCAATTTGGATTTTCCCCGACAAAGCCGGGCTTTTTCGGATGTGGATCAGGTGAAGACATGACCCCATCCATGCCCGGCTCACGGCTCGGAGCAAGCGCGGATTCGCGGGTTAAAACCAAACATTTCCGGATGACACCCTGGCGAGACCGCGCTAGGTCGGTGACACTTCTGTCATGCGTGTCTCTCCCTTGAGAATCCGAGTGAGCCGGTCCCTGAAGGGTGCCGCTGTCTGTTGTGGTTGGTCCCTGCTGGTGCCGTGGGCGTCCGGGGAAAAGCTGATGGTGACGAACGACCTGTCGTCCGGGCCGGGTTCGTTTCGGCAGGCGCTGATCGAGGCGTCCGCGCAGCCGGTGGAGGGGGTGGTGGAGATTGGATTTGACGCGGAGTTTTTTGCCGAGTCGCGGTTGATAAAACTGGGCGAGCCGCTGCCGATCGTCCGTCGTTCTGTGGTGATCGAGGGGCCGCCACTGGACGGGGAGGGAGTGCCGATGGTGAGGCTGAGTGGCGACACCAACGAATCAGCCTCGCCGGACGAGGGAGATGTGGCGGGATTGCACCTCGAACTGCCGAAAGGAGGCAGCGCGGTGTTGAAGCGGCTGATGTTTGAGCGATGTCTCTCGACGGCGACGCCTGGGGGAGCGGTGTATTTTCGGCCGGATGGGCCGGCGCGGCTGGAAATCGAAGATTGTGTGTTCGATCGCAATGTCGGGCGTTGGGGCGGGGCGGTTTCGATGGGGGGGGAGGGGCACGAGGGGATTTTGAGAGGCTGCCTGTTCCGGGGCAATGTGGCGACCATCTTCGACGGCGGGGCGGTGCATCTGGGTGGGACGCCGGCTTTGGTCGATCGCTGTCAGTTTTTGGAGAACAACGCACCGCATGGCGCAGCGCTGCACACGTTTCACGGGTCGGCGGAGATACGTGGCTGCCTGTTCGACTCGAATCAGACATTTGCGCCCGGCCGCGGCGGGGCGATTACGGCGCGCCATGGGATCCGCATTGTGGGCACGACGTTCGTCAACAACAGCGCACGAACCGGCGGTGCGCTCTTTCTCAGCCAGATGGCCGCGCCGGCACCGGGCGCCCGCATCGAAAACTCGACATTTTCCGCCAACGTGGCCACCTCCGCCGCGGGAGGCGCCATTTATGCGGTCAATGCCGATGTCCTGCTGCGACACGCCACCCTGACCCTGAACCACGCCAATTCCGGTGCGGCCGCGGACCCGTTTGTCGGCGGTGGCGCAATCGCCGTGCCGGAGGCCGCCAGTGCGAACCAAATCCGCCTGCACAATTGCCTGATCGCGGAAAACCGCCTCAGCGGCACTGGACCGGCTGCCACGATCGACCTGCAAGGGCCGGCCGTGAGCTTCGTCTCTTTAGGAGGCAATGTGCTCGGAGTCGGGAGGCACTTGGAGGCAGTCTGGAGCGAGACGGCTGATCGATTCGGATCGGTGGAGGAACCACTCGCCCCGAAACTCGACCCCCTCAGCCCGAACGGCGGCACCCTGCTGACCCATCTGCCCCAGGCGGACTCCCCGGCCGTGGACGTCGGCGTCCCGGGACCCGATCCGGTGATCGCTGTCGACCAGCGTGGGGTGGCGCGTCCGAATGGCCCGGCGCCCGACGCCGGCGCCCTCGAACGGGAGCCCTAGGTCCTAGAGTTGGGCTGCGATGGAATCGGCGTTCGCGTCCGGTTCGACGACCAGAGCCGCCGCCCTTTCGTCCGGATCCAGTGGGTCCACGGTCGTCCACTGATGGGCGAGAACGTCCGCCGTGGCATCGGATGGATCCAGACCGGCTAATCGACGGGTTTCAATGCGCTGCCGAGCTCTGGTTTCGTCCACGCGGCAATCGAGAATGCGGAAGCGGGCGCCGCATCGCTGGGCCACGGCCGCCATGGCTTGGCGATGATGGCGTTTCAGGGACGTGGCATCCACGATGATGGAGAAGCCGGCGCGCAGCACGGCTAAGGCTTGTGCGGGAAGGACTTCTTCGTAGATCTGGTCGGTCACTTCGGGGCGATACATATCGGTCGCCGTGGCTTGGGAGGTTTTGGTTGAGGATGGTCTTCCCCCGATCCCCCAAGCGCCGAAGAGCCGTTTGCGTTCGGCATCCGATCGCAGGTGGATCCATCCGAGGCGGTGGCACAGGTGCCGGGCAAGATGCGATTTCCCGCTGCCCGAAACCCCATGCGTGATGACGAGTTGCCCGGTCGGCGCCTCGATGGTGGTACGGGCCAACGACAAGTAGGCGTGGACCGCGGATTGGCCGGCGGCGGCCTCCTTGGCGGTGGCTCCGGCCTGGGTCAGCCGCAGCGCGCTCACTTTGGCGCGGACCAAGGCGCGATAGACCACATACCACCGCCACATGACCAAGCCGGTATAGTCACCGGTGCGATCGAGCCAGTGGTTGAGCAACCGGGCGCCGTCCAGGGCGCGTCCATGCTCCGCCAAGTCCATCACGAGAAATGCCAGTTCGCTGATGACGTCGATCCATCGCAGGCCCGGGTTGAACTCCAGGCAGTCAAAGACGGTGATGCCGTCGTCGAGCAACACCATGTTGCCCAGATGCAGGTCGCCATGACCTTCGCGAACCCGGCCATCCCGACGCCGGCGCTCGAACTCGGCGCTCAATGCCTCGCCGGTGGCCGCCGTCCACTCACGCAGCGCGGGCCAGGCGGCCTGCGCCGCCGGACAGCGCTCAAGGACATCAAGATTGGCCTGGGCCGGCTGCCGCACCGCCACCGCCGTCCCAAAGCCCTCGGTGCCAGCGACGCTATCGCCCGCCACCGCCGCCGAGGCTTGAAACTGGGCGATCGTCTGGGCGAGCTCGATCCAGTGGCGAGTGTCGACGCGACCCGCCGCCAGCGCTTCCGCCAGCAGCGCCTCCTGCGGGAATTGGCTCATCCGCACCGCCCAATCGCTGATCGACCCGTCCCCGACAAAACTCGCGTGGCCCGCCGGTCCGTGGACGGCGGAAACCCCGAGATACAAATCGGCCGCCAGCCTCCGGTTCAGCCGCAGCTCCTCCTCGCAAAACCACCGGCGACGATCCAGCGTGCTGAAGTCCACAAACCCAAGGTTCACCGGCTTCTTCAGCTTGTAGGCAAAACGTCCGGTCAGCAGCACCCAGGAAATGTGCGTCTCGAGGAGCTTGATTTCATCCACTGCATGCCCGTACGCCTCCGGCCTCATCAGGCTGGCAATCATTGGGTTGATGGGAGATGGAGCGGGCATCGGGTGTGGCTCGAGTCACTATGCCTCGGCTCGCAGGCAACCGCCACAACCGAGCGAGTTTTCCACGCTACACCGATGCAACCCAAACCGCCGCATCAGGCTGAGGTGTGGGAGTCGCGTCTCCGGTTAATCGGGACACGCAAACTGGCATCAATGTAGACAATTTTGGCCTTTTTCCACAGCATGGCCAGAACTTCTTCTGAGGCTTGGGCCTTCCATTCGGTCTCCAGCCGAGCAGCGACAAGCTGATCGAGTGTTTCTGCTGGCGGCAATTGTCTGTGGTCGCCCCCCCCTCTATGAGCATCGGATAATCCTCCATCAGAGAAAACCTGAATTGCGCAGCGCCGGCGGGTCACTAGGATGGCGCTCCCATGAAATTCCCAATTATTCCCCTGGTTGCGGCCTTGGTGCCGGCGCTGCTGTTGGCCGAGGAACCGACGGCCAAGGCTATCTTCGATGGCAAGTCGCTGGATGGATGGAAGGGAATGGAGGGCCTCTGGAAGGTGGAGGATGGGGCGATCACCGGTCAGACGACCGAACCGAATCAGGTGCCGTTCAACACATTTCTTGTGTGGCAGGATGGGGAAGTCGACGATTTCGAGCTGACTTTTGACTATCGGATCATCGGCGGCAATTCGGGGGTTCAGATTCGCTCGTACCAGTTGCCCGGATCCAAGCCTGAAGAGTTTCGTATTGCTGGCTACCAGAGCGACATCGACAGCGGGACGACCTACACCGGGATCGTCTATTCGGAAGGCGAGCGGGGGATCCTGGCCAACCGGGGCGAGCAGACGCACGTGACCGATGGTCCGGATGGCAAGCTGAAGGTTGAGGTGACGGCCAAGCTGGCGGAGAGCGCAGACCTGCAAAAGCTCATCAAGGAGGAAGATTGGAATGCGTACCGCATCGTGGCTGAGGGGAATACAATTACTAATTACGTCAACGGTGAGAAATTCTCATCGATCGTGGACGAAGGAAAACAAGCGCGTCGCAGCGGCCAGATCGCCATCCAGGTCCACCGGTGGGACAAGCCGATGAAGATCCAGCTGAAAAATGTGATGCTCAAGCGGCTGCCGCTGAAGGACAAAAAGAAGGTCGCGTTCTTCGCCGGCAAGCCGAGCCATGGACCGGGCGAGCACGAGCACCGCGCCGGTTGCCTGCTGCTGGCCGAACAACTGAATACCCATTTCGGCGATCGCGTGCTGGCCACGGTTTACACGGGCGGCTGGCCGAATGATCCGACCGCGCTCGACAATGTCGACGCCATCGTTTCGTTCACCGACGGCGGTGGCGGTCATCCGCTCAATTATCACCTGAAGAAGCTGGACGTGGCCATGAAACGCGGCGTGGGGCTCGGGTGCATCCACTATGGGGTGGAAACAACGGCCGGCGAATTCGGCCAGAAATTCCTCGAATACATCGGTGGCTACTTCGAGCCGCACTGGTCGGTGAACCCGCATTGGAAGGCGGTTTACTCCTCGCTGCCCGAGCACGACGTCACGCGCGGCGTCAAGCCGTTCGGCACGCAGGACGAATGGTACTACCACATGCGATTCCGTCCCGGCATGGCGGGAGTCACGCCGATTCTCACGGCTCTGCCGCCCAAGGAAACCCTGAGCCGCAAGGACGGTGCCCACAGCGGCAACCCGGACGTGCGCGCCGCCATCGAGCGCGGCGAACCGCAGCACATGATGTGGGTGGCCACCCGCGAGGGAAATGACGGCCGTGGATTCGGCTGCACCGGATCACACTTTCACAAGAACTGGGGTGACGACAACTACCGCAAGCTCCTCCTCAACGCCTGCGCATGGATCGCGCAGGCCGAAATTCCCGCCGACGGCGTGCCCAGCCCCTCCCTCACCGATGCCCAACTCAGCGCCAACCTCGATCCTAAATAATCGACACCCGGCCTCCACCCGACCCAATGCCCAATTCCCACTCACTCCGAGCCTACCAAACCCCATGACCACACGTCGCAACTTCATCTCCACATCCAGTGCCGCCTTGGGCGCCGCCGTTGCCACCGCCCCGTTCGTCCGCGCTCAAAACGCTGGCCAAGAATTCCGTGTCGGTCTGATCGGCTGCGGCGGGCGCGGCTCCGGGGCCGCCGACCAAAACCTCAGCGTCACCGGCCCCAACGTGAAACTCGTCGCCATGGCCGATGTCTTCACCGAGAACCTCCGCGGCGCCCACAACAACCTCAAGAACAAGTACGGCGTGAAAGTCGACGTGCCCGAGAGCCGCCAGTTCGTCGGGTTCGACGCCTACCAAAAAATCATGGCCATGCCCGACGTCAATGTGGTCATCCTGGCCACGCCTCCCGGGTTCCGGCCGTTCCAATTCGAGGCCGCCATCAAAGCCGGTAAACACGTCTTCATGGAAAAACCCGTGTGCGTCGACTCCTTCGGCGCCAACATGGTCATGGCCGCGGCCAAGGAGGCCGATGCGAAAAACCTCAAGGTCGTGGTCGGCCTGCAGCGGCGCTACGAGGTCCAGTACATCGAAACTTTCAAGCGCGTTCAGGAAGGGATGATCGGCGACATCATCCGCGCCGAAGTCTACTGGAATGGCGATCGCCCGTGGGTGCGCGACCGCAAAGAAGGCGATTCCGAAATGACCTACCAACTCCGCAATTGGTACCACTTCAACTGGCTCTGCGGTGACAACATTTGCGAACAACACATCCACAACATCGATGTTGCCAATTGGTTCCTCGGTGACCGCCATCCGGTGCGCGCCCGAGGCATGGGCGGACGCGAGGTCCTCACCGGCAAAGAGTTCGGCGAAATTTTCGACCACCATTCCGTCGAATACATTTACGACAACGGCGTCATCGTGCATTCGTTCTGCGAGCACGTGCCCAAGACCTGGTCCAAAGTCTCCGAAACCATCGTCGGTACCAAGGGCGTCGCCACCGCAGGATTAATCCGCGACCACGCCGGGAAAACACTCTGGCGCCACGCCGGCAACGACGACCCCAACCCGTATCAAACCGAGCACGACCGCCTTTACGAATTCATCCAAAAAGGCACCCCCCACAACGACGGCCACTACGGCGCCAATAGCAGCTTCACGTCCGTGCTCGGCCGCTACGCCACCTACTCGGGCCAGGAAATCGGCTGGGACGAAGCCCTCGCCAGCAATCTCCGGCTCTCGCCCGAATCCTTCGGCCCCGACACTCAACCGCTCGTCCTGCCCGGCGCCGATGGCAAATACCCCCTCGCCATCCCAGGGCGCTACGATTGGCGGACCGGCAAAAACGCGTGAAGCTCCCAGTAGCCGGTCGAGCCCCGGCGAGAAACTCGGAAGCGCGAGAAACTCTGAGCGCAAGTCTCTCGCGAAGGAATCAACCCACGTAGCCCGCCGGGCCCCGGCGAGGCGCAGACCGCGTGTGCGCTGGGTTTCGCGAATGGGCTTCGGGATGGAATCGAAGCGTCCGAAGGAGGCGTGGTAAGGTCCATCCTACGCGTCCTTCGCGAGGTTCGTGGTCTGGAGTAGGCAGTGTGGCCGCCGAGGTGATTGAGGTTTGCGGATTATCGGCGGCTCCCCTAGTCTCCGATGGGTGACCGAAATGGTTGGCGTTCGTTGACGATCGGTCGATTGGGACGATGGTAAACTCAGTTTGGTTTCACCCTGCGACCCTATGAACTTCCGCGATCCGCTGCTTCATCGTCAGCACCACGATTTTATGCGCCGCCATTCGCGGCGCAGCTTTTTGCAGGTGGGCCTCGTCGGCGGGCTCGGGCTGACACTGGGCGACTTCTTCCGGCTCAAGGCGGAGCAGAAGTTTTTCGAGTCGAAGGAGGGGGTGGCCAAATCGGTCATCCACATCTTCCTGCCTGGCGGGATTGCGCATCAGGAGACGTTTGACCCCAAGCCGTACGCTCCGCAGGAGTACCGTGGGCCGCTGTCGAGCATTGAAACCAAAGTGCCCGGTCTGCGGTTTGGCGAGCACCTGCCCAAGACCGCGCAGATCGCGGACCGCCTGACGGTCATTCAATCGATGACCCATGGCGAAGCGGCGCACGAGAGGGGGACGCACAACATGTTCACCGGCTACCGCCCGAGTCCGGCGCTGACGTTCCCGAGCATGGGGTCGGTGGTGAGCCACGAATTTGGCCCGCGCAACAACCTGCCGCCCTATGTCTGCGTGCCCTCGGTCCCCAACGAGTACGCTCAAAGCGGGTACCTGAGCAGCGCCTACGGCCCGTTCGCCCTGGGCAGTGACCCGGCGGACGGCGGATTCAAGGTACAGGACCTGGCGCTGCCGGGCGGCATCGACGCCGCGCGCTTCGAAAAACGCCGCAACCTGCTCAAGACGGTCGATTCTCACTTCGCGACGTTGGAGAAAAGCGACCGGCTGGACGCGATGGACACGTTTTACCAGCGGGCGTATGCGCTCATCAGCAGCGAGCAGGCGCGCGAGGCGTTCGATATTGCCAAGGAACCTGACGCACTGCGCGACGCCTATGGCCGGAATACTGCCGGCCAGCGGATGCTCATGGCCCGCCGGCTGGTCGAATCCGGGGTGCGGTTCGTTTCCTTGACCTACGGTGGCTGGGACCACCACGACAACATCGCCGGCGGCATGGGCGGACAGCTCCCGCAGTTCGACCAGGCGTATGCGCGCCTCATCACCGACCTGGAGGAACGCGGGTTGCTTGACAGCACGCTGGTCATGGTGAGCTCGGAATTCGGTCGCACCCCGAAAATCAACGGCACCGCCGGACGCGATCACTGGCCCAAGGTGTTTTCCGTGGTCCTCGCCGGGGGTGGCGTGAAAAAAGGGTTGGTCTACGGCAAGTCCGACTCCACTGCCGCCGAACCGGAGGAGAATCCGGTCGGCGTGGCTGATCTCGCCACCACCATTTATCACCAGCTCGGCATCAATGGTGAAAAAGAACTGATGGCCCCCGGCGATCGCCCGATCGAGATCGTCGCTGACGGCACCGTGATTCAGGATCTGCTGGCCTGATGTATCATGTCCACATCCGCACCTACGGGTGCCAGATGAACGAACGCGACTCCGACCAGGTCGCACGGTTGTTTGCGGAGCGCGGCGGGTACGCCATGACTGATGATGAATCGGCGGCGGATGTCATCCTGATCAACACGTGCTCGGTGAGGGATCAGGCGGAGCAGAAGGCCATCGGGAAGATGGGCATGATGGGAAAACTGCGCCGCCAAAAACCGCATGTGGTCTACGGATTCATGGGATGCATGGCCCAGTCGCGCGGGTCCGAACTGCTCGACACGATCCCGCACCTCGACCTCGTCGCCGGCACGCAAAAATACCACCGTGTGGTCGAACACGTCGACACCATCTTGAAACAGCGGTTGCAGCGCCAAATGGACGACGAGCGATTTTCGATCGTCGATGTGGCCGAGGAAGAAGGGTCGCAAAACACCATTCGCGATCAGGAGGTCGACGCGCGCCAGGCCACCGCCTTCGTGAGCATCATGCAAGGGTGCAACATGAAGTGCACGTTTTGCATCGTGCCCTACACCCGCGGCGCCGAGCGCGCCCGCCCCATCTCCGAGATCGTCGACGCAGTCCGCCGGCTCGTCGATCGAGGCATCAAGGAGGTCACGCTGCTCGGCCAGATCGTCAATCGTTACGCCATCAAAGAGTTTCCCACCATCGACGGCAAATCCCCCTTCGTGCAGCTTCTCGAAGCGGTGCATGCCATCGACGGACTCGAGCGCATTCGATTTACCAGCCCCCATCCGATCGGATACCGCGATGACCTGATCGACGCGTTCCGGTATCTGCCGAAATTGTGCTCGCACATCCACCTGCCTCTGCAATCGGGCAGCGAACGGATTCTCAAGGCGATGCACCGGCCGTACTCGCCGCAAAGGTTCCTTGAAATCTGCGAGAAAATGCGCGCCGCCCGCCCGGGCCTCGCCATCACCACCGACATCATCGTTGGGTTTCCCGGCGAATCCGAGGCCGACTACGAGGCGACCAAGGAACTGGTCCGGCAAGTACACTTCGACAACGCATTCATCTTTCGCTACAGCAAACGCCGCGGCACCCCGGCCGCCGAGATGCCCGTCGAATCGCAAATCCCGGAACACGTCAAGGAGGCGCGAAACCAAGACCTGCTCGCCCTGGTCAATCAACTGGGCGCCGCCAAACTCCGCGCCCTGGTCGGCCAGCGCGTCGAAATCCTCTGCGAAGGGTACTCGAAAACCACCAGGGAGCGCCTCACCGGTCGCACGTCGCAAAACAAAATCGTCGTCTTCCCGGGTCCGCATGACCGCCTGAAAGGCGAATTGGTAGAAGTCGAAATCACCGACACCCATGTCTTCACACTCTATGGCGAAGCCGGAATCCATTGGGATTCATGACGAGCGACCCAGGATGCGCCGAAACCAACCGGAGGACCGGTAAGTTCTACGACCTCGTCGGCGGCCTGTATCCGCTTGTCGATCCCTGGATAACCCGCGGTCGATCCGAATGTATCCGCCGAATCAACCGGGAACCGCCGGGCCGACTCTTGGAGATCGGAGTAGGGCCGGGCCGCCACCTCGCTGACATCACGTGCCACCAAATCGAGGCGATCGATGTCTCCAAAGTCATGGTGCACTCCAGCCAGAGGCGGCGTCCCGATGCACGAATCCGCGTGATGGATGGCGAGCGGACGGATTTTGTGTCCAGCTCTTTTGATTTGGTGGCGCTGTTTCACGTGCTCTCGGTCACCGCCGATCCCGCCGCCTTGCTTCGTGAAGTGCATCGCCTGCTGCGCGCTGGCGGCCGAGCGTACGTGCTGAATCGCGAGTCACTCGCCGCCAGTTCGATGTGGATCGATCGGCTCTGGATTCCTCTCGCCCGGGTTGTACGCTTGAATCCGAAGTTCCATATGAGCCGGCAACCAGAATTCGGGCTGTTCCGCGTGCTCGACCGTTGGCGATACGGCCCATTGGGGCTTTTTTCCGGCCTACTGCTCGAAAAATGAATCGAATGCGCCTGCTCATCGCCTTGTCCACCCTGGTGGTGGCCTTGGCGTTCTATCTCGCCTTCCGACCGGACCGCACGTGTTCAAATCGATTCCTCGGCACCGTGCTTGGGGCGGAATCCTACGAGGCGGCTCGGAGCTGGATCGGCAGTCAGTGCCACATGCCAGGCCCATGGCTCGGCAGCCTGCCCAGTGGCTTATGGGTGATTGCTGCCACCTGCTTGGTGGGGGGATGGGAATGGCGACTGACCAATGGCAAGCGCCTCAGTTTGGCGGTCCTTCCCGTGCTGATCAATTCCTGTTGGGAGTTGGTCCAGTGGAGTGGATTCACCGACGGACGTGCCGATCTCCTGGACATCGGAGCCGGCGTCGCCGGCTGGGCCATCGCTGCATCCCTGCCATTTACATCCACTCCACCGGCAGTACCCATCCACCAATGGTACGATTGGCGCTGGCTCGTCCTGGCGGGCACCTGCCTGCTCATGGGATTCGCGGATGTCACCTAACGGCCATGATCGTTCGACACGAATGCGTGGGAACGCGCGGCCCAGCCACCCCATGGCGCATCGCTCATCTGAGCGATTTCCACATTTGGTTCAGCCAGGCGAAACTTCGAGCCATCGAGAGCGCCCTCGCTCAATGGAACCCTGATTTCGTCGCCATGACGGGTGATTACGCCGACACGCCCTGGGGAAGACGACTCTTCGCACGCTGGCTCCGGCGCATGAGTGACCGCTGGACGGTCGGCTGGATCGCCGGCAATCATGACCGGTGGTTGGGAGGTCGAGTGCTGCGCGATCTGACCACCATCCCCAACGCTCATTGCGTCGATATCGGCGATTTAAGGATACCAGGCCCCGACGGAATGACCTATCGAATCACCACCTGGGATCGCGGGCGGGCGATCAGACAACCGCCTCCACCACCCAGTCCGCCAGGCCACAGCCATCGCACGATCGCCCTGTGCCACGACCCTCAGCCATTCGACCCCTCGGACGCCCCGGGGATCGACCTGGCGCTGGCCGGTCACCTGCACGGCGGCCAGATTGTCCTGGGCCGCGATGCCAACGGCCGCGCGCTCCCCGGTGCCTGGCTGTACCGCTGGTGTCTCGATCGGCTCGACTGGAACGAAGGGAGTTTGATCGTTTCGCGCGGTCTCGGCGATACGTTTCCACTGAGAATCAACTGCCCCCAAGAAATCGTCATCATCGACCTTTGGTGAAAACTCCATACACCCTCTCAGTGGGAGCCGGCTGGTAATAAGAGAAAAGGACAAGTGCGATATGCGGCCCATCTGGGCCTCAAGATTCGCATTAACCCAGCGCACGAGCCAGAGTTCGCTCACACGGACTCCCTCGAAAGCGACCGGCATAACGAGGGCGTCGCAGCCCGGAGGAAGCGGGAAGATTCACGCCGAGTCGATGGGCGCACGCGCGCCCCACGCGGCCCGCCCTTGGCCTTGATTGGCTGGGGGGCGGGTTCTTTAGGTTATTGCCACTGCGGGCTTCATCCGTCCTTGATCCGCTGGCTGCTCCTCGCGGGGATGGCATCGCCAATGTCATGAAATTCGCGCTCGGTGTCCCCGCCACCGCCAGTGCTTCGTTGCGTCTTCCAGCCGTGACGCCTGCCCCGGCAATGCTCATCCTGAGTCGCGCGGTCCCCGCGACTGGCTCCGTGGATCTTTTTCTCGAACAAAGCACCGATCTCCAGCAGTGGACCGACGTCCCGCTGGACTGGACAGAAGCGGATTCCGAACTGGATCTCGAAACTCTCGCGCTGACAATGCCGGCGGCACCTGGTCCCGCATACTTCCGGATGCGTGCGGTGCTTCGCTGATCACAGCCGTGGAACCAGAAAGTGGCCGGAAAGCAATTTCCCGGACAGGCTTCACCTCGTCTTCTCAATCAGCTCCGCAAATTCCCCGAAGAAAGAGCGGGCGTCGTACGGGCCGGGGGCGGCTTCCTTGGAGTCCGACCACAGAGCGGTCTGCCTGGTGGTTCTGTCTTCCGCCGTGAGATCCCATGCTGAAGGAATGCCTGCGTCTCGCCTATGAGTGTGCCGCGACAAACCACTCCCTGGTGGGGGCACGAACAGGGGGCGCGGTCGCATTCTCCGCGTCGGCAATGGAAATCTGCGCCAAGCTCGCGATGGCGGCCAAAACCGGCAGGATTCGACTCCTCTGGCTGTGTTTCAGGGGTGTTCCTGTGGATTTTCAGGTGGTTTCGCCACCGATCCAACGGCGGCGCAGGCCCCATTCCAGGGTGAGTAAAAGGATCATCAGGGCCATGACCCACCCGCGGTCCCAGATGGCGCGACGGCCAAATTCGATGATGCGACTGCCGCGCGGATCGACGGCGATCGACCAGGTTACGGGGTCGCCTTCCAACAACTTGCCTCCTCCGAGTTGCGCCAGTTCGGCCATCAACCCGCGGTTGGCCGCTGTGGATGCAAACTCACGGGTGTCCGGGATCACGCTGACGAGCGCATGGGAGAACACCGGATCCAAGCCCGTGCGCGGCAGGCTGGCGGTGAAGGTCCATTCGCCCTGCTCCATTAGCGAGACCTCGGCGTGCCAGGTGCGGGTCACCTCATCGCGGATCAAGTCCACGGGCACGGCGTCCTGCCCCGGCAATGAATGCTTCAGGGTGAGCACCGCATCCGGGTAGGTGGGCGGGAACGGGATGCGCACATCCACACTCTGGGCCGGCACTGCGACGTTGCGATCGACCGTGAGTTTGAGTTCCCCGCTCTTGCGGCGGATGCGGTCCGCGGCCAGCCAGCGCACGGCCTGGTTCCAAAATCGCCGGTAGTAAAGGGTTTCGTCCGCCGGGGTGCCGAAGCTGGTGTGGAACCCGCTACCCCAGCTCTGGGTTGTGTCGGAGGTAAACGCCATGGTGCGGCCGCGCCCGATCTGCTGCACGGCGAAAACCACCAGCGGGCCATAGTTGTTGGATTCGCTCTCATTGAAAGCCAGCGCGCGGGCTCCGGGCTTGGCGCGATTCACGGAATTGAGTCCGCTGAATCCCGGGAACCGTTCTTTCCAGATTTGCGCGGTCTCCTCGCGGGTGGTGCCGAGTTGCATCACCGGGTGGTCGAACATTTCCTCGGGGACTTGCAGCTTGAAGCTTCCATATTTGATGTCCTGGTTGCCGTAAACATCCACCGGCATCAGCTTGTCGATCACAGTCTCGTCGTAGTTGCCGGCCCCGAAGGCGGTGGTGCCACCCACCATCACGAAACCGCCGCCGTGTTCCTCCACCAGGGCCACGGTCAGATCAAGTTGCTCGGGGGTGAAGGCTTCTTTGTAGATATCACTGTTGATGATCACATCGTAGTTCAACATGTCCTGCAGCGTGCGCGGGTATCCCTTGATCGGATGGGCGATGTTGTAAACCTTGCGGCCATCGGCATCGACGGTGAATGAGATCTGGCGCGAGGTTTCGAAGGACTCGGACTGAGGGAAAAACAGGCTCGTGACCTCGATGTCCGGGTCGCTCTCCAGCGCGTTCTCCAGCCAGTGCCCCGCGTTGGGCGTGCCTTCCATGTTGATGACCCGGATTTTCCGCTCGACGACGTCCGCACCGATCAATCCCGAGTTGTTATCGGACAACCGCTCACCGTCCAGGGGCAGGACTTCCACCTGGTAGCGGTGAAACCCGGTGAACGGGGTTTCGAAGATGAGTTCAAACGGTTGGGTGGCACCAACGACGGTCTCGGCGGATTCGTGCACCACGCGTCCCTGACACTGGACCCGCAGCGTCACCGATTGGCCGGTGAATCCGGGACCGTGCAATGTTCCGGTCAAACGGAGCCGCCGACTGTAGAGCGATTCCTGAGCGCCGGCGAGGCCGGAAAGCGAGAGATCCCGGGATTCCTCCGGCGTTCCGACGAGCAGGGTGTAAAGCGGAACGGCCGCTTGTTGGTAGAGACGCGCCGCACGGCGGGCCGCCTCGGGATCGTCGGTTTGTCCATCACTCACCAAAACCACCGCTCCGAGATCGCGGGTGCGTTCGTCGCCCAAAACAGTCTCAAGGGCCTTGTCCATGCGGGATTCGTTTCCGCCGGCTGTGAGGTCATCCGGGCCCGCCACCGGTCGGGCTTCACCGGCAAAGCCATACCATCGCAGTGGGCTTCCGCCACCGGCCAGCCCACCCAAGGATTTGGCAAGCACCTTAAGTTGATCGATCCTCGGGGAGGAGTCCGGTTCATCGCGGAGGATCATGCTCGCCGAGTCGTCCAACAGGACCGCTATATCCTGGGGTTCACGGAACTCACGGCGTTCCACCCGATGCGGGTGCAGGAGGATGATGAGCAAAAGTGCGAGCAGAATGCCGCGCAGCAGCAACCAGAGACAACGGCGTCCGATGGATGGACCGTGCGGAGCACGCAGGGTGCGCCACGAGATCACGGCAAAGACCGCGCAAACCGCGGCGGTGATCCAATACCAGGCGGGGTAGGTGGTCCATTCCATGATAACTATTCGTAGGAAATGGATCGCAGGTAATCGTCCACCAGCCGTTCATAACCCGGTGGATAGGTTTCGCTTTCGGAAATTCCGCTTCCCAACTGGGCGGCGATTTCGCGCAACGCTTTCGCGAGGGCTTGTTCGCTTTGCTCCCCGAGTTCTTTGCTCGCCTCGCCATCGCCGCTCGCGAGGGCTTCCGCGTTGTCCTCCTCGAGGCCGGCCGCGCGCTCAAGTTCCTTTGCAGCCGCTTTGGGATCGCCGCGGCCATCGGCGGATGGTTTGATATCTTCCGCCTGGCTGGCCGCGGAGCGCGCATCCTGTGCCAATGCCTGTTGTTGTTTGGAGCGCTGCGCTGCATCGCCTTTGTCCTGGTTGAGCTTCTGCTGTCCGGCGAGCTGGCGCTGCACTTCTTCCATGAGTTTGCGCAGTGCTTCTTTTTGCGCGGCGCTTTCTTCCTGCTTGTCTCCTTTGGCCGACGAACTCTTCGGTTTGGGCTTGCTCAGGGTAAGACTCATCTTTCCTTCCGCTTCGCAAGCCGATTGCAGCGACTCCTTCGCTTCTCCCACCATTTTCACCGCCTCAATGAGGCTGGCCAATGCCGCCTCCTCGTCCGGCACCGCTTTCACGGCCGCTTGTTTGTCGAGAAGGCTGGCCGCCGCCTCCATCGAATGCCGAGCCTTCTCAAGAACGTCCGCCAAATCCGGCAAGAGCATGGCTGCGGCCGCTTGCGCCATCATGCCGGTGTATTCGGCGTTTCTTCTTTGGTCATAGGCGATGGCTTCGGGATCGGACGCCGGGGCATTGTCCGGAGTCACCACCGTGGCTTTAAGAATCTCCATCTGCAGTTCCAGCAGATTGATCGGCGGAGGACCGTTGCCTCCACCACCACCTCCGCCTCCGCCATCATCCTCGGATTCCGGCAAGGGAACCTCCAGATACACCACTTCCGAGCGGCCCACTCCCGTGCCTTCAAGGGCATTCGAGTCCTCCGCTTCCGCATGCACGGCAATGATATCGAGCGGCTTCACATTCATGGGAGCCAGCGCCAGCAATTCCGCGCCGGACCAACTGCGCCCCGCCTCCGCGGGCAGTTTGATCTCCTGGCGGGTGTGGGGCTGGCCCGGCTTGCGGAAAACCAACCGTGCCCCGCTCAGGCGGACATCATCGACGGCGCTGAGTTTGAATTGCACCGTTTCATTGCCGAGACGGATGACCTCGCCACCATTGTGGCTTTGGATGCGCACGACCGGGGGGCTATCCGCCACCACGTTGATGCGCCATGGTTCCTCGTTGCGGACGAGATCGCCTTGCTGACCTTTGATCGCAAGCCGGTAGATGATGTCGTCCGCTTCCGCGGAAATATCCCAGTCCGTGTGCCAGACCAGCGGGTCCACGGGATCGGGTTGAAAAACCGGGATGACAGGTTGGTCGGTGACCGGGTCTTCGACGCCCATCGGTTCCCCGTAAATGCCACGTTTCATGCCGGCCTGTTCTGTCCGGCTCACGCGTTCTTCTTTCGGCGGGGGCGCGCTGCGTTCGACCACAATGGAAGCAGCCGGCGCCTTGAGCCGCACCTTGTAGCCAAGCCGACTGCCTCGCAGGGCCGAAAACGAGGGTTCACTTTTGGTGTCCTTCGCGTGGGCGGCGTATTCGGGAGGAAGAACAGCGATTTCGAAGGATGCAATGGCAGGCAACGGGTAAGGCGTAACGCTCAACGGAGCCGACTGGCCGTCACCCGCACGAACAACAAACTCCGCAGGACCATCCAGACCGTTCATCGCCAACCGCACCACGCCTTGGGGGTCTGGAGCGGCTTCCGCAAGCGCTAGCGGCGAATCTTGTCGATACAGGGTCAGGATTTTGACCGGCACTCCGGAAACTTGCGCGATGAGAGTGAACGGCCGTCCCTCCGGGAGGGCTTCCTTCGGTCCCTCCAACTGAAGCGAGGTGTACGGCAATGCCATCCATGGGATCAACAGGCGCAGCAGGCCGTTGGGGCCTTGGATGACAAGCATGGTGACGATCGCCGCAAGGGCTGCGGCGGCAATGGATGCGGGCACTCGCAGCCGGCCACGGAAAGAGGGCGGAGCCACACGCATGGCATCGTTTGCCACTCGGTCCAGTCGCTCGAGCATCGCTCTACCGACGGCTTCACTTCCAGCGGTGAGCCGCACGGCCGGATCAATTGCGGTCGCCACAACCGGCGCCGTTTCCCCGGCTTCCGCTTCAATTCGGTGGGCGATCGTGGTGGCGTCGGGGCAAGCAGCGCCAATGGCCCGGCGGGCCGCGAAAGCGGCGGCCACCAGCCCGGCGATCCATCCGCTCCATCTCAAGCCACCGGAGAACATCCACATCCGGTCGAGAAGGGCGGTCAAGACCATCACCGCGGCAAAGGCGGCGAAGGCCGCCAGCCACGCGCGTTGCCGGCGGATGCCGCGTTGGCGAACCAACGCGTGATGGATGATTTGTTGGAGTTCATTCATGATGCGAGTCCTTTCCCATCGGGTTGTTGTTTCGGCCGGAAAGCCAGCCATGGTTCCACCAGCCAGACCACGGCGAGGGCGGCGAGAATCCACCGCCACCATCCGGATTCGGAGGCCAAATCGATGCGGGGCACTTCGCCACTAGTGCCCGCGGCTCGCCGGCGGGCCGCAATCTGCCGCTCCAGGATGGCGGGGAGGAAAAACTCGCACCGGCTTTCCGCTGGAGGAAAATTCACCGCCACCGGGCGCACGAAGCCACCCTCTTCAGTTAGGATATCGAAGAGGCCCGGGCGGTCGAAGTTGAGGCCGCGCAACCAACCTTGTTCGTCGGCCTTCAGGGATTTGTCGTCGACACGGAAAAGTTTTCCTCCCAGCGCGGGATCAACCCGAACATCGAAAGGCGCTCCTGCGATTCCAGCACCCGGGCTGTTGCGAAGGCTGTGGGATGGGGAACTCAACACCGCGGAGACCAGCACGTGGACCGTAGGCACGAACAAGACTCCGTCGGCTGACCAATCACCCCAGCTGCGGTCCGGACTGGTGTTGACGAACAGCACGAGGCCGCGGCCCGCCTGCCCGCGTGCCACCAATGGCACCTCGTCGGCATAACGCGCCATCACCTCCGCTCCCTCGACGATGCCGAGTGTAAAGCGTTTTCTTAGTGGTGCCTTGCGCAGGGCCTCGCGCAGATCGGCACCGAAACTGCCCCAGAGCGGATGGGTTGTCCCGATCGGTTCCAGGGCCGGACCGCCCTCGAGCGTTGAAACCGCACCGGGCAAGACGGGGAGAAGGCTCCGCCAGGCCGTGGTGAAGTCGGCAGGCGGGATCTCCGGACCGGCGAAAAACACTACACCACCACCCTTATGCGCGAAGGCTTGGACGGCGGCAGGCAAATCCGCGGGCCATGCCGCCAGCGGCGGCACGACCACCACGGCCTCGCTGTCTTCCAATCCTCGAAGGGCAGCCACGGCATCCTTCACCGCCACCACTTTTGGCAGGAACTTGGAATCCGCCGCTCCATCCCCGACCGTCGGGCGCAAGGCCTGGTTGAGGAAAAAGGTTGTCTGCAGGAAGACATCACGTTCCGGATGCGGTTCCAACAGGAGAACCGGAACTTCGGGTATCGCCAGAAACACATCGAACAACCGGTCGTCCTCCGCCAGGCCATCGGTGGACTGCCGGAATGAGATCTCGCGGCGCACCCATCCGTTGGTACCGGACCGGTATGGCAACTCGAGCACCTTGTCGGGCAGGGGGATTTCCTGCTCCTCGGTTTTTCCATCCTCACCCGCCTGGTCGCTGACGAGCAGAGGCGATGAGCCACCGCCCAATTCGACCACCCCGCGACGCAGTTGATCGAATCCGCGGACACCCAGCGAGAGACTCCTATTTGCTGCAGCGGGGTTGCCGGTCTGGTTGACTTGTACGCGCAGTTCTTCCGGTAGCATGAGGGTATCGATCTCTTCCCATCCGTGGCGTTGCATATCTCCGATGACTTCCAGTGACTCGGGCATGTCGCTACGGAAGCGGGCGACGGCCTCGGCCGCATCGCGCAGCGCCTCGAACGGTTGTCCGTCGGCCATGGAGGGAGCCAGGCCGGCGAGGATCTGGCGCAGTTCCGGGGGCTTGGACCAATCGTGGCCGGTGGCCGCGGGAGGAAAACAAAACAAACGGACCCTGCTTTCCGGATGGAGTCCGGCCAGACGGTTTTGCACTCGGGCAACCGCTTCCTCCCACGCCGTGTTACCCTCCGGTGAACGCATGGCCATGCTGGCCGAGCGATCGAGCACGAAGACGACCGCTTCCCGTCCGCCCACAGGCGCTTGGCTGCCGCCCGGGAGTCCGGGACGCGCGAAAGCCAATCCCAATAGGATGACCCCCAAGGCGCGCAGGAGGAACAGCGGCCAGCGGCGGATCTTGCGCCGGTTGCGCGCGACTCTAGGGGTTTCCGGCACGAGGCGCAGGGAACTCATCGGCACACGCCGGCTGGCCACCCGTTCGTAAAGATGCATCCACACCGCGAGGCCCACCGCCGCCAGCCCGGCAATCGCAAACCACGGTCCTAACATGACGATAGCGAGTATCATCGGGATTTCAGCAGGAGGAATCGGCGCAGGGCTTCATCCAGGGGTTGATCGGTGGGCAGGAAACAATAATCGGTCTCGGTGTCGTGGCAGACCTGTTCGATATCCGCGCGGACCCGGGCCAGGTTCTCCTGATACAGGCGGGCATAGACCGTGCCGTCGACCGCCCGTTCGGCACCCGTCTCGCGATCCACCAGCACCATCTCATCTTCGATTCGCGGATCCAATTCTTCACGGGCGAGCAAGTGGAAAAGGATGACCTTACTGCCGCGCATCCGCAAACGACCCAACATGTCCTTGAGTTCGGCCGGGTCCACCAGCGCGTCGGTGATGATCGCGGCGAGGGAGCGCCGGTGGCATTCGTCCACCAGATCGGCGAGGCCGCCAAGGTGGTCGTGGGAACCGTCCGCGACCGAGGTTTCGAGATGGTGGACGAGGTGTTCCAGATGATCTCGGCGGGTGCTCGGCGGCCACCAGTCCTCGAGGGGAATGGACTCCCCTTTTCCAAATACGGCCAGGCCTGGCGCGTCCTGCTGGCGGCGCAGAAGCACGGCCAGCACCGCGCAGAACAACCGCCCGTAGATGAATTTATTGCCGGCCCCGGCTCCGAAATCCATGCTGCGGCTGGCGTCCAGAAACAGATAACAGCGCAGATTGTTCTCCTGCTCGAATTCACGCACGTAAAGGTCGTCGGTCCGGCCGTAAACCTTCCAATCGATCCGCTGCAAGGGGTCGCCTGGAAGGAAAGCGCGGTAGGTCGCGAATTCCTGGCTGCTGCCGGCATACGGGCTGCGGTGCATGCCGTGGGCATAACCCTCGACCAGACACTGCGCCAAAAGCAGCAAGTCACGGGAACCCGCCAACAACTCGGCATCGGCGTAAAGAGGGGCTTCAGGCACAGACTGGACGTGTTAAATCTTCGCCGCTTTGATCAACCCTTCCAGGAGGCTGTCCGCTTCCACGCCTTCGGCCCGGGCTTTGAAGTTGGTCAGGACCCGGTGGCGGAGCACGAGCAGCGCGACCGAACGCACGTCCTCAACATCCGCGCAGGGTTTGCCGATCATCGCGGCTCGTCCCTTGGCTCCGAGGATCAAATACTGCGAGGCGCGCGGCCCGGCACCCCAACGCACGTATCGTTTGACTTGATCGGTGGCCCCCGGTGAACCCGGGCGGGTCGCTCCCACCAGATGGACGGCGAAACGGATCACCTCGTCCGACACCGGCACCGCCCGGACCAGTTGCTGGATCGCCAGGAGGTTGTCGCCATTCATGACTTTTTCCAATGCCGGCCGGACCGTGCCAGTGGTGCGGCGCACCATAGCCGCCTCCTGGGCGGGCTCGGGATACTGGATCATCACCGAAAGCATGAAACGGTCGGTGGCGGCCTCGGGAAGCTGGTAAGTGCCCTCCATTTCGATCGGGTTCTGCGTGGCGAACACATGGAACGGTTTGGGAAGGGGCATGGTTTCGCGTCCCGCCGTCACCTCCCGTTCCTGCATCGTCTGCAGCATGGCCGCCTGCGTCTTGGGAGGCGTGCGGTTGATTTCGTCGGCAAGCAACAGGTTGGTGAAAACCGGCCCCGGCATGAATTTCAGTTCTCGCGTGCCCTTTACCGGATCATCCTGGATGATCTCGGTGCCGGTGATGTCCGCCGGCATCAGGTCGGGGGTAAATTGGATACGCTTGAAGTCCAGATCCAGCGACTGGGCCAGGGACCGGATGAGCAGTGTCTTGGCCAGTCCAGGCACGCCGGTGAGCAGGACGTGTTCACCGCAGTAGAGGCCCAACAACACGTCTTCGACGACACGCTCCTGTCCCACGATGGCTTTGGCGATTTCCTCGCGCAGCGAGCGGGTGCGGGCGGGCAGGGTTTCGATGAGTTCGTTGGGGTTGGTCATTTGGGTTTGCGGTAGGGAGCAGGAAAAATGCCCCGAAGTTCGTGGTTGGAACGCTTGGAACAAGATTTTCCATACGCAGATCGCAGGTGGTTGGATGCAGGACCAGAATAAAGTCATCGGTAATAAGCGGATTGAGATCCGCGCTGCTCACGATTTCGCTGTTTTTCACGCGCTTCGGAAAAATGGCAACGATCGGCCGTCCGCCGCGTTGGGGACCTTTGGTGTCGATCGGTCTGAAAGTTGCCCCACCCTGGTTGGGTCTGATTTCGAAGGTGTAGGTGCCGTCCATTTCCACCAGCGACCGGCCCCATGCCATTGGGAGGTCCGCCATCCGGGCCTCCCACGCGGGATCGCCCTGGAAGGCGAGCCTATCGCGGTCGAACGGTAGCCCTTTCGAGGGCACGTTTTCCAACAAGTCCACCAGGGGGTGGGAAGGGGTCTAGAGGATAACAAGCCCTTCTGCGGCGTCGGCGCTCAGATCGCCAGCCTCATCAGCGACAAGTGCTTCGATGACCTAGACGCACCCGTGCAGCGCATGAGCGCCGTGGACGCGCCCGCCATTTACAGTCCGCCGCTGGAAGAGCTCCAGCTTCCTTATCCCGATCAGGTCATCGCGATGGTGCTGGAACTCGTGTGAGGTCACGCGTCAGCGATGTCGCTTCAGAAAGCTCCTCAGTGAGGAGCAGAGTGTCGCTGAACTGGATGGCCTGGCCGCTGTTCTGGCCGAAGTAACTGCTGGCCGTGCCCTCGGTGGCCCACTGACGGGAGCCGTCGCGGCCCACCAGCTCCACAGCGTCTATTTCATTCCAGCCGGGTACGCGGGAGGTATCCAGTTCGACGCGAATCTGGTCGCTGCGAATGCCCGGCGGCACGGGCACGGCGCGTTCGATGATGCCTTCCTCCGGATTCATGGTGCCTTCCCAAATGACGCGCTCGCTGCCATCCGGCATCATGGCGCTGACTTTGGAAATAGCACCCGGGTTGTAGGTCTCGTGGATGTTGATCTCGCGGATCTCCACGGCCTCCGCGTATTTCACATTGAGCCACTCCTTTCCGCCGTCCTGCGACTGGGAAGCCCACGCCGTGCTGTAGTCGCCGTGGTTCGCCGTATCGGGAGCACCCGCGACCTGACCGGGACTCCACGAGGGGCCACCCGGTCGCTTCGACAGGGAGTCGGTCATGGCACCCTGCATGGCCATGCCAGTGTCCCGCATTTCCTCCGACGTCATCACGCGCTGCCATCCGGTGCCGGGATCGCTCACCGTGAAGGTGCCATCGCCGTTGTCCGCCACCTGCAGTGACTGGGCGATATTCTTCGGCGGAGGGACAAGCGAATCGCGCCGCCCGGTGAAATGACCATTCGCGGCGGGTTTGCCGTCCCTGGTGGCTCCCGGCCCGGCCGCCGGCCCACCCCCGGAATCTGAGGTCGGCACGGAAAGTACGGGCACCTTGCGTTGATGGTGCGGGAACACCGGTGTGCTGGTCAGTTCATCGCGGAGCTGACGATTCTCCATGAATAGCCATCCCGCGGCGCAAAGAGTGAGACCCAGGGCGGCAGAGAGCAGCAAAGGAGCGGTCTTCATGCCCGCAGTATGCACACCGCAGCCAGCTCGGCAGGACGGAGTTGTAAAAAGTTTCTGATAGCAGGAATTTGCTTCCGGGGTCCGGCGCTGGGGACGGGTGCGTGGGTCATCTGAGGGGGGGAGGGGAGAACGTGGAGGGGAGAACGTGGACACCCACAGAAATCGACTCCAATCGTGGCATTAAAATGTGGGTGTCTTAAATTGTGTTATTAAAATGTGGGTGTCTTAAATTGTGTTATGTTGGCGGAGCGGCAACTCCCCGTCGTGCTCCGGACGCAGATTGATTACCTGCGCCTGTCCGCGGCGTGGCGCGAGAAATGGGGCGCGGCACTGGGGAACGCGCGCGGAAAGAAATCCCGGCTCACGGCACGCGCTCGGCGCGCAGGAACCAGCGCCCCGCGAACTGTGGTGGGACCTCCACTCGATATTCGTAGCGGTCGTCGTGCTGCACGGTGCCGAGCAGAGAGACGTTGGACCAGATCGGCGCGTCGAGGTCCCCGGTGGCGACGATTCGGTGCCGTGGATTCGGAGAATCGTCGCGCACGTGCAGGGTCAGGCGGCGCTGCGGGAGTTCGGTGAGGTCGCAGCGGTGGAGACTGAACTCGGCTGGCTTGACCCAAAAGCGGACGGTGGTTTGCTCCTTATTTCCCTGCGTGTCGCGGACAGAGACGGTGAGCGTGGTTTCCTCCAGGTTGAGGATCGGCGTTTGCAGCGGAATGACGAAGATGCCGGCGCTGGCGAAGCTGCCCTGATTGACCAGTTCCGTGCCGGGCGCGGCGCCGTTGACGGTGAAGCCGGCTTTCACTGAGAGCGATCCGCTCTGCACGCCGGTGTAGGCATCGGCGACTCCGATGCGAATCTCCGTGAGTGGGGCGACGTGCTTGTTCGGGCGTGGGCTGCTGATGGTCAGGGTGGGCGGGAGTTCGTCGGCAAACCATCCATAGTCTTCATCGCCGCCGCTGCCGGTGTTGATGGGACAGCCGAGGTCCACCCAGCGGGCGATGAGCATTTTCTCGTCCTCACGGAGCGGCGGATAGCCGCTGCTGGGCGGCGGCATGATGTCGCCGGTGTAGTCGAGGTCGGCGGCGTTGGCGCTCGCACCCGCGGGAAGCGTAGAGGCATCACCGGGCGTGGATTCAGTGGGGTGGTCGGCATTCGTCCAGCCAGCCATGCGGCGGCCAAAGATCTTCCAGATGAGCAGGCTGCGGCGGCTTTGGAATTTGCGCACGTACCGGCTGGCGTTGGTTTGGCGCCATGTGCGGCTGGAAATGACGGGCTTGTGGCCCCACTGGGCGGCGGTGTCGCGGGCGAGGCGCGCGTAGTCGCCGGGGACGGAATTGGACGTGGTCCAGTCGTCGAGCACGAGATTGGCGGCGGTGACGGGCGCGTTCTTTGAGTGGCAGCCGTTGCAACTGCGGACTAAGATCGGGC
>JBJXFS010000185.1:0-27023 GCA_046155625.1 Verrucomicrobiales bacterium | reverse complement strand
GCGGGCTAAGACCGCCATACTGACTCGAGCATTCGACTCAGACCGGTCGCTCGCCATGTCAAAACGTGTTCGTTTCCATGGCGGCCCCAGCCCGCCACTCCCAGTGAAACACTACCTTACAACCGTGAAAAAATCCGTCGTGACAACCGACAAATGGCCACCCAATTTTCGCCGCACGGGAGAGTCTGTCTTCAATGGGTGTCCATTATCAGCCTTCAGGCCAACATGCGGAGCAATCCGTGGGCGGGTTCGGGGGTGAGGGAGGCGGCGAGGAGTCTGAGTCGGTTGACGACGGTCTCGACGGTTTCGTCGAGAGTGGAGGTTCCGGCGGTGACGCCGACCGTCTCGACCCCATTGAACCACTGCGGGTCCAAATCGTCGGCTCCTTCGACGTGGTGGCCGATCGCTCCCAGCGCCTGCACGCGGGCCACGAGTTCACGGGTGTTGTTACTGTTGCGTCCGCCCACGACCACGACCACCGGGCACTCGTGACACAGAGCCTCGAGCGCCTCCTGCCGGTCTTTGGTCGGTTGGCAGACGGTATCGATAAATCGCACCTCCTGTCCCGGTCGCGTCAGCCGCATCGCCTCCACCAAGCGCCGCACCCGCTCCACCGGCTGCGTGGTCTGCGACACCACCCCCAGCCGAACCCCCGTCGGCAGATGGTTTAGATCACCCTCGCCCTCAACCACCACCGCCTCCGCGAAATCCCCGGTCAGCCCGCGCACCTCGACATGCCCCTTCCGGCCAATCACCACCGGGAAATAACCCGCCCGCACCAAGCCCGCCAACGCCGCATGCGCCTTCCGCACCAGCGGACACGTCGTGTCGGTCACCGCATACCCCGCCTCCCGCCACGCCCGCCGCTGACCGTCCGCCGCCCCGTGCGCCGTGATCACCACCCCTCCCGTCTCCACATCCCCCACCGCCCCCAACTCCCCCTCCCGCACCCCCAGCGTTGCCAAATGCGCCGATACCACCGGATTGTGCACCAACTGCCCCAATACCGTCACCGGTCCCGCCCCCGCCACTTCATGCACTTTCCGCAACGCGTCCCGAACCCCAAAACACATGCCAAAATGCTCAGCTAATCGAATCTTCATGGAAACAGTGGGTTGATGGTTGATCAGAAGGGAAATCGACTTTGTGGAACAAAGTACATCCCCTTTACTTTGCAATGCAAAGTTTTCTTTCAAAAAAATGGGTGAAATCGGAAGAATCGATTGGGTGGGCGGGGCGTTTGGGATTGGTCGGCCAATGAGGGGGTTGGTGAACGCGCGGTGTTTGAGAACTGGGTCGCGCTCACGGCGGACGCCCGCGGAGTGGTGAATGGCGTCGAAGGACGACCTGACTTTCCCGTGGTCCGGCGCCACCCTCATCCCCACCCGCTCCCCGGTAGTTCGAACCTCCCCGTCGGATATTGGCGCGTGCGCGTCCAGGTGCCGCCCAGCGGGAGCATCTCCCCCACTCATTTTTTCGGCGTGGTCGCCGAGCCCAATCCCTGAGCCTGCCTTCCGGTGGACCTGAGGATTTCCTCAAGGAGATCGAGGTATCGGTGGAAAGCCTGGCGACCGGCGGGAGTGAGCGCGCAGGTGGTTCGCGGTCGCGGTTCGGCCAAGTTTTTCGAGAGGGAAATAAAGCCCGCTTCCTGCAGCGTGCGGAGGTGCGTGATCAGGTTGCCGTCGCTCATCTCGAGTTCCGCCTTGAGGTCTTGGAAACTCCACTCCGAGCGCGCCGCGAGCAGCGTCATGATGGACAGCCGGCCGCGCTCGTGAATCGTTTTGTCGAGCTGGGAAAAGTCGATCATCGGGGCGAACGACGGGCGGGCCAAAGCACGGCCACCCCGTACAACACATGAAGCAGGCCGAACAGGCCGCCCATGACGAAAGCCGTGGCAAAGAAGTTGATGTCGCCGGTCGAGAAGAACCCAGCCTGATTGCCCACGAACGCGATCAGTCCACCGGCCACGAAAGCGCGTCCCAGCCGATGGATCGACGGCGGGGCAAAGGTGGCCGTGGCCAGAAGGGCCAGCCCGTAGCACAGAGCCCACAGGCAGGCGACAAACCCCATGTCGTTGGTTTTTCCACCAATCACCAGCCCCAGCAGACCGCCGACCAGCAGCGGCGGCACCAGCGCACGCAGAGCCAGCCGCATTCCCGCATTGAACAGCGGCAGACCGCGCCGCGCGGCATCCCGCCACATCAACGCGAGATTCAGCACCGACAACACAGCAAACAACGCCAGCCACACACTCCGGAATACCACCCACGTCATCCCACGATCATGCTGCCACCACGCCAGCCCCAACGCCACCACCCCGCCGACCAGCGCTACTGGCGCCGAAATACTCCGGTACACCGTCGCCCGCTCCATTAGTTGCCGAATCACCCGTAAATGCTCCCCTGCTGGATCATGGTCCGTCATGCCCCATCTTGCCCTCCCCTCCCCCTCCCCGCAACCATTCCTCTCCATCCATCAATGGGTCCTTTCCCCATTCCTTCCATGGCGCCTCGACGCCCAATCGGGCCTATATACCCTCTGTGGGCTCCACCGCGCTCGAAAAAATCATTTCGTAACTCTTAATAATTTATTGATATTAAGCAAATTTCTTCACGCCTCCAATTAGAATCCATTTGTAATTCAATTCTAATTGGATATTTTCTTCAATCCTGACGATTATGGATGATTTTTCGATATTGGGCAGTGCGGATGGGGCGCGGCGCGGGCCTGGCCGGCCGCAGAATACGGTGAAAACGGAGCAACTGACGTTGTCATTGCCCCCGGCTCAGCGGGAATTACTCGAGCAATTGACGCTGACCGGGTATTTTGGACGCAACGCGGTGGAGACGGCGACGATGTTGCTCTGGCAGGCACTGCAGGAATGTGCTCCGCAGCGGCTGAAGCAGGTGAAAGAATTGCGATCGCAGCACGAAGCGGAACAAATGACTCGCCTGAAGGAGCAGATGGAACAAATCGCGGCCATTGTGAATAAATCATGAACCGACTCTCGCCCCAAAGTCCCATGCCAGCCGATGCCTCACCCTTTGATCCCGAGTCCTCACCGTGGTCCGTGCCATCCGTCCGAGAGCCGGCCTTGTTGCGTCTGGCGCAGTCGATTGAAGAGTTAAATCCTCAATTGGCTCGCAGCCTTTGCCGCAGTGGACTGGCTGCGATCAACGATCCGACCGAGCGGGAAGCGTGGCGCGAACGTCTGGGACCCTGGCTGGACGCGGACAACGACGATGGCGGTTCTCCGGTCATCGTGGCGGCGTAGAGGCACACGCATCAATTTCAAGCGCCGCGGAGCGCGCGGCAAATCTCACAGCGCGTCCCGTCGCAGCCCCGGGCGGTGCAGTGTTCGCGGCCGTAATAGATGATCTGCAGATGAAGCTGGTTCCAAGTTTCAGGAGGAAACAGCCGCTTCAGGTCCTTCTCGGTTTGGCTGACATTCTTCCCCGAACTCAGTTTCCATCGCCGGGCCAGCCGATGGATGTGGGTATCCACGGGAAAGGCGGGCACCCCGAACGCTTGGGCCATCAACACCGAGGCCGTCTTGTGCCCCACGCCGGGAAGCGCTTCGAGCTCCTCGAACGTGCGGGGTACTTCGCCGTGGTGGCGCTCCGCGATCAAGCGGGACAGTTCCTTGATGGCCTTCGCTTTTTGGGGGCTCAGTCCGCACGGGCGAATCAGGTCACGAATCGTTTCCTCCGGCACCGCCGCCATCGCCGCGGGGGTCGCAGCGCGGGCAAACAGCGCGGGTGTCACCTCATTGACACGCTTGTCGGTGCACTGAGCGGAAAGCACCACCGCTACCAACAGGGTAAAGTCGTCCCGGTGGTCGAGCGGAATCGGCGGATCGGGATAGAGTTGCCCCAGGCGCCGCGCCACCACATTCGCCCGCTCTTGACGCGTCATGGCGATCGAGTGCCCTTCGCCAATCCTTCGTCGCTGCCCAGCTGCGACCGGCGCTAGTTAACGCGCTGGCCGCTGGCCGTGGTCGTCGCCACCAACCGCTTCCGGCTGATGCTCGTCAGCATGGCCCGCACATGCGGATGACGACTCCGGTCCGCCATGATTTCCCGGCTCCTCGAGTAACTCCCCCATTTCAGTATTTCAATCTCCACCATCCGTGATCCCCAGGCTTTGATCCCGGCTTTCGTGGGTTGATAAATGTCAATCGTGCGCGTCCCGACCAGCGCACTCCCGTAATCGTCGATCCGGTACGTGTACGGCTGCCCCGTGATCCGAAACAACGTGCCCACCGGAAAAACCGACCAGTCCGCCGCCGCGCTCCGCACATTGTCGTAACGCAGCTGCGTCCCAAACGCATTCTTCCGGCCATACTTCAAACTGTCCGTCTCCACATGCGAATACGCCGTCGTCTTCACCACCGCACACAACCGTCCCTGCTTCTTGTAAAAGCCGGGATGCGGAGAGGTCCGAACAAAACACGCCTTGTCCACCCCAGGCTTGCCCAGCGAAACTGGAACTGAGGAACTGGACTTCATCGCCTTCGTCCGCGATGTGGTCACCTTCGGCGCCGAGGCACAACTCGCCAGCACACTCACGGCCAGCACCCCAAGAACAGAAACAATACGAGTGAATAACAACATCCGATAACTGGGTTGGTCGAATCTGAAAGCCCGGATCATTTCACCCACTCCTCCCGTTGGCGAGCAGAAAATACAGGAACTCACCTCAAGCTACCAGAAAAATTTGCGATTAGTGGCAAAAATAGGGAATGTCATAAATGACTCTCACTCCTCAGATCAACCGCCTGCCCCCCAGGACGGCCCCTGATCTCCACCAGCCCATCCTCATCGAATACGATCGATTTCCGCCTTCCCATGTCCGACCGCCGACCTCCAAAAAAAGTCGAATTCCAGCCCACCGCCGCCACACTGACCCAGTGCCCGTCGACCTGCCATGGATGGAGTCCCATGCGCGCGGCTTGCTGCGCGACGTCTCCCGATCATTTTATCTGAGCCTCCGTGCCCTTCCCCCGCCGGTGCGAGGCACCCTGTCGCTCGCCTACCTGCTGGCTCGCGCCACTGACACCTTCGCCGACAGCGGGACCTTGACCATTCCTCAGCGGATCGAGGCGCTCGACGCCACCCGGGCCGCCTTGGTCAGTGAGGCCGGCGGGATTCGCCTCATCGATTGCGCGCTCGCTGTGGTGGAAAATGAGGAGCATGGCTTGTCACCCGGCGAATCCACCCTGCTGCATCGACTGGCGGAAATCCTCGCCTGGTATTGGGCGCTTCCCGACGTCGAGCGCGCTCTGGTGCGCCAAGCCCTCGAAACCATCATCAGCGGTCAAAGCGCCGATGTCACCCGCACCCAAATCGCCACCGCCGAGGAACTCGACCTCTACACCTTCCAAGTCGCCGGTTGCGTCGGCGAATTCTGGACCCGACTCAGTGCGCTCAAAATGCCCTCCTTCGCCAAAGCCCCCCTCGACACCCTGATCGATCGCGGCATCCGCTTCGGCAAAGGCCTCCAACTCATCAACGTCCTCCGCGATGTCTCCAAAGACGCCGCCATCGGCCGCAGCTATCTGCCTGGCATTGCCCCCACCGCCCGCCCCGAAGAAAAATGGGCCGCCGCCCAGCCGTGGATCGAACGATGCCGCCACCACCTCGACCAAGGCCGCCTCTATACCCACGGCGTCCGCGGCATTCGCAGCCGGTTCGTCAAATGGCTCCCGCTCCGCCTCGCCGAGGAAACCCTCACCCTCATCATCGCCGCTGGCCCCGCCGCCATGACCGTCCCCGTCAAAGTCCCCCGCCGCCGCGTCCGCAGTATCGCCCTCGGCGCCTGGCTCCGCGCCCTCCGACCGTGAGTCATTGCCACCGACCGGTTGTCGAAAGTCGGCGGGGTGAATTGAGTTCTGACAACGGCAAAAGCCCCTGTTTCTCTCAGTCCTAATCGTAATCTTAATCTCCCCACCCCATTCGCCCCTCCCCCCTCCCTCTCCCCTTCCCGCAGCCCAATAATGGGCCTGTCCCTTTATAAGGGCTCGGTTGCGCTTTTCTTTCGGAGATGTTAACTAATTCCGCGATGTCGAAGTCCCAACCCGCTTCCGGAGCGTCCTTGGAGCCGCAGGATGAACCGTCGGTCGACCCTGCGGACCATCCCGATCCACTGGTGGACGAATTTCTGGAGTTCCTTGCGGTGGAAAGGGCCGCGTCATCTCGCACTCTGATCAATTACCATCACGCATTGGCGGCATGCCGGTCGCAGGCGCCGCGATTTCCCGGCTGGGAAACAGCAACGGCCGAGGATTTTCGGGCCTACTTGTTTCTCCTGATGAAGCGCGGACGGGCGCGGTCGACGATTCGGCTGCAGTTTGCGGCCTTGCGCAGCTTTTACGCGTTTCTGACACGGCGGAAACGGCTTCCGTCGAACCCGCTGCAGGCGGTGCAATTGCCGAAGCTGGAGAAGAAGCTTCCTGTCATTTTGACAGTGAGCCAGATGGACTCTCTGCTGGCCGCTCCGGCCGGGGCGCGAAAGAAGGAAAAGCAAGCCCCGGCGTGGGCGGCGGCGCGGGATGCGGCGATCCTCGAGTTGTTTTATTCGGCCGGGTTGCGGTTATCGGAGCTGGTGGCGTTGAACGTCGACCACATCGATCCCTATGACGACACAGTGCGGGTGCTTGGCAAGGGACGGAAGGAGCGCCTCTGCCCGATTGGACCGCCGGCGGTGGAGGCGATTCAGAAGTACCGCCAGCAGGCGGGGGTGCACGCCGGCGCTTTGTTCATCAGCAAGCGGCGGACCCGACTGAGCGCGCGCGCCGTGAATGATCTGCTGAAAAAACACTTGCACGATAGCGGCGTCCCGGTGCCCGCCACGCCTCACAAATTGCGCCACAGCTTCGCCACCCACCTGCTCGACAACGGCGCCGACCTGCGCTCGGTTCAATCGTTGCTAGGTCATGCAAGTTTGAGCACCACTCAAATATACACTCACGTCACCATCGAACGCATGAAAAAGGCCTACGACAAGGCGCACCCCCGGGCGTGAAGCAGGGTCAGACTGGTGTGCCCCCTAAACTGCCTGTCCCTTTGTCGGACCCCTCGCCCAACCCGAGGCCGCATCGAAAGTGTAGTGCAGAAAACCCGGCCCCCTCGCGAACCCCGCCAGATGGGGCCGCCAAAAATTACCTCCCGTACTGCGGAACTTGGGCTAGCGAGTCCCCGCTGGCCAGTCCTCGGACTCGGACCGTTCGGAGAGGAAGAGGGATTCGGCGCGTGCGATACGATCGGGATGCTTCCGAGCCAGGTTGTTCCTCTCGCTTGGATCTTCCTGCAGGTCGTAGAGTTCGGTGAGGCCGTCGCGGGTGGAGGCCTCGCCCTGGGTCGATTGGCTTTTGGTCTGATTTGGGATGGCGGGTCGCCGGATCGCCTTCCACCGGCCATCCATGAGCACGGCTTGGTCGAACGCCCGCTCGTGGAATTCCCAATACAACACACTCGGTTTCGGTTGGTCCGCTTCCCGTCCGGTGAGAACGGGGACCTGACTGATCGAATTCAGCCCGGACGGCGGATCGAAACCGGCCAGGCCCGCCGCGGTGGCCAGGAAATCGGAGAACGAGGCGACGTGGCCGGTGACACGCCCCGCCGGGATGTGTCCAGGCCAGCGGGCGATCATGGGGACGCGGAGGCCGCCTTCGGTCAGGTCGCGCTTCCAACCGCGGAAAGGGCCGCTCGAATGAAACACCGTCGTGTCATGACCGGCCTCGCGGTGCGGGCCATTGTCGGATGAGAAGAAGACGATGGTGCGCTCGTCCAAGTCTCGCACTTTGAGATGATCGAGCACGCGGCCGACCTGCGTGTCGAGGCGCGTGATCATGGCGGCAAAGCCCTTGGTGGGGTCCGACCACTCCCGCTCCGCATAGGGGGCGTGATCAGGAACCTCCGCGCCGTCGCCGAGGGCGCGCGTCCGCTCGTTGTTAGCGTGGGGAGAGATGAGGGACAGCAGGAGGAAGAACGGCGGCCCTCCGGCGCGGCCATCGATCCACGCCAGCGCTTCATCGATGAAGCGATCGCCGGCGTACACGAGGCGCTTCGTCGCATATCCGGCGCCCTCGGTGCGCCCGACCGGCACGATGTCGTTGGGCAATGAGTCACGCTGATCGTTGCGCCAGAGGAAGTTGGGGAAGTGGTTATGCGCGTGCGTCTGGTCGGTGTAGCCGTAGAAAGAATCAAACCCCTGTTTCAGTGGCCCGCCCGGCGTGTCGTGTTCGCCCAGTCCCCATTTGCCGATGAGAGCCGTGACGTACCCCGCCTCGCGCATGACTTCAGCCACCGTCACGTCCACGGCGCGCAATTCCTGGCCGCGACCAGTCCGGCCTGGCCCATTGCCGCGGACCCGTGTGCGACCCCCGTGTTGCCCGGTCATGAGGACGCTGCGGGAGGGGGCGCACACGGTCGCCCCGGCGTAAAACTGCGTAAACCGGATACCTTCGGCGGCCATGCGGTCGAGGCGCGGTGTTTGGATGACTTTCTGTCCGTAACTCCCGAGGTCGCCGTACCCGAGGTCGTCGGCCAGGATAAAGATGATGTTTGGCGTCTTGATCTCGGCGGCCACCAGGGCGCCCGACAACAAACCCAACAAAATCGACAAGCGGGACAGAGCTCGAATAAAAGTGGTCATGGCAGTGGAGTTTTTAATAGCGACTTGACGGCGTGCCGCAACGGGACTTGGCCAAGGGCTTAGCCAGGGCGACGGCAGTCGCCCCCTGGAGTTTGTCCATAAATGCGCCAAGAGGGATGCCAGAAGCCGAAGATTGTGGCATCGGCAAGCATTGTCAGCTATCGTCCAAGCACTTTAAATAAGAAAGCCTTGAACCCTTTGAGTACAGGTTTCAGCGGACGATCGAGGCTGGAGGTGGGACGAGACCTCCCGGGCTCGTAGGCGGTGGGTGCGCGCTGAAAGAAGTCCCTTTTCGCCTTTTCAAGTGGTGCCCAAAGCCAGACAAAGCGATGAGCAAAGTCGCGGTCATAGGGAATTCTCTGGGTGTAAATCGCGCGACCATCACTCGAGAAGTAGAGACCATTCCCAGAGGGTACGCCTTCACCGTCTACGCGCCCGGGAGGTCGCGTCCCACCTCAATGCCACCTCCTCTCATTCGCTGGCAGCGTCGTTCCGCTAACAAAAAAAAATGTGAAAGGTACAAACTCCAGAGGGTGGTGGCAGCCGCGCTGACGAACGACGGTTACGGCCACTTTGCCGGATCGAGCACCACATAGCGCAGCCGCTGGCGTTTCCACGTATAGGTGATGTGCACTCGGCCATCGGCGGCCTGGATCACCGCCGGATAACTGTATTCGCCCGGATCGTTTTCGAGGACCAGCACATCGTTCCAGACGCGGCCATCCTTGGAGAGGGCCACCGACAAGGGCGTCCTCCCTTTGGGAACCGGATTGTAGACCAGAAGATGTCGTCCATCAGCCAGCGTGACCGCATCGGTCCCGCTGCTCGGGTTTGGCACTTCGGTGAGCACCACCGGCGACCATGTCCGCCCGCCGTCGGACGACTGGGTCTCGAACAGTTTGCCACCGCGCGACCGACCCAGCGCAATCAGAACGCGATCCTCCTCCACCTTCGGATCGCGCTCAATCAGCACGCTCGGCTGGATCACGTTGACCGGCACTGCGCCCGGCAGGCCGGCAGGCGGGATGACCCGAGTCCAGGTTTTCCCCAGGTCGCGCGTCAGCTCGAAATGCACGCGCCAGTGGTTTTTGCCATCGGCTGATTCGGTGCTGCTGGGGCAGACGAGCGTGCCGTCGGCCAAACGAACCGGCTTGTTTTTGATCGGTCCTAGCACGCCGTCCGGCAGTCGCTCGGCCGCCGACCACGTCCGCCCGCCGTCCTCGCTCCGCTTGACCATCCCCCACCACGTGCTTGGGCTCGGACCCACCTTGTAAAACAAAAGCAACGGCTCGACCACCCCCTGCCCCGCCAATTTCGCGTCGCCCGGCCACGCCTGCCACAACACAGGATTCCAGCACGGCAGGCGCTTGCCCTCAGCCTGCACACCATCCGCCACTTCGACCGGCTCGGACCACACGCCCGCCGCCTGCCGCGCCACCCAGATCCCCACGCTCGGGTCCTTTTCCTCAAGGCCGCCAAACCACGCCGCCACCAGCCCGCCAGGCGTCTCGGCAATCGTCGATGCATGGCACTCGGGAAAGGGCGCCGATTCGTAAATGAATCCCCGGCTCACCAAACCAGCCTGATCAGGCGGAATGTCGGCCCGGCCTATGCCTACAAGTGCCAAGGCCAGCCAAAAGGGCAGAAGAAAAAAGACGATTGGGTGCATGATGCGGTCAAATTGAAAACTCTTTGTGTGATAGCATGATAACGACTCTACGTCTCCCCGTCCATCTCGCCTCGCCCGTTTCAGGCTTCCGAGGAACAGGAGCGAGCGCTGGAAGCTGGAGGTGGGACGAGACCTCCCGGGCTCGTAGGCGGTAGGAGCGTAGCAAAAGAAGCTCCTCCTCAACTTCTCAATGGGCGCCCAAAGTGAAGAAAAACGAACGCAGAAAGAAGCGGTGATGCGCAAAATTCTCCAGGCTAAACCGCGCGACCATCACCCGAGAAGTGGAGACCATTACCTGATGGCACACCTCCACCGCCTACGCGCCCGGGAGGTCGCGTCCCACCTCAATGCCGTCCTTCAGTCCTTCGCTGGTTGCTCACCCTGGCTATCGCCGGTGGCTCGTCTGTCCCTCGTGCGACGCCCGTTTTGGGCTGAATACTGAACACCGAATACTTAACACCGAATACTGAACACCGAATACTGAACACCGAATACTGAATACTTCTGATTACCACTTCCCCCCCTCCGCAGCCTCCGCCCCCCCGACCCCTGCCCTCCGACCCTAGACCTCCGACCTCCGACCTTCCCTAATTCAAGCTATCCAGTCCCTTGGCGACAAAGACCCCGTCCTTGCGGACAAGCTTGCCGTCAAATTTGATTTCGCCACCCCCGTAGTCGGACCGCTGGATACAGACCATGTCCCAATGGACCTGCGAGCGGTTTCCATTGTCGGCCACTCCCTCGTAGGCCTGACCGGGGGTGAAGTGGAAGCTGCCCGCGATTTTTTCGTCAAAGAGGATGTCGCGCATCGGGTGCTGGATTTCCGGATTAAATCCGAGCGCAAACTCGCCGATGAATCGCGCGCCCTCATCGCTGTCGAGGATCTTGTTGAGCGCGGCGGTATTGTTCGCGCTGGCGTCGACGATGCGTCCTTTCTTGAACGTCAGGCGGATCGAGTCGAACGCCGTCCCCTGGTAGATGGTCGGGGCGTTATAGCTGATGGTGCCCTCGACGGACTTTCTGACCGGCGCTGTGAATACTTCTCCATCTGGAATGTTGTACTGGCCGCCGCAGGTGATGGCCTGCATTCCTTTGATGGAAAACCGCAGGTCGCTCCCCGGCCCGGTGATCTCGACCATATCGGTTCGATCCATCAATGATTTCAGCGCCTTCATGCCGGGAACGAACTTGCGGTAGTCGAGCAGCGAGACGCGGAAGAAAAAATCCTCGAACGCTTCCGTGCTCATGCCCGCCTGCTGAGCCATGGCGGGCGTGGGCCACCGCAGCACGCACCATTTCGTCTTGCCCACACGATGATTGATGACCGGCCGCAGCAGGCGCGAGACGAGGGCCATGCGCTCCGCGGGCACATCGGAGGTTTCGGTTATGTTGTGGCTGCCGCGCACCGCGATGTACGCCTGCATTTTTTTCATCTGGTGGAGCAGCACGTCCGCCTGCGCTGTCATCTGCGGCTCGCTCGCCTTGCGGTACAGCTCGCGAATCAGCCGCGCATCATTCAAATTCACGTACGGGACCGCCCCCGCTTCCCGCACCGCCCGGATCAGCGCCACCCCCATTTCGGACGGCGTATCGTACAAATCGATCAAGACGTTCTCCCCCTTCTTAACGGCAGTGGAAAAACGCACCAGTTGGCGGGCCAGTTGGTCGAGGCGTGGGTCATGCATGGCGGCGATCCTAGGGCGTCCCGCGCGCCGCGCAATGGCGGTGATGGCCATCGCCGAATAATGGAGTATCAGGAGAATTAACTGCCCGTCCCTTTATCGAAGCCACCCCATGGATTCCGCCTCCATCGCCTCGCTCACCGAAGTCCGTGCCTTGCGCGACCGCCTGGACGCGGCCGGGAAAAAGCTCGTTTTCACCAACGGCGTCTTTGACCTGTTGCACGCCGGCCACGTCAGGTACCTGGCGCAAGCGCGCGCCCTGGGGGACGCGCTGGTGGTGGCGCTTAATTCCGACGACTCCGTCCGCGCGCTCAAGGGGCCGACCCGTCCCTTGAACCCCGCGGCCGACCGGGCCGAGGTCCTGCGTGGTCTGCGCAGCGTGGATGCCGTGGTGGTTTTCGATGGCGAACGCTGCACGGAGGCCATCGCCGCCATCCGCCCCCATGTCTACGCGAAGGGTGGCGACTACACACCCGATTCGCTCAACCGCGAGGAAAAGGCGGCCCTCGACGCCGCCGGCAGTGCGATCCACATTCTCGAATTGGTCCCCGGCCGCAGCACCACCGACACCCTCCGCCGCATGAGCGCCGGGACGTCCGTCTCCGCCCCGACCGCCAAAATCAGGCTGGCCGTGCTCGGATCCGGCCACGGTTCGAACTTCGAGGCCATCCTCGCCGCCATCACCGACGGATCGCTCGCCGCGGAAATCGCCCTCGTCCTCTCCGACAACCCTAATGCCCGCATCCTCCAACTCGCGCGCGAGGCGGGTCTTCCCGCCGTGGCCATCGACCCGGGGCCGGTCCCGAACCGGCTCGACGACGCCGCCCAGAAGGAAATTTGCGACCGTCTCCGCGCCAGCGGCGCCGAGCTCGTCATCCTCGCCGGATTCATGAAACGCCTGCGCGATCCGGTCCTCGCCGCCTTTCCCGACCGCATCCTCAACATCCATCCCTCTCTCCTCCCCGCCTTCCCGGGCCGCGAGGCATGGTCCCAGGCGCTCGCCTCCGGTGTCACCGAAACCGGCTGCACCGTGCACCTCGTCGACGCCGGCCTCGACACGGGCCGCCCGCTCGCCCAGTCGGGCATCCCAATCCACCCCCACGACACGCCAGAATCACTGCGCGCCCGTATCAACGCCGCCGAACGTGCCCTCTACCCAAAAACGATCGCCCAGCACGCCGCCGCCCTTCGAGCCCGCGCCCCAAGCCCGTAGGCGCCTCATCTCGGAAGCATGGTACCATTCGCCAAAAAGGGGCAAACTCCAGGCCGGGGTCAACGGCCCGGGCTGGTATGGGGCGGGCCGCTGGCCCCATAAGAGTTGCACCACTATCCGCCAATGTCGTTGATTACGAGCATGTTATTCGATCCGTAGGTGCACGAGGATTGCACAGGTGAAGTCGAGGACGAGGACGAGGACGAGCGGCGCAGAGGATGGATGGTTGATGATGTCGAACGTCGCGTGGGCGGAAAAGACCTGTCCAGGATGCTTGGAATCGTCCTCGTCCTCGTCCTCGAAGTGGCCGCTCCGCTCACCGCCCTGCCACCCACGCCTGTTACTCCCCCTGTCCATCGCTCCCCTCCCCTTTCGGGCTGAATACTGAACACCGACCGCTGAATACCGATTACCACTTCCGCCCGACTGCATCCGACCTCCGCCCTCCGACCTCCGACCTCCGACCTCCCATCCCGGCGTCCGCTCACGAATTTCCGCGCAATCGCGCTTGAGACGGAGCCGGATTGGCGTCCATAGTGCTGGCGAAGCACCTCACCCAACGACGCCATGCCTGACCCATCCGACCCGCCGCCACCAAATATTCCTCCCCCAAATATTCCGCCGCCATCCGTTCTCCCACCGGTTCCACCGCCGCCGGAGCCACCGCCCGCATCGTCGGCTCCGCCACCGCCGCCGGCCTACGAGGCGTCACCACCGATGAGTTCAGGCGGAATGTTCAGCGCCGAAGGATTGCCCACGTCGGTGGCTTACGGCCAAGGAAGGGTCTCCGCTTCCGATGACAAGACGTTCTGCGTGCTGATCCATGCGCTCTCGGTCATCGCTGGGTTCCTCGCGCCCCTGCTCTTCTGGTTGATTAAGAAGGACGATAGTCCGGCCGTGGATGCCCACGGGAAGGAATCGCTGAACTTCCAGTTGAATATCATTGGCTGGTTTGTCATCTCGTTGATCTTGGCCATGGTCACCTGCGGCTTCCTGGGATTCCTGCCGCTCCTCGTTTGGCTCTACAGCGTGGTCATGTGCATTGTGGCGGCTTTCAAAGCCGCTGACGGCTACCTCTTCCGTTACCCGCTGAATTGGAGGCTAATCAAGTAAGCATGGCGAGCTTCATGCCTGTACCGCCTGCCCGCTGCGGGCTCGGGCGGGCGGCTGATCGATTCGCTTCTGGGCTTCTGGACTTCCTGCCCGGGGCGGCGGGATCGCCGTGTGGCGGCCACGTTGGGTCGAGGCGATGACCGTGATTAGCGTGCGATTGACCGGGCTGAATCCATCGCAGCTCGAGGGAGTCAAGGCGACGGAGGGTCCGGTCCTGATCTTGGCTGGCGCGGGGAGCGGAAAGACGCGGGTCATCACGACGCGCATCGCCTACCTGTTGGCCCAGGGCGTCGCGCCCGACCGGCTGCTCGCCGTCACGTTCACCAACAAAGCGGCCAACGAGATGCGCGAGCGTGTGGGCCAGATGGTCCCGCCCACGCTGAGCAAGGCGTTGACCATTTCCACGTTTCACGCGCTCTGCGTGCGGCTGCTCCGGTCCGGCATCGAGCGCCTTGGCTACAAGGCGAATTTCGCCATTTACACGGCATCCGACCAAGTCGGTCTGCTCCGGCAGATTATCGTGCGCAAGGGCGGCCGCGACGAAAAGCTGGACCCGCAAGCCGTCCTCTCGCTCATTTCGCGGTGGAAGAACAAGGGGATTGCGGTCGAATCCGGCGGTGACGACCTGGCCGCCGAGGTGGCCCGCGAGTACCAGCGGCAACTCAAGCTGCGCAACGCGTGCGATTTCGACGACTTACTCGGACTGGCCACCCGGTTGCTCCACGAGCACGCCGAGGTTCGCTCCCAGTGGCAGGCCCGCTTCCACTACCTGATGGTGGACGAATTCCAGGACACCAATCGCCAGCAGATGGAGTTGCTATGCCTGCTGGCCGGCGAGCGCAAAAACGTCTGCGTGGTGGGCGACGACGACCAGTCGATCTACGGGTGGCGTGGGGCCGACATCACAAACATCACGGGCTTCGAGCGGCACTTTCCCAGCCCGACGGTCATCAAGTTGATGGAAAACTACCGGTCGCAGCGACCGATCCTCGACACCGCCAACGCCGTCATTCGCCACAACAAGGGACGTCGCGAGAAACGCCTGATCGCCACCAAGCCGGGTACCGAACCGGTCCGCCTCATCGCCATGCCCGGCGATCACGAGGAAGCCGAATTCGTCGTCAACGAAATCTGGACCGCCAACACGGTGCAGCGGCGGCCCTGGGATGATTTCGCCGTGCTTTTTCGCGCCAACGCCCAGTCGCGCCTGTTCGAGGAGGCGCTGCGAAAACAGGGCATCCCGTACCGCCTCCTCGGCGGTCAGAGTTTTTTCGAGCGCCGCGAGGTCAAGGATCTGCTCTCCTACCTGCACGTCGCGCTCCAACCACACGACGACGTCCACCTCCTCCGCATCGTCAGCAATCCACCCCGCGGCCTGGGCGATACCACCATCGAACTGGCCACCGAGGACAGCATCGCCCAGCGACGCCCGATCTTCGAGTCGCTCGCCGATACGGCCTTCTCCCGCCAATTCTCGACCAAAACACAAAATGCCCTGGCGCGCTTCACGTCCCAAGTCCGCACCTGGCAGGACGCCCTCAATCGCCCGGGCGCCCGCTACGCCGAACTCGCCGACCACCTCGTCCGCGAAACCGGCTACCTGGAACACCTGAGGCGGTCGTGCCGTTCGCCTGAAGAGGAACTAAACCGCACGTCGAACGTCGGCGAGTTCCTCCAGTCGATCCACCAGCACCAACAATCATCGGGCCGCCATGGGTTGCGGGGGTTTCTCGACAGCGTGGCGCTCGACGACGATTTCCAACGCGAATCCGAAACAGACAAGGCCTCCAAAAAGCCCGGCGTCTGGTTGATCACACTGCACGCCAGCAAAGGGCTGGAGTTTCCTCAGGTGTATCTGGTCGGCCTGGAAGACGGACTGCTCCCTCACAAGCGGAGTCTGGAGGAAAACACCCTCGATGAAGAACGCCGCCTGCTCTATGTCGGCATCACCCGCGCCCAGGAAAAGCTCACCATGACATATTGCCGACAGCGCCTCAAATGGGGCCAGCCGCTCGGCGTCACGCCCAGCCGGTTCATCAAGGAACTCCCTTCACCCCCAGTCCAGCGCATCGACCACGCCCAGATCATGAAACAGCCGGTGTCGATCGACGTCGCCAAGGCGCACTTCGCCGCGCTCAAGGCAAAGCTTGGAATGTGACCATCGGGAACGACCGCCTGAACGGTGGTCCACCAACCCAAGGCTTCCGGTTGGTGTACCGGGTTCACCCGGAGCGCGAAGCGACGCCGCACACGACCTCTGCGCTCCCACGTCCCTCACCCCTGCCCCGACCGCCTGGAAGCGCCCCTGCAATTGCGGGTTGAGACGCCCTCGGTTGTGCGGCATGAGTTACCGGTCATGAGTGTTTCCCCATTCGTCCGTTCCACGCTGCGTGCCCTCGGCTTCGGCGTGCTCGCCGTCGCCCTCACCCAGTGCGCCACCAAGAAGTCGACGTCCACCGCGGGCGTCCGCGGCGGCTACTATGACGTGCCCGCCAAAAAACCCAACAATCCAGCCGCCGTTCGCGTCCACGTCAGCACCGGCACCCAGCGAGTCTACGTCACCGAAGGCGACCGCTTGCTCCTGGTCACGGCCTGCTGCGTCGGCACCGCCTCCGACCCGACGCCCAAAGGAAATTTCCGCGTCACCTCAAAAATCGCCAACAAACGCCGAGTCTCGAATCCAGGCGCCGGCTACCCGATGCCAAACTGGGTCGAGTTCAAACCGGCCTACGGCTTTCACGGAGGGTGGATCCACCCGTATCCCGCCTCCCACGGGTGCGTGCGCCTGCCATGGAAGGTGTCGTCGAAATTTTTTAATCTCGTCCGGCCCGGCACCCCGATCAATATCGCCACCTCCCAGCCGTATGATGCCAAATACGCCGCCACCGTGACCCAACCGGACGAACGCCCAACTCCGGAATGGCCGACGTCCATGCTCAACAGCAGCCAGATTTACGTCCACTGCGGCCCCGGTCGCCTCGAGTAATTTTTCGCAAATTCCCCGAGGCCACGCCCACGCCCCCGCGATGACACCCTCCGCCAAGCCGACCTCGCCGCCCCCAAAGGCCAAGCGGGTCAATGTCCGCACACCCGATGTCATGGCGCGTGTGCAGGCTCAGGTCGAATCGCATTACCGCAGCCCGCTCGTCGACCGCATCCGCCAGGCCGGGGGCCAACTGACCATTGAGTCGACGACCGTTCGGCTGGCCCGGCAGTTCGGCTTTTGCTACGGCGTGGAGCGCGCGATCGATCTCGCGTACGCCGCACGCAAAGTCTTTGCCGACAAAAAACTATGGCTCATCGGCGAGATCATCCACAACCCTGAGGTCAACCGCCAGCTCCGCGAAATGGGCGTGGAATTCCTGACGAATCCCGTGCCCGAAGAGCGCGTGCGTCAACTCGGCCCTGACGATGTGGTCATCGTTCCGGCCTTTGGGGCCGAGACGCGGACGATGAAACAAATCGAGGAGCAAGGGTGCCCGGTCGTCGACACCACCTGCGGTGATGTCATGAGCGTCTGGCGCCGCGTCCGCGAATACGCCAAAACCGGCTTCACCTCGATCATCCACGGCAAGGCCGCCCACGAGGAAACCCGCGCCACATCGTCCCGCGCCACCGGCCCTGACGAATCCGGCCACTACCTTGTCATCCTCACCCTCGCCGACTGCGATTACGTCTGCGATTACATCCGCCACGGCGGGGACAAGCACGCGTTGCTTCAAAAATTCGCCGGCGCCCACTCCGAAGAATTCGACCCCGACCTCCACCTCCGGCGCGTCGGCGTGGCCAATCAGACGACCATGCTCAAAAGCGAAACCGAGGAGATGCAGCGCCGCATCGCCCGCGCCGTGGCCGATCGCGACGGCCCCGACGCCGCCGAAAAAAACTTCGTCTTCTTCGACACCATCTGCGGCGCCACCCAGGAACGGCAGGACGCCCTCTTCGACATGCTCCGCCAGCCGCCCGATCTCCTCCTCGTCGTCGGCGGATACAACAGCTCAAATACCTCCCACCTCGTCGAAATCGGAGAGGAAAAACTCCCGACCTTCTTCATCCGCGACCACGAACGCCTCAAATCAGTCACGGAAATTATCCACTACGACCTCCACACCAAGTCCGAAAAATCGACCTACGCGGAAAAACTCTTCGGCCGCGATCACATCGTCGTCGGCATCACCGCAGGCGCCAGCTGCCCGAACAACCTCATCGAGGAAACCATCCTCCGCGTCTTCGAGCTGCGCGGAGTGCCGAGGGAGCAGGTGATGATGGAGTAAGCGTGGAGTGTTGTTCCGCGGCCAAAGGACCATCACATCATCAAACAAACTCCAAGACGGCGAACCCGAGATTGACGCTGGGGAGAGAAATTGGGATGCTTCGGCATGAAAATGCCACCGTCCGCGATCCGTCATAATTCGTCACGCTCGGCCATGCCGATCGGATTGGCTTTGCTGGCCATTGGATGGTGGGGGGCGGCGGGACCGGTGAAGGCTCAGAGCGCGAGCGTAGGGGAGGTGGTCTATGTGGCGGCCTCGGGTGAAGCGGCGGGGGAATCCTCGATATTCAACATGGAAGTGACAAGTGTGCCGTTGTCGCGCATCGCGGTGGAGTATTCGCCTGACATTGTGGAAGATTGGCGCCCGTGGTTGCCGACGGTCACGGCTCTGGACGAGCGCACGCTTATTTCAGTGCCCCTCGCGGATTTGCCGGGGCGCGGGTTTTTCCGAGTGCTCGTCCTGCCGCCGCGCGTTTCCGCCCTGCGCGAAGACGCCGAAATCGTGGTGCGGGTGACCGAAGACGGCGTTCATTCGGACGAGATCCTCATTGGTCTGCAGCGGCTGCTCGGCCACCTGCCCTTCCTGTCGCTTCCGCAGGATCCGGCCGAGCCTGAAACGATGGTGCCGGGCGTGCCCGCGCCGGTGGCAAAGGGGATCTATCGCGGCGTGGATTTGAGTCACCTGGGGCGGCGCCTCAACTGGCAGCTTTGGGAGGACGCGCCGAGCCGGGACGACCCGGGATTGGCGGGAAGGTATGTACCCCTTGACACCGACCGCGGGGACCCGGTCGAGGTGCCGGGCGATGGCGGCCGCGGCGTGATCGAGGACGGCTGGGGGGGCGACGAAATCCGGACGCCGCCAGCGCGGATCGTCACCGTGCCGGAGCCAGGTGGATTCGACATGAAGTACGTGCCGGACGTGGCGCTGATTCAGCCTGAACCAGACGGCGGCAGTGACATCGATCCGGGAAGCCATGTGCGCCTGCGCGTGGTATTCGACGGCAAGGCCTTCAAGTTCGAAAAGGCGGTGGCCCAAGCCACCGGGGGCGGCCTGCTGAGCGCCCCCTTCGTCATGCCTGGAATCGACTCATTCATCATCGCGGTCCGCACCGCCAACGGCCAGATCTATCACCTGTGTCCCTTCGAGGACCCCAGGCTGCGTCGTGCCTACCAGCCGCCGATGGGCGGTTCCCACGGCCACGAGGTGGCTGGCGATGGATCCGTGCGGCTCACGCTTCCCATCCTGGGTGATGACGTCATCAAGGGACTCGAAGGCGTCGATGTATCGATCCTGCGGGTGGCCGGCCGGCCACGGGACGCTGGACTGCTTCTTCCCGCGGTCATCGACCGCAATCCCAACCTCTTCCCAGTCGTCCACCGGGCCACCGGCAGTGAAATCGTGCAATTGCTCCGGAAGAGCGAAGGCCGGCGCATCCGGCCGCGCGCGGCCAGCAAGGACGCGACCGTGACCACGCTTCATCGCAGCGGGAGCAACGCGGCCAAGTTCAACGTAGCGGTCATGGGCGACGGGTTTCGCGATGTGGCGGCCGACCAGGACGCATTTAACAACTATGTGCGCGACACGATCATGGACACGCTGGAGACACGGGACATCCACCCAGCGGTCCTCAACGGCATGAACATCTTCCGCATCAACACCTACTCAGTTGAAAGTGGCATCACCCAGGTCAATGCCAGCGGCACCGTCACCAGCACCCGCAGCACCGCGCTCGAATACCGATTCAGTGGCAACTGGAACCGATGCTGGATGGAACCCGGCCCCAACAGCCAAGCGCTCATCGATGCCGTGCTCGACGATGTCTGCCCGCAGGCGGACTTCGTCGTGCTGCTGCTCAACACGATGAGTTTTGGCGGTTGCGCCGGCGGCAACCGCTTCACCGTCACCCGCGGGGCGGGCTGGAATGTCGTGGCGCACGAATTCGGTCATCGGCCCGGCACTCTGGGCGACGAATACACATGCAATTCGGGCTCGTGCGGGTGCTACGGGGCCGGTGAACCGGACGCCCCCAACCTCACCGCCAATACCGCCCGCGCCACGCTCAAGTGGAACGCGTGGGTGCCGTCGTGGCGGCCGTTGCCCACCACCGCCGCCCACGTCGCCGATGACTCGCAGGACGTCGGCCTGTTTCCCGGGGCCACCATCGGCTCGGGCCAGTGGACCAGTTGCATCTTTCGCCCCAGCCGCCTCGGTCGCATGAATGACAACACGCCGCCCCACAATGGCGTCGGCTACACCAACGTCCGCGAACAATTTCTTCCGTACCAAAAAGCCGACCTCCGCAAGTTCGTCGCCGGTGATTTTAACAACGACGGCCGCGCCGATATCGTGGCCCAGGACGACCGGCAATTCGCCCTCTTCGTTTCGGCCGACCGTGCCGTCGGTCCCGATGACCCGGTCAGTGACGCCCCACCGCGGGGTGTCACCGGGGTCCTCGCTCCCACCTGGTTTCGCACGGACTTCATGAGAAACGCCGCCAACACTGCGTTCTGGCGCGGACGAGCTGAGGACATCCTGCTGCCCGGTGATTTCGACGGCGATGGCCGCGATGACTTGTACGTCATCAACCATTCATCCTGGAGCAAACCCTATGTCGCCTTCATGCGATCGTTTGGCGACCGATTCGAGCCGGTCGGCGGGTATGCCGGCGATCTGCCGGGCTGGGAGCGGCGCCCTGGCGATGTGTTCTATGTCGCCGATTTCAACGACGACGGGCGCGACGACCTCATGGTCTTCAACGGCACCAACTGGAGCATCCCGTATTTCGGAATGCTGCGGTCGACCGGCACCGGGCTGCAAATGGTCCGGCGCTACGACCAATACCTGCCCGGTTGGGAAATGGGCCGCCACGAACAATTCCACATCGGCGACTTCAACGGCGACGGCCGCGACGACGTCATCGCGTTCAACCGCAACAGCTGGGCCCAGGTCCACTTGCAGGTCCAACTGTCCACCGGCAACGGCTTGAGCCTGGTCGACCGATTCTACGGCACCATCCCGGGCATCTGGCAAATGCGCCGCCAGGACCGGCTCCACGTTCTCGACTTCACCGGCGACGGCACGGACGACCTCGCCCTGTTCAACGGGCTGGACTGGGGACCGACTTATCTCGGCTATATCGCCAGCAATAAAGGCAAACTCAGCGGCCGGCGCCGGTACGACAACGACAAGGCGCATTTGCCCGGCTGGCAGTTGCAGCGGCGCGACCGATTTCACGTCGCCAACCTCGACGGCGATGCGGATGAGGACCTCGTCGTCTATAACAAGGACAATTGGAACACCCAATACCTCGGCATGCTCCGCTCCAACCCCAGCGCCACCGCCACCTTCTCCGCCACCGGTAGCTGGCAGGCCGACTGGATCAACGGGTGGAATCTCGGTCCCGACGATGTCTTTCAGGTCGTCGACTTTCGTGGCGCCGGCTCCTGGGACGACCTGATCGTCGCCAACAAGGGATGGTGCGGCCTGCTCCGAGGATACAATACCCACTTCCGCCTCGAAACCATCTATCGAAAATGGATCTTCAACCACCGCTACCACGGCGCCGGATGGTGGTAAGCCGCTGACGGATGATGACAAAAACGTCACAGGAAAGCGACGGGGCAAGTGACGGCCATGGGCTAAGAATTAAGTCCACCCATCACGGCCGATCCGCTTGCTTCCCCCGCCACGTTTCAAAAACGCTCACGGCGTTGTTATTAAACGATTTGCCTTAGGCGCGGCCATCCTTGCGGTGGCCGGCTGGCCCGGGGCTGGATGGGTGTGGTCGGGCGACATCTTGCGGGGCGGGGCACCGGCAAACGTGCGCGGGGTGCCGCCGCAGGCGGGCAGTGGCACGGCCCCGCCGCAGGCCGCGAAAGCGCGGGCCACGGCGCGCGACACGCTGGCGCGTACGACGCGGGCGGTGCAAGATGCCCGGGCGATGCAACAGGCGGCCCGGGCGGCGGCCGTCCGATCCGCCGCCCCCTTGCCGAACCCAGCGGTGCCGGGCGCTTTGTTGCCTGCCGTCCCCAACGGGCTGGGCCCGGGCGGGCTGCATTTGGCTGGGTCGCCGATCGGGGCGCTCAATCCGGTGCAGCAGGGGGCGGGCGGGGCGGCAGCGGCCCAGGTCACGATCAAGCAGACGGCGCAGCAGGCGCTGCTGGCGTGGAATTCGTTCAATGTTGGCCGCGAGACCTCGCTGCGATTTGACCAATCGGCGGGCGGCGCCAACAAGAACCAATGGATTGCGTTCAACAAGGTCAACGATCCGAGCGGCCAGCCGTCGCAGATTTTGGGGTCGATGCACGCGGACGGGCAGATTTACCTCGTCAATCAGAATGGCATCATCTTCGGCGGCGCCAGCCAGGTGAACGCGCACACGCTGGTGGCCTCGTCTCTTCCGATCAATGATAACTTGATCCAGCGCGGGTTGCTCAACCAGTCGAGCACGGTGCAGTTTCTCTTTTCCGGTCTGCCTCAGACGGGGGACACGCCCTTCACGCCGCCGCCGCCGCCGCCGGACGGGAAATACGGCAACGTGACCGTGCTTGCCGGGGCCAGCCTGACCGCGCCCACCACGGACGCGAACGTCGGCGGACGCGTCGCGCTGATCGGCGCCAACGTCACCAATCAGGGCACCATTGCCACTCCCGATGGCCAAACCATCCTGGCCGCCGGCCTCCAAGTCGGCTTGGCCGCCCACAGCGCCAACGACGCCAGCCTGCGCGGCTTGGATGCCTACGTCGGGCAGGTCGGCGACTACGCGGGCGCGGCCACCAATGCCGGCCTGATTGACATCGTCCGCGGGAGCGCGGCCCTGACCGGCAAGAACGTGAACCAACTTGGGGTGATCGCGAGCACCACGTCTGTTTCGCTGAACGGTCGGATCGACTTGCGCGCCGAATACAACGCCATCGCCAACCAGAAATTCGACGCTGTCTTCAGTGAAGCCTCACCTCCTTTTCTCTTCGGCGGATCGGGCGCGGCTCAAAGCACCGGCCAGGTGAGCATCGGCGCCCACAGCGCCATGAGTATTCTCCCGGAATGGGGCAGCCCCGACCGCGTCATCGGCGCGAGCCTGGCCCTGCGCTCGCAATTTAATGCCCGGGGGAGAATCGTTCATTTCGACCGCGGTTCGCTGCTTCACGCCCCGAACGGACTCGTCCGCGCCGAGACGGGCGTTTGGGATCTCGATGCGCCCCAAAACCGCACGGCCTTCGTTCGCAATTCAGGCCAGATTTACCTCGACCGCGACGCCACCATCAACGTCGCCGGAACCACCGACGCCTTCGCGCCGCTCGACCAGCACATCCTCACCGTCACCCTGCGGTCGTCGGAACTCGCCGACTCGCCACTCCAGCGCGACACGTTCTTTCGCGGCGGCGACATCACGGTCGACCTGCGCAAGACCGGGACCTACAACGGTCGCGAATGGGTCGGAACACCGCTGGCCGATCTGCGCGGCTACCTCAACCTCATCGAACGTACGGTAGACGAGCTCACGGTGGCAGGGGGATCGATCACGCTCGCCTCCGGCGGTTCGCTCGTCGTACAACCGGGCGCCTCCATCGACACGTCCGCTGGCTGGGTGAATTACGGGAGCGGGACGGTGAAAACGACACGCCTGCTCCGGTTCGGCCGGCTGGTCGACATCGCCAGCGCCACGCCGGACCTGCTCTACGACAGCATCTACACCGGGGAGTTTGTCGAGAACCACCCCAAGTGGGGAGTCACGCGCACCTACCGGGTACCCTGGATGACCGGCGAACATTTTGAGCACGAGTATTTCTCCGGTGCCAACGCCGGAAACCTCTCCTTGGCCGCGGCTTCCATGGCCCTCGACGGCCTGTTTCGCGCCGAGGCCATCAGCGGCCCGCGGCAGACGACGACGCCCGCTCGCGGCGGCACGCTTGACCTGAGTTTCGAGGTGCAACGACTGGTGCCAGGCGGCCCCGTCGACCCGCCCGTTTCTCCGACACCGCCCAACATCGTCTTCCGCGAGTCGGGGGGTCAGCGGCCCGCCGACGGCTTCGCCACCGATACCGCCGGCGACCCACTGCCGCTGCGCGCCGACCGTGTCTCGTCGGTCGTCCTCACGCCGAGGCTCTTCGACGAGGCGGGCTTCGCCGCCCTGCGCGTCCGCAATCCCGATGGCAACATCACCGTGCCCCGTGGCTTGACTTTGGAAACTCCCGTGAAGGGAAGCATCACCTTCGAAGCCGCCAACGTCTCGATCGGCGGATCCGTCATCGCCCCGGGCGGCGCGCTGTCGTTCCTCGCGTACAACATTTCCCCCAGCGTCGCCGAAACCCTGTCCCAGACCCCCGGCGCCGTGCTGCCTCCGCCCAATCCCGATCGCGGCCGCTTCACCTTGGCCACCGGCGCCGTCCTGAGCGCGGCCGGTCAGATCATCGATTACCGACCGAGTGGACGCACGCCCTTCGACATCCCCATTGCCAACGACGGCGGCTCGGTCAGCATCAAGAGTTATTCGGCCAGTCTGGCGTCCGGCAGCGGCATCGACGTGTCGGGCGGCGTCATCGCGGGCACCCGCGGCGGGTACACCTACGGCCGCGCCGGCTCCATCGAAATCCTCACCGGCCGCGACCTGTCGATCCCTGGAGTCCATGGCGGGAGCCTGCAACTGGCGGCGACACTCAAAGGGTATTCGGGCGCGAGCGGCGGCGGCGGCTCGCTTTCCATCCAAGCCCAGCTGATCCAGGTCGGCGGCGCGCGCCTGCATCCGCTCGCGTTTCGCGTCGGTCCGGATTTCTTCAACCAAGGTGGATTCGGATCGTTCACGCTGACGGGCATCGGGTGGCCCGGCGAAGAGGAGGGAAGCTTCCTGCCGGCCGTGAACATCGCGGCCCATACCGTCATCGAACCGCGCGCGCTCGGGTGGCTCGTCGTGCCCTATGCCCCGCCGATGGGGGCACTGCAACTCCGCCCGTTCCTGCGCCCCGAAGGCCTGCGCTCCCCAGTCAGGTTGACCTTTCAAGGGCTGGGCGCACGCGACACGTTTGCCAACCAAATCCTTTCGATCGGGGGCGTCGTCTACGGCCGGGGATCGATCATCCGGACCGATGCGCTCGGAAGCGTGAACTTCCGCGGCGAAACCGTCTCGCTCGCCGGCTCGGTGTTCGCCCCCGGAGGGTCCATCACCGTGACCGGCAGCAACCAATTCCCCAGCATTCCGGCGGGGCCGCCGTTGCCCACGGTTTACATCGCGGGCGGCGTGACGCTGTCGACCGCGGGACGACCGGTTATCATCACTCATCCCAAAGGCTGGCGGCAGGGGCAAGTCACCCCGGGGGGAGCCATCACCATTGCGGGCAATATCGTGGCCGAACGCGGCGCCCTCCTTGATGTCTCCGGCAGCACCGGCGTGCTCGACTTGCCGCCAACGTATCTCGCCACCACCAATCGCCCATGGAATTCGTTGCGCGGCGTGCAGTATGTTCCCGTGCGCATCGACTCGAATGGCGGCTCGATCCGGCTCACGGGCAGCGAGCTGCTTTACTCCGACGCCACGCTCATCGGGCGGCCCGGCGGGCCGTCCGCCATCGGCGGTTCCCTGTCCGTCTCGTCGGGCCGCTTCCGGCCCGCCGGCGAACCGAGCACCAGTGCGCAGGAAAACCTCATCGTGAAACAATCGGGTCTCGTGCTCCCCGCCGGGGTCGTCCGCGGCATCGGCCGGCCGCTGGTCGCCGCCGATGGCACCCCGCTGCCGGCCCTCGGACAATTCTCGCTCTCCAGCATGGCCGGGGGATCTTTCGATTCGCTGGCCCTGGGCGGGAACGTCCGGTTTTCGGGACCCGTGGCCATCACCATGCCGGGGCGCCTCCAAGTGGCGAGCGGCGGCGTGATTTATGCGACCGACGACGTCCGATTGGCCGCGCCTTATGTCGCGCTCGGGCAGGCGTTCCGGCCCCCGTCCCTCCCGGGCCAGGAACCATTCATTTTCACCCAGACCGACGCCGCCGGGGTCACGACGCAACTTGCGCTCGCACCGACCTACGGATCCGGCCGGCTCACGGTGCATGCCGACCTCATCGACATCGGCAACTTGTCGCTCCAGGGAATCGGCGCTGTCCGCCTGAACGCGCGGCGGGGCGACATCCGCGGGAATGGCACGCTGAGCCTGGCCGGAAACCTTGTGCTCGAGGCCGGGCAAGTCTATCCGACCACGCTGCGTCCGTTCGAGCTGTTCGCGCACGACTACACGACCCCCGATGGCACCCAGCCTGGCAGCATCACGGTGGTCGGCGGGAGCGCGCGGGACCTCCCGCTTTCCGGCGGTGGCACCCTCTCGCTCTACGCCTCGCGCATCAACCAGAGCGGCACCCTGCGCGCTCCGATCGGCGTGATCAATCTCGGCTGGAATGGAAGCGGCACCGCGCCCGTGGACGCCATTGCCG
>JBJXFS010000176.1:0-4393 GCA_046155625.1 Verrucomicrobiales bacterium | reverse complement strand
TGACTGGAGAGCCGGATGCGGGAAATCCGCCCGTCCGGTTCGGTGGGAGGGGCGCCGCAATCCAATGTGGCGTCCCTACCCCTATCCAGTGAAACACTACCTTACAACCGTGCAAAAATCCGTCGTGGCCAATCTTGCCGGTTCTGTGTCTGCCCGCTTCCTCCTCCCCTGACTCGCGCGCCCGTTGTCAACGCCGGCCCCGCACAGCCAAATTCTTTTGAACGAGGATTTTCTTGTCCGGTTTCGCTGCCGAGCGGACTTAAGTTTGTGTGACCGCGAATTCCCAGACCATGACAGCCCCTGCGCCCCGCTGCGATGCCGCGCTGCTGGATGACTGGGCGCGCGCGGGTTGTGAAGCGTCGTTCCGGCGGCTCGTGGAGCGGCATGCGGGGCTCGTCTTTTCCACGGCGCGGCGGATCGTGCAGGACACGCCCCTGGCGGAGGACGTGGCTCAGCGGGTCTTTCTTCATCTGGCCCACGAGGCGGGGAAACTGGATGCCTCCCACGGGCTGGCGGGCTGGCTGCACCGCACGACCACATTCGCTGCCATGAACACCCGCCGCTCGGAACGTCGCCGCCAGGACCGCCTGCTGCTCTTGGCCCGCGAGCCGCAGACCGCCGCAGAATCCGAATGGCAGGACGTGATGCCGCTGGTCGACGAGGGGCTGGAGTCCTTGGGCGGTAAGGACCGGCAGGTAGTGCTGCTGCATTATTATGAGGGCCTGTCGTTCCGCGAGGTGGCGGTGCGACTGGGAACGACCGCCGAGGCGGCGCAGAAACGCTGCCGCCGGGCGCTGGAAAAGCTGACCCGGTGGCTTCGGCGCCGGGATGTGGCCGTCACGAACGCCACGTTGGCGATGGGGCTTGCCGCGCACATGGCGGAGGCTGCTCCTGCGGGCCTGGCTGCCGCGCTTTCGCAGAAATCTGTCGCCCTCCTCGCCTCAGGTGGCGGTGCGGCATCTGTCATCAGTCCCCTTTATCCCACCACCATGGCCTTCGCGAAATTCACCACCGCCGCCGCCGTCGCGGCCTTCGTTCTCCCCATCGGCTGGCAATGGCGGGAGAATGCGCTCGTCGCAGCCCGAGCGGTACCCCGCACAACCGGTGGACTGTCAGGCGCCAGGATTGCCAGCGGCGCCCAGCCGCCACCGCTCGCCGGCGGCCGCCGGTCTGAGACTGCCGTGGCCGCCAGTCTGAGCCAGCGCCTCTCCGCGCTGGCCTCGGCCATAGCGCAGCTCGACTCGGCGGACGATCGGCTCGGTTTGCTGAAGGTGAAGCGACTCATCTTCGAGCTGCCCGCAGAGGAGTTGCCGGGTGCTTTCACACTCGTCAGGGCAGTGAATCAACCGGCACTCGCCCTCAGCCTGGCCGAGACCGTCTTTGCGCGCTGGGGCCAAACCGCGCCGCTCGACGGACTGGCTGCGGTACGCGCTCCCGCCGTGCGCGCATGGCGCGCGTCCCGACACCAAGAGGCTGGCATCGATCACGTGGGTGCCGTCGGACTTTTCCAGTCGTGGGCGCTGCACGACGCCGAGGCCGCATTGGCGGCGGCGCAGACATGGGATGCGGAGTTTGCCGCGCCGGGGAACCGGCAGACAGCGGAGGTGCCCAGGCTCCTTGCTCATCTTGCGTCGATCCGCCCTCTGGACGCGATGACACGCGCGCTCGCTCTACCCGCCGGACCCGTGCGTGATCTGGCGGAAACGCTGGTTCGGCAAGCTTGGACCCAGAGCGATCCCGCGGCGGCCTTGCGCTGGTCGCAGGAGAATACTCCACCGGATGAGCATCCAATCGTGCTGGGAAAAATCATGGATCAGATGGCTGGCACAAATCCGCTGCGCGCGGTGGAGCTGGCTCCGACACTCGAGAATCCCCATGCCCGGCGCGATGCGGCGCAATTTGCGCTCATGCAGCTCGCGCCGAACAATCCGCACGCCGCCGTGGAAGCCCTGCTGGGGCTGCCAGACGAAATGCAGACACCGGACCTCCTGCGCCACGTGGCCATGTTCATTGCCTGGGGAGATCCACAGACCGCCGCCGCGGCTGCAGGCCGTCTCCCCGAAGGCGCGCAGCGGGATGCCTACGCCGAGCATGTGGCCCGCGGCTGGTGGGGGCAGGACCGCGAAGCCTGCAGTGAATGGCTTGCGACATCTCCGTCCGTGAGTGCGGCGGTGCGCGGCCGGGTGCTCGCGGACTTGGAAAAGAGTGGTTCTGAGAATTCCGGCATACAATGACACCCACCTCCCTGACAACTCCCAGCCTCGCACGCTGGCTCGCCGCTGCGCTTGCCATCGGCGCGGCCTTTGCCCTCGGATGCCTTCTCCGCCGATGGGCGCCAGGCTCCGTACCCCGCGGCGGGATGCACGCATCACTCGGTCCGCCGAGGGCGGAGTCGGCGAAGTCTGCGGAAGACTCCGGCCCGACGCCCAATCCGCTGACGGAAGAAGACTTCACCGCCGCCGCCGCGGGTTTTCGCGACGCCATGGCCGGCAACACTCCGGAGCACGGCCTGCTCGCTGCTGCCGAGCGCCTCCTTCTCGCCGCGCGGACCTCGGAAGATTTCCTGCGCCTCGTGGAGCTGGTCAATACGGTGCGCTCGGATGCTCTCATCGAGCCGATCGCCATGGCAGCCTTCACCCGGTGGGCTCAGGCGGACCCCGAAGCCGCCGCTCGTGCGGTCGACCGAGTGGACTCGCATCAGTTGAAGCACTACCTGGCACGCGAGGTTTGCCGCGTCTGGGCACGCCGCGATCCGGAAGGAGCGCTCGCCTTTGTCGAAAGCGGCCCGCCCGGGTTTGCTCGCCGACTCGGGCCTGAAGCCGTATTTTCCGTGCTCGCAGAGACAGACCCGGAGAGCGCGCTCGCGCGCGCCAGAGAGTGGAAAAATGAATCCGAGAGGAGCCGTCTCATAGGAGAAGTGCTCCGGAAGTGGGCCGCCTCCAATCCGCAGGAGGCTATCGCCTTTGCCCGCGCCGAGCCCGATCCACGCCAGCGTGCCGATCTTTTGCAGGGTGCCTTGTCCGCGCTTCCGAAGGAAAGCGCCTGGAGCGAAGCGGCTGCGTTCGTGGACCTGAAGTCACCTGAGGACCGAATCTTACTGAGGAACATCCTGAACGGCTGGAGCTTCAAAATAGAAGAGCCTGCCTCTGCCGTGCTTGCTTTGCCCGCCGGCGCGGCACGCGATGAACTGCTCCAGGAAGTGGCGATAGGCGCAGTGATGTCCGACCACCAGCGTGCCGAGGCCTTGCTGGATAAAATGCCGGACGCCGCCACCCGCGAGCCGTGGATTAAGGCATTGGCCCAAAGCCACTTGCGCAATGGCGACGAATTGCGCCCCCTTGATGCCATTCGGCTTGCCTCACAGCTTCCCGCCGGCGAGGCGCAAACGGCGGTCTTCCGGGAGGCCGGGAGCCGGTGGAGCGAGCACGACGCTCCAGCCGCGAGCCAGTGGCTGGCGGCGCAGCCCGCTGGCGCGCTCCGCGATGCGTTCCTCGGCGAATTTGTGAGGGGAACCTTCGACAGCGATCCGGAGGCCGCACTGACCTGGAGTGTCGTCATCGCCGATGAGGCAAAGCGCGGCCGCAGGCTGGCCGAACTTTTCCCAAAGTGGAGGCAGCGAGACCATGACTCCGCCTTGGCCTGGCTGAGGCAGCAGAATCTAAGCCACGCGGACCGCGTGGCGGTGGGTGCCCCATAAACGTAGCGACACACAATCCGTTCTTAGCAACACAAATACGACGCGCCGAGCGAGATGCCTGACGATGAGGCGGGTGCGGTGAGTTGGACCGCCGGAAGAGGCGCAATCGACGGGGTATGTCAGGCGAAGCCACTGGTGAACCCAAAAAGGGACATCGGAACCACGAAAGTCACGAAACACACGAAAAGTCATTGGGTTAGGACAAGCGACCTCCTCATCCATCAGGTGGACAAGGGAGAGTCACAGGCGTGGGTGGCAGGGCGGTGAGGGGAGCGGCCACCTCGAGGACGAGGACGAGGACGAGGACGATTCCAAGCATCGTGAACAGGCCTTTCCCGCCCACACGATGGTTCGTCAGCTATAGCCATCCCTCCTTTGCGCCACTCGTCCTCGACTTTCCCTGTGCGATCCTCGCGCACCAGCGACTCAAAAAATCGGCCCTTATTCACCATTGTTGGGAGGCTACCGGTGCGGCCGCCCCAGCAGGGCCGAAGGCCCGCCATTGCTTTTTGGGTCTCTTTCCTGGGCCGCTGGCCTGGGCTGGTATGGGGCGGGGCGTTGCCCCTTGGGTGGTGAAAGCGGCTTTCTGGACAGGTGACATTGGGCAACGCCTTGGTTTTTCGTGTGTTTCGTGCTTTTCGTGGTTCCCATCCGGGTTTTTAGCACAAGAACCCGCGCAAGTTTGGGTGTGGAACC
>JBJXFS010000174.1:0-5857 GCA_046155625.1 Verrucomicrobiales bacterium | reverse complement strand
AGCCACCCGGTCCTGCGCCGCGACGCCGAACGGTCAGAGGAACTGAACTTCCGCGAAGTGGATAAGGCGCCGGAGGACACCCTCAACCGCATCCTGTGGAACGCCATGAAAGGCGGCGATGCGCCCTATCCCGAGTGGGCTGTGGTGAGGGACATCGAGGACGACGAGGAAGAAGGCGAGCAAAACTGACTGACAGCGTCCCTAGCCTTCGGCTCCATCAGATTCGCGCCATGTGGCTTTCTCTCTGCCAATCCACGGCTTGAGACGTCAGACGGAACTGCCAGGCCTCAACCCCATCACTTCTCCTTTTTCGTTGACGGCATGGAAGCTCATCTTATGAATACACTCATAACAATAAATTCTGTCGATTCATTCGATTGGACCACCCGCCTCAATCTGTCCCCTTCCCGCCCTTCACGCCGCCATGACACGACTCTTACTTCTTGGGATCTTATTTATCCTAAGCCCCCTGTCGCTGAACGCCGAGGTGACCCGCGAACAGGCCATCGACATCCTCCATCGCGTGCTTTCGCCCACGACGCTGAAACGAGAGGCCGTGGCGTATCTCACGCTCGAGCCATTGAAAGTGGGGGACACTGTCGTGCCGTTCGCGGAGGAAGCACGCGCCTTCACCGTCACGAATCGAGCGTGGTTTGGCTACATTGACGATGATCCCTCGGCCTTCTTCGCTCATTCCGTGCGCTTCGTTTACATCGACTTGGAAACGGGTGCCGCCAAGGTGGTGGTCCAGGAGTGGTGGCCGGAAATTAACGGCGCGGCTCTCTTCAGCCGTGACGCGGTCAAAGCCAAACCGGAACTCCGAATTTTCTCCACCCGCGACACCAAGTAACCCAAACCTATCTAGGCTCGATGAAACCTGCCGTGATTTTGCTGTTCGGGTTGGTTTCGCTGGTGGCTCAGGCCAAGGACGTGGGCATCTTCGTGGACGGTGGCTTCGGCCAAGGGGAGTCGGACATGAACGGCCTGATCGACCAGCGGATCGACAAGGCCAAAGAAGTCTTCGACAAAAAATACCCACCGCCCAATGGCGAGAGCGAGCGCGCGGACAATCGCGACTCGTTGGAAAGCAAGTTGCGCGGGTTGAACTGCGGCGCGGGTGACAACATCACCATCATGCTCATGGGCCACGGCAAGAAAGACCAATTCGTCTTCAGCCTTGAGGCCAATCGCACCAAGCGCATTCTGACGCCACGGCAGCTCTGTGAATGGATCGGCGCGGCGGCCAAGGATCCGGCCTGCTGCGTGCGCGTGGTCATCTTCGCCTGCCACAGCGGTTCGTTCATCGATGAATTGTCCGCCTGCCCAAACGTAAAAGCCGTCTATGCGAGTTGTCGCTCGGGAGAAAAATCCTATTCCGATGCCGTCTTCCCGCAAGGGGGGGCCATGCAGGACAACGGCGATTGGCTGAAAGGATTTAACGAAGATTGGGAAGCCGTTCTGGCGGGTGCGGACCCGGGCGACGCGCTGGACATGGCCACCGAATCGGCCTGGGAAAAAATGCCGATCGATCAGTCAGACAAGCAGCATCCCACCGGCTGGCGCAGCGGTGACCTGAAGGTGCGTGCCCACGTCGAGCAATCATTTGGTCCGGGATCCACCAGCGTGCGTTTGCATTTCTGGGATCCTGTTTTCATGCGGTGCCAGAGTCGGGAAGTTCGGATCGATCGAACACGCATTACCGTCGATCGTACTTACCGCCCCTGCGAGTGGATCGAATTCATGGCCACTTTCGGCGCGGCGACGGCGGACGGCGTGCCCATAGGACCGATCCCCATGAGCGGCCCGCCCACCGCGACGGAGAAACCGACGGCCCGCATCATGGCCCATGTGGAATCGGTCAGCGGCGACCGGCGCACCATCAAGATTCACACGCTCGAGCCCAACTGGCTCTACTGCCGGAAGCGCACTCTCAAGCGACCTCGCAACGCCACCGCAGCCCCCACCGTCAATGCCTGCACTTGGATCTCGGAGGAGGTGACCGTCGATGATCCGGACGGGGCTGTGAATTTGACCGACGGAGATCTTTCCCCCTCCGACGTGACCACGCCCGTCGTTGCCCATGTCGAGGGGACGCGCCGCGTGGGAAACATGGGACAACTCTGCATCAAAATCCAACGACCCAGCTTCCTCGCGGATGGCAAAAGGCGTTACGTGGAAATCCCCTTGGACGATCTGCGCAACTACCGCGAATGCGAGCACGTGCGGCTCGTGCTTCACCTCAACACCTTGGCCGACGATTTGCAGCGCGCCGAAAACATCATCAAGCTCGATCAGCGACGTTTCCAACAAGCGGAATACGACGCGTCGTTGGACGGCGCGCCAGAATTCTCATTGGCCCTCCCCCAGGGCATGACGCTGTCGCCCGCCATCACCGTCCGCAATGCCGGCAAACACGAGACGGAAAAATTAACGATCCTGCTCTCCATCCGCGACATCGAAAACCAAATCGTGCTTGACCAAACGCTCCAGGTCGAGCCGCTGGGCTTGAATGAAACGCGCGCCGTGGAGTTTTCGGCGTGGACCCCGGAACAATCAGGCCCTTACACGGCTACTTTCGCAGGCGTTTTGCCTGGCGATCTCAACCACGACAACGACTCCCTGACGGTGGACTTCGAGGTCCAGCCACCGCAACCGGGTGGCACCGCGCCCATGGGCTGGGAAGGCGCGCCCATCGGAGCGGGTCCCATGCCGCTGATCGAGCCCTTGGAACAATCGGTGCGCCTCGTCGCCTCAGGTCAGGGGTTGGGGGGAAATGCCGATCAGGTTTCCTACGCCTTCCAGCGCATCTCCGGTGACTTCGCGGTGAGCTGCGTTCTCTTCCCGAACACCCTCGGAGCGGGACAATCCGCCGGCTTAATGGTCCGCTTGGGCCTCGAACCCCAGGCGTCTTTGGCCGCAGTGATGATCCGTCAAAACATGCTTCAGTTCGTCGTGCGCCCCCAGCCCAACCAACCATTGATGGTCGTGCAAAGTCAGCCGGTGCAGCCGGCCCCATTATGGGTGGGTCTCGTTCGCCATGGCCAACAACTTCTCGCGCAGGGATCGCCGGATGGTTGGAATTGGTCACCGCTTGGAATGCATGTCCTGCCGCAGAATTCGCCCCCACAGTTGCCGGTGGGCCTGGTCGGTTCCTCGATCCCGCCACAACCAATCTTCTTTGGCGACGTCGTGGGATTTCCATTCGATGGACCCCCACCTCCACGCGTGGCCGAATTCGCGGCCACGCCGCAAAGCCAGAATTCCATCGCCCTGTCCTGGTCGGATGAATCCCTGACCGAAATGGGATTTTTGTTGGAACGGGCCGATGCGAACGGAGAATTCGTGCCGCTGGTCACACTCCCGCAAAACACCACAAGCCATCTGGATGCCGGGCTCCTGGCCGCCACGGAATACACCTATCGCGCGCGTGCCCTTAATTTCCGTCCTCACGTCGCCTGGGCTCCCAGCGTCAGCGCCGAAACCCATGGCCCGGGACTCACCGCCTGGTCTGAGGCTCTGGGAGTGGCCGACCCGTTCATGCTACGCGATGGCCAGTTGCCCGCCATGATTTATGCCATGGGGGATAGCGCCAGCATCACGTTTGGGCCTAATGGCGCGCCGACGATCCGCTTCTCCAAAGTCACCGGCGTTCACGACCTGCACATCGAACTGCAAGGCTCGGTCGATCTGCTTGACTGGGTGACTTGGCGCAGCGTCGCGGCCGCGGCTCATGGCGGAACCTACGAGTTCATGCTGCCTCCGGACGGCGATCAATCGTATTATCGCTTTCGCTTCAGCGAGCCTCCTTGATCGACCTTGGGGCCCGTATCCAATCCGCGGCCCGCTTCTGCTTGTCGGTTTCGCCGAGCCCCGCGCCTGTATTCGCGGCGCACCATCGCCCGGCATGGTGGGTGAAACGCCCCCGTCATCACCCCGATGCACCGGAACCCGTTAACCAACATGGCCGTGGCATTTCACGACGAGGACCACGGTGCTGCCGCCGCCCGATGCGGCGTGGACTTGCCACCGACCGCGACCAACGTTGTCATGGAGGCGTTCTGGCAATACATCCAACGGGTTCACCTCGATAAGCCTCTCGCTTAGTGGGCGAGCGTCTCACCGGTCCGGATCGGCGCCAAACGCGGCGGTCGGCGGTCCGTGGCAGGCGCAGCGCTGGGTGGATCGGCGACGCGAAAAGCATGGCGACTGGACGGCATCTCATTGGGACAAGCGGGGCAGGCGTACTTGGCCCGCTTGGTCTGCACCACGATAAACGCCAGCAGCTTCAGATCGAGGGTTTCGGTCACGTCCCAGCCAATCAGTTTCTTCCACTCCCCGCCACCAGCCTCGCCGGCCTGCGCTCGACCAGCACCGATGAAAAATCCAGGCTCGAAGGCAGCGTGCCACTCGTCGACCGTGACGACCGCTTGAATGCCGGTGACTGCGCCGACACCCAGTGCATCCCGCCTGGGTGGCACCCCAGGCCACTCGGTCGCGGCCGTGCGCGCGGAATGGAAACTCCGCGACTCCATCATGCTCACGGCCGCCGTCGAAAACGTCTTTGACGAAGAGGGCGGTGGGTCCGGCTATTGGACCTTCCGCACCCGATAATAGAACAACCCAGCGGCATGCACCTCGGCCGAGCTGTCCGTATAGGTGGTCTCGGCCCCGGTGGCCATGAGGGTCTTGGTCAGTTCGGTCCAGGCCGCCAGATTTGAGGAGCGATCGACCGCATAGGTCGATCCAGTCACCGACGAGAAAACAAGGGTGAGATCGGCGGTGGTTGGGTTGCGGGTGACTTGGGTGATTCGGAGCGGGGCGACTGGTCCCCCTGAGCCGGTGGCGGCCGACCAGAGTGACTTCGCCTCCGTCTCACTGAGGGCGCGGTTCAACCAGATCGCCACTTCGTCCTGCGCGCCCGAATGAGTTTGCGGAGCGGTGGCGTTGGGGCCGCGCCCGCCGATCTTGGCGAAATCCGTCTCCACTCCCCAGCCCACCACGTTGGGTTGCAGATTGGCGGTGCGATTCACACCGTTGATCAAGAGCTGAAAGTTGCCTGCCCGCTCCGGTCCCGTGGTGCCGAAGGTGGAGGCCACCACATGGAACCAGCCGGCATTAGGATCGATCAGGCGGCGGTCGGGGCCGCTGTTGTCCTCCAGGAAGAGGGTTCTTTCGGCGTTCACACCGGTAGCACTCGGATCCACCGCCAATACCAACCCATCATTGCCAGTCACAATTTGAAAACTCTTTGTCGGGTCCACCAAGTTGTTGGTAAAGATCCGGTCTCCGCCTTGGGAGCCGCCCGCCTTCAAAAACAAAGCGACCGTAATGGCGTTCGCCCCATACAACGAATTGTCACCCAGAATAATGTGACCGGCGTTGTTGCTGTAATGCGCGACATTCGACATTCCACCGAGCCCTGGCACCGGCGTGGCGCCAAAGACCTCCGTTGCTCCCGGTCCCCCCACCAGCGATGGGCCATTGAGGTAGTCGCCGTTGTAGGTGCCGGGTGCAGGCGCATTGCCCATCGCATCGGCGACGCCACTGTCGGTCACCGTTTCATTAAGTTGATAATAATAAGTCGGATTGAGGGCAATCACCCGCTTTGGATAGGCGGGCAGCTCCGGCCGGGCCGCCCTCCACAGCGCGGCCACCTCGGCGGGCGTGAGCACACGGTTGAGCCAGATCGCCACCTCGTCTTGGGCGCCCGAATGCGTCGTCGTATCTGTGGGATCGTCCCTTCGCCCGCCAATTTTGGCAAAGTCGGTGTTGATCCCCCAGCCGGTGACGTTCGGCTGCAGGTTGGCAGTCCGATCCACCCCATTGATCCATAGCCGAAAATTCCCGGCGCGTTCCT
>JBJXFS010000166.1:0-8538 GCA_046155625.1 Verrucomicrobiales bacterium | reverse complement strand
GTGTTTCGCGATCGAAGGGATGTCCCGCCGGGCGCCCGCCACCTTCCGATGGCGTGACCTCCCAGGCTACTTTCTGGCTTCCACCTTCACCTACCTCGCCGGCCTGGTGACCGAATCGCTGTCGGCCCTGGCCTTTTTTCTCACCGGAAAAGCCACCTTCCGCGTCACCAACGATGCCGCGGAGGAAACGGCCGACGGAGCATCGCGAGGCGCCAAGCCATCGATTCAACCCACCAGCGGCTACAACCCGAACCATTGGGCGGTGTACGCGCTCGAAGTCGCGGTGGGCCTTGGGTTTTTGGTCGCGGTGTGGGCCCATCGCAACCTGTGGTTTCTCGGGCCGGGCGTGGCCTTGCTCCTCAGCCCGTTGGTGGCCAGTCGACGATTCGGCGGCTGGGCCCGATGGTGGGTGCGGTGGCTCGCCGCCACACCCGGCTTGGGAATGGTCGCGCTGCTGGCCCTCATCGGCTGGCAGTTGGTGCGGTGGGGATGAGGGGCGAAATGATTTTCCGCTCCTCGCTCCGTTCACGCGAAACCACGAACAATGGATAATCAACCGGCACCGCTCTCAAGAGCGACGCCCTCAGCCACCACGCCGTTTTATCCTACAAACCGGGATGGGAACCACGAAAAACACGAAACACACGAAAAACCAAGGCGTTGACCAACAATTGCCGTCCATCTGATGGATGACAAGACCGTTAGTTCCAACTCAGTAATTTTTAGTGTGTTTCGTGACTTTCGTGGTTGAAACGTCCCTTTCTAGGTTTACAAGCATTTCTTGCCCGAACAAAAATCCGTCGTGTCCCGATGGGCGCCGCTACTAAATCGGTTTGATCCGTCCAGAATTGATTAAGATAGTCGGGCTCCCACGATGGATTCTGAAACCGGCTTGCCGCCCGCTGCGTCGTCTTCCGCCCGCCGCGGATGGCTGCACGGGCTTGTGGCTGTCGGGGTGCTGGGGGCGGGGGTGTCCGCGAGCGCACTGATGTTTTCGTTGCGTCAGGATCCGCCTCGGGCCGAGCGGACGGAGTGGCGGACCGCGGTGGAGGTGCTGACGGTGTCGTTGGCTGACCATCAAGTGCAGGTGCTGACCCAGGGGTTTGTTGCGCCGGTCACTGAAACCAAGGCCGCCAGCGAACTGGCCGGACGCATCCTGGCGGTTTCACCCGGCTTCGTGGTCGGCGGCCGGTTCGCGGAGGGCGATGTGCTGGTGGAAATCGATCCGGCGGACTTTGAGGCAGCAGTGGCGCAGGCCGAGGGGGCGCTGGCCGAGGCGCGGCTCGCCTTGGCGAACGAAAAAGCGCGAGCGGACCAGGCGCGGCGCGACTGGGCGCGGTTGGAGCCGGGTGAAACTCCGGGGCCGTTGGTGCTGCGTGAACCGCATTTGGCGGCGGCGGGGGCGCGGCAGACGGCCGCCGAAGCAGCGCTCGACAAGGCTCGTCGTGACCTGGAACGGACGAAAATTCGGGCGCCGTATCCCGGCTTGATCAAGGCGAAACGCGCCGATGTGGGCGACTACGTGACTCCGGGAACTCCCTTGGCCGAATTGTGGCGATCCGATGTCTTTGAAATCCGCCTGCCCGTCAGCGTGAATGAGGCGGCGTTCATCGACTTGTCCGCGGCACCCGTGGCCGTATTGAGTGATGGCGTGAGCGAGTGGACGGCCCCCGTGGTCCGGACCGAAGGCATCGTCGATCCGGCGACGCGCAGCACGGCCCTGATCGCCCGGCTCGAGCGGCCCGATCCGGCGCCGACGCCGGGATTGTTTGTGAAAGCGCGGGTGGGCGGGCGCACGTTGGAGGCGGTGGCCACCGTGCCGCGGCGCGCGCTGAACGGACCGGATCGCGTGGTTGTGGTGGACGATGCGGGCACGCTCCGGTTTCGGCCGATCACCGTGGCCTGGCAGGAAACGGCTTCGGTGCATGTGAGTGACGGGCTGCGCGATGGAGACCGGGTCGTGCTCACCGCGCTGGCCGCGGTGGTCGAGGGAATGCCGGTTGAGGTGCTGAAGGAACGGCCGGCGGGTGAGGCGGCGCCGGCTCAGCCGCCCGCCCAGGCCAAGACCCCGGATGGGTCGGACGGGCCCGGAGCCTGACGCGTCATGAGTTCGCTCGTGATATGGTTTTCTCGGAATCCGGTGGCGGCGAACCTCCTGATGGCGCTGATGCTGGCGGCGGGATTTGCGGGGTGGTTCAAGATGCGGAAGGAAATCTTTCCGGAGACCGCGCTGGGCATGGTGTCGATCGTGGTGCCGTTTCCGAACGCCTCGCCGGATGAGGTCGAGAAGGGGGTGGTCATACCCATCGAGGAAGCGATCCAGGGGGTCAATGGCATCAAGAACGTCCGGAGCTTCGCCAACGAATCCGTCGGCACCGTGGTGGTTGAAGTCGAACCCTCCATGGACACGCGCACGGTCATGGCGGACTTGAAGACGCGCGTCGATGCCATCGACACGTTTGCCCAGCAGGCGGAAAAACCGGTGTTGGAGGAGTTGCTCATCAAGAGCAAAGTACTGAGTCTGGCCATCAGCGCCGAGACCGACGAGGCGACGCTGCGCCGGTTCGCCGAGAAGGTGCGTGACGATCTGATGACGTATCAACTCTCGCCGGACGCGGGCGGGGGCGTGCTGACCCGGCTCAATCGGTTTTTCAACAAACTCTTCAACGGCCCGGCCAGCATCAGCCAGGTCCAGATCGCCGGTGTCCGCAACTACGAACTGAGCATCGAGGTGAGCGAATCCACGCTGCGTTCGTACCGGTTGACTATCGAGTCGGTGGCCAATGCGGTTCGCGCGTCTTCGCTCGATCTGCCGGCCGGTTCAGTCCGTACTGATGCGGGTGAAGTGATGATTCGGACGCAGGCGCGCCGATACACCGCGCCGGAATTCGAAGGCATCACCGTGGTCACCCGACCGGATGGGTCGAGCGTGACGCTCGGCCAGATTGCCACGGTGATCGATGGATTCGAGGACGTAGACCTCACTTCGCGTTTTGACGGGCGGCCGGCGGTGCTGGTCAATGTTTTCCGGACGGGAGAGGAGGACACGCTGCGCCTGGTGGAATTGGTCCGGGACTATGTGCGGCGGGCCCCGGAGAATTTTCCGCCTGGGGTGAAACTGGAGATTTGGAACGACCAATCGGTGCTGCTGGAAGGGCGGATGAACCTGATGTTCTCGAACGGCCTGCAGGGGTTTCTGCTGGTGGTGATTGTGCTCGGGTTGTTCTTGCAGCCGCGGCTGGCGTGGTACGTCTCGCTGGGCATCCCGATTTCGGTGGCGGCGGGAATTTTCGCGATGCCATTCTTCGGCATCAGCATCAACATGATCTCGCTCTTCGCGTTCATCCTGGTGCTGGGCGTGGTGGTCGATGACGCGATCGTGATCGGGGAGAACGTGTACCATCGAATCCACGAATTGGGCGAAGAACCGCGGGTGGCCGCGTCCCGCGGCACGCTGGAAGTCGCGATGGTCGTGATTTTCGGGGTCTTGGTAACGGTCATGGCCTTTACGCCGATGCTCATGGTGCAGGGAGTGGGCGGAAAGATATGGAGCAACATCCCGCTTGTCGTCATCCCGACACTCTTGTTCTCCACGATCGAATCGAAACTCATCCTGCCCGCCCACTTGGCCACGCTGAAACGGCGCTTGGCCGGTGAACGGCTCGGATGGATCGACCGAATGCAGGAACACGTCGCGCGTGGGCTCGACTGGCTCGCCCACTCCTGGTACCGGCCGATGATCCAGAGGTTCCTCCGCTGGCGCTACGTCGTGGCTTCCGGGTTCCTGGCGCTTTTGATGGTGACGCTCGGCGTGGTGGGGGCGGGCTGGGTGCCCTTCGTTTTTTTTCCCGTTGTGGAGGGCGACATGATTGCGGCGAGGCTGACGCTGCCTGAGGGAGTGCCGATAGAGACGACTGCGGCCGCCGTGCGGCGCATCGAGTCGGCCGCCCAGGAACTCGCTCGAAATTACCGCACCGAAGGCGGACGCCCGATTTTCCGGCACATTCATTCGACCATAGGCGGTCAGCCGTTCCAGACGAGCCCGTGGGCCGGTAGCGGCAGTCAGGCGGTCCACCTCGGCGAAGTGACTGTCGAATTAGTGCCGGCGGCCGAGCGCACAGTGAAGGCGCGCGAATTGGAAGCGAAGTGGCGCGAACTCACCGGCCCGATCGCGGGAGCGGTGGAATTGACGTTCCGCACGAACAGTGAGCGGGGCGGGGTGGCCTTTGAAATCCAATTGAGCGGGCCGGATCGCAGGCAACTCAATCGCGCCGGTGAATGGCTCCAGGAAAAGCTGGCGACGTATCGCGGGGTGATCGATATCTTCAGCAGCGAACGCGATGGGAAGCGCGAGATGAAGCTCTCGCTTCAGCCCGGAGCGGAAGCCACTGGCTTGAGGCTGGAGGACATTTCGCGGCAGGTGCGTCAGAGTTTTTACGGAGAAGAAGCGCAACGGCTGCAGCGCGGGCGAGATGAAGTCAAAGTGATGGTTCGCTATCCCCGTGATGAACGCGAATCGCTGCAAAACCTCGCGGACATGAAGATCCGCACGGCCAGCGGCGCCGAGGTGCCGTTTGACGCAGTGGCCCGCGCCGATGCCGGGCGTGGATACTCGACCCTCACCCGCTACGACCGGCGCCCGTCCGTGATCATCACCGCGGATGTGGACGTCAGCGACCCGGAGGCCAATGCCCAGACGATCGTGGCTCAACTGACTGCCACCCACCTTGCCGAGATCGGCCGCGTGTTCCCGGGGGTGACGTGGAGTTTCGAGGGGGAGCAGAAAAGCCAGCGCCAGGACATCCGCGACATGGGGGTGGGCGCCATCTTTGCGCTCTTTGGGATTTTTGTGCTGCTGGCGGTCCCGCTGCGCTCGTACCTCCAGCCGATCATTGTCATGAGCGTCATCCCATTCGGGCTGGTCGGAGCGGTCGGCGGTCACCTGCTGCTGCGCATGGAATTCTCCATCATGACCATGTGCGGTTGCATCGCGCTCGCGGGCATGGTGGTCAATGAAAGCCTGATCATTGTCGACCGCATCAATCGCGAACGACGACTCGGCGGACCGCTCGGCGAAGCGGCTTGGCGCGCCGCCATCCATCGCTTCCGGCCGATCATGGCCACCAGCGTGACGACTTTCGTCGGCCTGCTTCCCATCATGTCGGAAACCGACCTTCAGGCGCTCTTCCTTGTCCCCATGTCCGTGGCCCTCGGATTCGGAGGGCTCTTCGCCACCGTCATCACGCTCTGCCTCGTCCCGTGCCTCTACTTGATCCTGGAAGACGCCCGCCGCCTCCTCGGGTTGCGACCGCTCATCGAACCCGGCTCGGCCCCAACACCCATGGGATTGGGAGAATCCCCAGGGTGAAGCCAACGACCGAGGCTGATTCGGCGCGTCATTTCGTGTGGTTCGTATCTTTCGTGGTAGATCAGTTCTTGTTTAGGTTTAATCGACCTTCCCCCATGGCTTCTCGCGATCCATTGACTCACGCACTGGCTGCATTACCGCACGGGCCGGCGTTTCGTTTCGTCGATTCGTTGACCGCGCTGGATCCGGGGAAATCCGCCAGCGGTCGTTACCGCGTGCGCGGGGACGAGGCGTTTTTGGCTGGCCATTTTCCCGGCGCTCCCATGGTGCCTGGCGTGATTTTGATCGAGGCGGTGGCTCAACTGGCCGGGGTGGCGGCCCAGTGCGATCCAGCTTTGCCTCCGCTGGACGACATGCGCCTGACCGCCGTGCGCGCCGCGAAAATCACCGGCAGCGCGGTGCCGGGAGAGACGCTGGAACTAGGGGTTCAGATCCTCGGCCGCCTTGGCTCGCTGATTCAGGCCAAAGGAGTGGTGTCGGTCAGAGGACGCCAGATCCTGCAAACGCAGATCGTGCTGAGCGGGGAGGGGGGTGCGACAGCAATCGAGGTGGGACGAGACCTCCTGGGCTCGTAGGCGGTGGAAGCGTGATGCACGCAGCCCCGCATCGCGTGTTTGAACGGTGACCCTCAATGCCGGGATGGGAACCACGAAAGACACACAACACACGAAATGTCAAAGTGTTGATGCTCAACCATGCACCCGCCCAAAGGATGCGGGCATGGTTTATCGCAACTCCATTAATCCCAAAAAGGACGATGGAACAACCACGAAAGACACGGAACACACGAAAACTCATTAACTTAGGAGAAGCGACCTTCTCATCCATCAGGTGGACGGCGATCATTGGGCAATGCCTTGGCTTTTCGTGTGTTTCGTGGTTGTTCAAAAGTCCCTTTTCTTCGGGTGAGCCACGGGAGCCATGCGGATGGAGGAGGCGGCGGCGAGGGGCGGGCAGCGCCGGACGCCGAGTCCTAGCCGACGCCCAGGCGTTCCTGGCGGTAGGTGCCGGCCTCGATGCGTTCGACCCAGTCTTGGTGGTCGAAGTACCAATCCACGGTGCGGGCCATGCCGGAGGCGAAGTTTTCCTTCGGCTTCCACCCGAGTTCGCGTTCGCTCTTCGAGCAATCGATGGCGTATCGGCGGTCGTGGCCGGGGCGGTCTTGGACGAAAGTGATGAGTTGGTCGGGCGATTTCCGTCGATCTGGCGGGAGTTTTTCGCTGACGAGCGAGATGAGGGTGCGGACGACGTCGAGGTTAGGTTTTTCGGACCGGCCGCCCAGGCAGTACGTTTCGCCCGCGCGGCCGTTGAGCAGGGCGAGGAACAGGCCGCGGCAATGATCTTCCACGTAAAGCCAATCGCGGATTTGCTGACCATCGCCGTAAACCGGGAGTGATTCGCCGCGGGTGATCCTGCGGATCATGAGCGGGACGAGTTTCTCGGGAAACTAGTACGGGCCGTAGTTGTTCGAGCAGTTGGTGGTGACGACGTCGAGGCCGTAGGTGTGGTGGTAAGCGCGGGCGAGGAAGTCGCTGCCGGCTTTGCTGGCGGAATACGCGCTGTTGGGTGCGTATGGGGTGGACTCCGAGAAGGCGGGGTCCTCGGGCCGCAACGTGCCAAAGACCTCGTCGGTCGAGACATGGAGAAAGCGGAATCCATCGCGAGTCCGGGCATGGTGACGGGCGGCCTCCAGCAACCGGAAGGTGCCGACGAAGTTCGTTTGGATGAAGTCTTCGGGGGCGTCGATTGATCGATCGACGTGCGATTCGGCGGCCAGGTGCATCACGGCGTCGATCGCGTGGTCGGCCAGCAACCGCTTGACCAGCGCGGAATCGAGGATGTCGCCCTGGACGAAAACATGCCGCGGGTCCCGCGCCACGGGCTCGAGATTCTCCGGATTACCCGCGTAGGTCAGCTTGTCCAGATTCACCACCGTGTCGATGGCCCGGCCGGTCTCCGCCGCCGCGGGTCCCAGTAAATAATGAACCAGGTTCGATCCGATGAAGCCAGCCCCGCCGGTCACAAGGAGATTCATAAAAATATCAAACTAATTCGTCCGCCGCGCTCCCGCAACTCGCTCCCACTCGACCGACGAATTCGTCAATCCAAAAAAGGGAAATAGTTCAACCTAAAAAGGGACACTACAACCACGAAAATCACTAAACACACGAAACATCACTGAGTTATAACAAGCGACCTTGTCATCCGTCAGGTGGACGGTAATTGTTGGCCAACGCCTTGGTTTTTCGTGTGTTTAGTGTTTTTCGTGGTTCCCATCCCGGTCCTTAGGTTCAACCACGAAAAACACGAAAAACACGAAAAATCATTAGGTTAGGACAAACGACTTCATCATCCATCACGTGAACCGTGATCGTTGGACAACGCCTTGGTTTTCGTGTGGTTCGTGGTTTTCGAGGTTCCTATCCGGGTTCTTAGGGTCAATCCGACGGTGGCATCGAGTCGCGCGCTTCGGCGGCCACCGCGAATTCACGCAGAATCCCAGCCACTCCGCCCGCCTCGAGCTCGGCGATTCGGCCGCGGAGTCGGTCGATGCGCTCTTGAGGCACCGCTCCCGTCCTCGGCTCTTCCAGCCGCGACAAGGCGGCTCCCCATGCCTTCCGACGCGCCCTCAAGACGCGACCCGCCAGCGCCGCAAAGTCCGGCCAACCGTCCGAATCCTGGCTCTCCCGGCACCGCTCCACCGCCTCACGCAATATCGCCTCGCAGTCAGCGACCTTGGATTCGTGACTGAGGCCTGAATATTGACGTGCCCATTGTGCCATGCGTTTGCAGCCGTCGATCGATTGTTCCCGGCTTACACGAGGTTTCTGGCAATGTCGATTCCAATAACCTCGGCGCCCAGTCGTGCGCAGGGCGTTTTCATCTGTTGAAGCAATACTTTAACTATAAACGACAAATCAAGATTGAGTAAAGCGGAGGAAGCCGAAGGCTCTCGGACTGCTGCTGGAAGGATTCCAGCTCTTCGGGCGGAACGCCCCGTCTGCGGAAAGCATGCGCCGGGAAGCGCGCGCGGAACGCCCTGTGGGGTGGACCCGAAAGTCCGGCCACTGAGCGGCTAAAATAAGCTATGGTGGCTGGGAGTGGAAAAGGTGTACTGCGATGGGGAGGGTGCGGCAAGGGTGAAGTGTTGAGCTGGGGGCAGGATGCGA